>JAOXRU010000316.1 GCA_025800395.1 Flavobacteriaceae bacterium
TCATTAGTATCACTAAAAAAACCAACACTTTTTCTAGAAGCATATAATTTCCAATCCACAATAATATAAAGGCAATGGTTCCTATAAGCAATGGTATCCAAAATTGGTCTCCCAAAATAACAGCTAAACCTATTGTTGCACCGCCTACATTTCCTCCCTCATATGCAGCATTACCAATTACAATTGCTCCTAATATGACTAACACTACTAATTTTTGCAGCAGTGGATGCTTCACTTCCTTTCGAATAATAGCCGCCAAACCTTGCTGTGTGATAATACCTAAACGTGCAGCCATTTCTTGCAAAATAATGGTTGCAAGGATAGACAATAGCATTGCCCATAATAAAGAAAAACCAAATTTAACCCCAGCTATAGTACACAAAGTAACTGTTCCTGGACCAATAAATGCAGCTGCAACCAATACACCTGGACCTATATTTTTCCATTTATTCCACATCCTCAGCTGTATTTAAAGCATACAAAGCAAAGCTACCAAGCCAATGCCCACCTTCGTAACTGTCGTCTACAAGATTGGGCAAGGAATACTGTATATGCTTGTTTGCTAAGTTTATTAAATGTAGATACTTCTTATGGGTATTGGCAATGGTATACAAATTCCATGCTCTAGAGAAATTAACCCCATCTAAATGTACCATCTTACCATCTTTCCTATCGGACACAATTCCTGTTTCTAAATCAAAATTAGGATCAGACAGTTCTGGAAGAAATGCTTGTAGCCACACTAAGTATTCGTTTGGCTCTAATACACGCTGCATAAGAGCCGCTTCCTCTAAACAAGGAGACAAGAAATCGAATCCACTAGGTTCCCAGTCTAAAGGACATGCCGTATCTTTAGCATAAAATCGTAAAGCATTTCTTTTAATGGCCTCCAACAAAGGCGTATGACCAACAGTTTTTGCATAATCATAGGCAAAATTCATCCCAAAAGCAGTATTTGGATGCTCCCCAACACGAATAGGGTATTGCAACTTATCTAAAAACCCTATAAATCTTTGTGCCAAAAAGTTGGCTAGGGGCTGTAAATTAACTTCTAATTCTCTTGCGAGTGGATCTTCCCATTT
>JAOXRU010000101.1 GCA_025800395.1 Flavobacteriaceae bacterium
CACGGCTTCGATGGCTTATATCTGGCGCCGGCGCGAGAAGGATTTTTGGTGGGTTAGGTTGGCATGGAAGGACCTATTTTCCGGGGTAGGGCGGTATTCTCTTGGCAAGACTTATGTTAGGTCTTACAATTCTTTTTTCAATCAGCTCTATTTAAAATAAAAAATAAACGTAAAACTTTAGCGAAAATCGAATCGCAACTCAATAAGAGACAAAAACTTATTTCAACGTCAGATTTAGGAGCGCCGCTGTTAGGCTAGCCTATCTATATATATTACGGGGGTTGGGTTGACTGAGATGTAGGGAGGACTAAGAAAATTTTCCACTGCTAAAAGGGGTTGCTAAAGTACTGGCTTAGTTATGGAGCGGGGGAAGGGGGACATTGAGATTTTAAATAAAGGCCCAGGCCTTAATAAACAATAGAATATAGGTAATTGGTATAATCTTAACCAGGAGCTCCTGTCTTAACTACAGAATTAGAGCTGTTGCTGAGGGATTGCTAAGGACAATATTTTGTGGTATGCTGTTTTGAAACGTTTCTACCGAAAAATGATGAATTGTTTTAGGGAGGACACCTAGTTTGAAAAAATACTCATTGCGCGAGATCGGAA
>JAOXRU010000275.1 GCA_025800395.1 Flavobacteriaceae bacterium
ATGGATCATCCAAAATCTTAGACTTGCGCTTGGAAAGATTATTCTCCAATCCCTCAAACATATCTATCTGCTTTTCTTTGCTAGGTCTGTACATGATATAAAGATAATATCATTTGATGACTTTTTGGAGTGGGCTCAATATTCTTTTTTCCATAGTACCGAAGCCCAATACTGTACTTGTTTCCAAATTCATAACCTATTCCCAGACCAATAGTAGACTGCAAATATGGGGTTTTCGATGGTTCTATTTTAACCATCAAATCAGCCACAAGGGAAAGCTCCAAAAACAAACTGTGGCGGTCTTTTAAGTACATATAATGACGAACCCCGACAGGCATGTCTACATATTCATATACATAACTCCTATTATATATTCTCGTTACATAAGGATTGATCACTGCCGTAACTTGCTTTTGATCGCTGGTCTCAAAATTATAGGTTGGCTCCAAAAACACACTCCATTTATTGCGATTAAATGGTAAAATATACTCCAACTCCATTCCTACCCGAAAAGTGGTTGTTGCATCAAAACCTTCACCCGTATAAAACTTGGTATCAAGATTGGAAAAATTGACGCCTGATTTTATTCTCCAACGAAACTTACCCTTAGCCTTACTTTTCTCAAATAAAACTTCCACCCCCTGACAATCCGAATATTTCGCAAAATACTTCATCAAACTCGATCGGGTATATGCCAATTCGAGCACGTCGTTATAAGTCATTCCTTCACATTTCAGATTATCAAACAACTCGCGTTGGTAATGGGAGTTGTTTTTTATTTTTAAACCATCCAAGAGATATCTTTTGTAGAGCAAAGGCTTTATAGTTCCCTTATTGCTTTTGTAGAAGAATTTTACAAGCCCATGATCTTCATATACATATAATGTTGCTTTTCCTTCCAATAAAACCTCCAAAAAAGTATAGGTTGGCTCGAGCTTAAATTCCTTGTTTTTCCTTAATCTATTGACCTGATCAGAACTTTGTTCTACTTCCACAAATCGGTACACAAATTTTCTTTTGTTGTCTATTCCAAACTCCTCCACCTCTTCGGCTTTTAGTGTATAGACCATGTCGCTCCCCTCCATCTTATACTTCACAAACCTAGGCATGGTGCTCCAACCTTCATTTTTGATCAAACAAGTTGTTTTTTGCCCTTTATTATTAATAAAATACCCAGTTTCAAATTCCGTTTGCGCATGCGATCGAATAGTTCCTAAAAACACCAAAAATAGCATCAGAGGAAAAGGAAAAGTCTTCATTTTAGTTAGTTTTGAGCAAAAATAATACGCAAACACAAAGAAAACAACAACAAATGAGTTTATTTTCTCACATAGAGTAAACCGTCAACCTTGCTGCGCTTTTTTTTCCAATGCCATCGATTTTCTATACACTTCTTCGTATATAGGATCGCGAACTATATTTTCCATTTTCTCATTCAAACTAGCGATCTCCAACAAGCGATCGTTTACACTATTAAAATCGAGACCATCTGCACTAAAAAAACCAAGAATATCATGGATAATCGGATGGATAATATTCTTTTTTCTATTGATCTGTCCATTGCTATTGGCAATAAAATAGTCCACCTCGCTCTTTTGAATACTGGGATAAGCACTCAACAAACTTCGCATAAAATTCGAATCCCGTTCGCGAGCAATCGAATATAGCATATACATATTGCGTTTGTGTATTTTGAGGTAATCAGAGCCATTGGCGACTACAAATACGTTTTTTGGAAATTCGGAGAGTACAAGCAAGGATTTTTTGAGAATATTTTTGTTTGATTCATCCATATTATAATGATTTTATAATTTCGATTGGCTCCCAAAAAAATACAGGAAACAAATTGAACAGGGGCTAAATTATATATAAATATAGCAAATAAAATCTTATATAAGAAAATTCTTTCTTTTTTAACCGCTCTATATACCCAAAGCGCAAAAAACACAAATCAGGGATACCAGCTCCGAAAAGAACAAAAACTAATTCGCCCGCTTAGGCTATTGAAACAATAAGCCGTATATTTGTAGTTAATACTTAAACAAAACTACATTGAAACTAAAGAAGCAAGATATATTTGAAGCGCTAAAGCTTATTACCGTTCCTGGAGAAGGTAAGAATATGGTAGAAAGTGGGGCTGTAACCAATGTAAATGTGTTTGGAGATGAGGTGGTTGTAGATCTTACCATTGCAAACCCTAGTTTACAAGCCAAGAAAAAAACAGAGGTGGAAATCCTTAAAATTATCCACAGTGAGGTATACGAAAAAGCAAAAATTAAGGTAAATATAAAAGTAGAAAAACCAGCTGCACCAGAGATTAAAGGAAAACCAATTCCTGGTATCACCAATATAGTAGCAGTAGCCTCTGGCAAAGGCGGTGTAGGGAAATCTACTGTAACTGCAAACCTAGCCGCTTCTCTATCTAAAAAAGGATTTAAAGTTGGCGTTTTAGATGCTGATATTTACGGACCTTCTATCCCTATCATGTTCGACGTTGCCAATGAAAAACCTTTGGCTACAAATGTAGATGGAAAGCAAAAAATGAAACCTGTAGAAAACTACGGCATCAAAGTATTGTCTATTGGCTTTTTTACAGATCCAGACCAAGCGGTTATTTGGAGAGGACCTATGGCTGCAAAAGCTCTAAATCAAATGATTTTTGATGCAGACTGGGGAGAACTCGATTTCTTGCTAATTGATTTGCCCCCTGGTACTGGCGATATTCATCTAAGTATTATGCAGTCTTTGCCTATTACAGGTGCTGTAGTAGTAAGCACACCACAGAATATTGCCCTAGCAGATGCTAGAAAAGGTGTGGCCATGTTTCGCCAAGATACTATAAATGTGCCTGTGTTGGGAATTATTGAAAACATGGCTTATTTTACGCCAGCAGAGCTTCCTAACAATAAATATTATATCTTTGGAAAAGAAGGCGCCAAAAACTTGGCAGAAGATATACAAGTACCGCTTTTGGGAGAAATTCCCCTGGTGCAAAGTATACGAGAAGCCGGTGACGTTGGAAGACCTGCTGCATTGCAAGACAATACCCCACTGGAAGCAGCTTTTGACGAACTTACAAAAGCAGTGGTACAAGAGGTGGTAAATAGAAATGATAGCCTTCCTCCAACAGAAGCAATTAAAATTACAACCATGGCCGGATGTTCGGCTGTAAAAAATTAACTTCATATGGTAGCAGAATTAGAAGCAAATGTATTAAAAGCACTAGACGAAATTCGCCCTTTTCTCCAAAATGATGGAGGCGATATTTCTCTAATTTCTATAGATAATGGAAATTCGGTTAAAGTCCGTTTAGAAGGGGCTTGCGTTGGCTGTAGTGTAAACCAAATGACGCTAAAAAGTGGTGTGGAAATGACCATTAAAAAATACGCACCCCAAATTACAGAAGTGATTAACATAGAAGAATAGTTGTTAAGTGTGACCTAAGTTACAGTTTTAGCTGCGTTAACTACTTAATTTTGTACTCTCAATTATAGTTTTATCATGATTACAACAGATATTCTCATTATCGGCGCAGGGCCAACAGGCTTATTTGCCGTATTCGAAGCCGGATTGTTAAAACTGAAATGCCATCTTATCGATGCTTTACCGCAACCCGGAGGCCAATGTTCGGAAATATATCCCAAAAAACCTATCTACGATATCCCTGCTTTTCCAGAAATCCTAGCTGGAGATTTAACCAAAAACCTAATGGAACAAATTAAACAATTTGAACCAGGTTTTACCCTAGGAGAAAGAGCAGATACCTTGGAAAAAACAGAGGACGGACAATTTATTGTAACTACCAATAAAGGCACCAAACACAAAGCGCCAGTAGTAGCTATAGCAGCCGGACTTGGAAGTTTTGAACCAAGAAAACCTCTCTTAGAAAATTTAGACAAATACGAAGACAAAGGCATTGCCTATTTGATTAAAAATCCAGAAGTTTATCGCGACAAAAAAGTAGTGATAGCTGGTGGGGGAGATTCTGCCCTAGACTGGAGCATCTTCCTTAGCGACATAGCCAAAGAAGTTACCTTAGTTCACCGTAGAAACGAATTCCGTGGTGCGCTAGACTCTGTAGAAAAGGTTCAGGAACTAAAAAATGTAGGAAAAATTAATTTAATCACTCCAGCAGAAATCACTGGTCTTCATGGAGAAGATGCACTCACTGCGGTAACTGTTACCAAAGACGGACTAGACAACAAAATAGAAACAGATGCCTTTATTCCTTTATTTGGACTTTCGCCAAAGCTTGGCCCCCTAGGAGAATGGGGATTAGAAATAGAAAAAAATGCCATTAAAGTAAATAACGCATTAGACTATCAAACCAATATTCCTGGTGTGTTTGCCATAGGCGACATCAATACCTATCCCGGGAAATTAAAGTTAATTCTTTGCGGATTCCATGAAGCTACTTTAATGTGTCAGGCCGCTTATCAAATAATTAACCCAGGAAAACGTTATGTACTTAAATACACTACTGTAAGTGGTATAGATGGATTTGACGGCACTAGAAAAGAAGCACCTAAAGCAGTAGTAAAAGCTATCGAATAAACTAACTATGAGTGTAGATGTAAAAATCACCATCATCGACCGCCAAGGAGAAGAACACCAAGTAGATGCCCCAACCGATATGGCAATGAACCTCATGGAGGTTGTACGCGCTTACGAATTGGCTCCCGAAGGTACTATCGGTATTTGTGGCGGCATGGCCATGTGTGCCTCTTGCCAGTGCTACGTTCTTTCCGACACAGAATTGGAACCCAAACAAGATGATGAGGAAGCCATGTTGTCCGAAGCCTATTTCGTAAAAGAAAACAGCAGACTTGGATGCCAAATTCCTATTACCCAAAATCTGGAAGGCCTAAAGGTAGAATTGGCACCAGAAGAACCTTAGACAAACACTAGACCATATAAAAGTCGTTATCTTCTTGGTAGCGACTTTCTTTTTTTGGGCAATCCCCCGCTCTAGCGGGGTCGGGCTTTCGGCAGTCGCTTTTCCCACGCTATCGCGTGGCAAAGAGCTCCAACAATGCCTCTATCCCTATTGCGGCTAGGTACTATAATAGTATACCTTTTCTAGTTTAAAATGGTATTACTCCAAATTTATTCTATACAAATTCCCACCTATAGTAGCCACCACCTCATCTGCTAAAATCAAGGTGCTATTGTCTGCAAAACAGATGCTTTCCATTTGGGTATAGATCTCAATCCCCAATGGCTTTGGTTTGCCAAATTGCATTTTACTCAAATCAAAACCCTCCAATATATACACTTCCTCATAACTCAAAAGAGCAATTGTCTTTCCATCCGGACTAATTGCAGCATCGGTTACCTTATCGTTATTGTTACTAGTAGATAATTGAAAGCTTGCAATCCTACTCAATTCATAAGTACCTGGTGTAGTAGACACTTTATACACATGAGTTTTTCCATCCCAAGGATTGGTTCTGTTCTTACTAAACAAATACAAATAATTTCCTTGGGCAAAAAAGGCTTCCATATCGTAATTTTTGTCTTTGTTTGCTGGCGGATATTCGGTCTGGTCTGCATAAGAGATTGCTATAGAAGCTGCTGTAGTCTCTGCATCCGTATGACCTTCTGGGTTTGGTATTTTGTAGATTACCAAATCTTTTCTTTCATTGCTATTGTTTCCAAAATCACCTACATACACATTTCCATCCGCATCTTTGGTTATGGCTTCCCAATCGCTATTCTTAGCAGATTTTAACTCTATAGTCCGTAGTTTATCTCCCTTATAATTAATTTTATATATTTCATCATCGTTACCACTATCTTCAAGCACCCAAGGATTATTATCTCCTAATGTAATTATACCCGAGACCTCCTTTAAAGAACTTGGCTGCAATCCCACCACTTCCATTTCATAGGTTTTTCCACTAGGTGGATCTGGATGTAGACTTGGTTTTTCTTCTGGTGAACTTGCACATGCTGCCAAAAGCAATAACGCACAAAGGCCTTTAAATAATTTCATGCTGTATATAGTCTTTTAAGTTTTGTGGACCCTCCAATACTTTGCGCACTACACGCAACACCCCTTCTTCGTTGGTATCTATTTGCCATTTTATAAGGCAAATACTTCCATTTTCAACTTCTATCCCAGTTATACTTCTCGGATGCACACAACTACCATCGTTAAATAACGGAATCTCTCCAGGCTCCGGAAAACGTGGCCGGTGCGTATGCCCAATCACCGTTATCTTATGGCTGTTCTCGGATATCCATCTTTTTACCCGACGCTCTACCTTTATCAACTCTTTGTAATTCTTAGCAGGACTAGTAGGATCTGCAATACCGACTACTTGTAATGGTTTCCAAAGAATGCGAACCAAGACCCTATTTATTTTCCAACCAATATAATTCATAAAGTCGGCCTGATGCCCATGTGCTAGAAATATCTCTTGTTTGTTTTGCTCATGTTGCAATACCACCGCTTCATGATAGGCAATATCCGTAAATAAAGATTTATCTTTCCCTATTACAGGTTCAAAATATTTGGACAAATGCTTTTTTACATACTTTGGGTTTCTATACACCATATCATGGTTGCCCCATATCATATGCAACCTATTTTCCTCGTGAAACCGCTGCAATAATTGATATACATTTTTATGTGCCTCAAAAATAGAACGAAAATTTAGATTTTCCCACAACTCATCACCATCCCCCAATTCTATATATGTAAAACCTTCTTTAAAATAATGGGTTAAAGCATGAAAATAAATATTGCGATTGTTGGCAAAATCGTCTGCAAAACTATTGTCTCCTCGGTGACAATCACTAAACAAAATAAATTTCGAATCGTCATTGAAAGCCACTCTTTTGGCTTGCTTATAGGCTCGGGTTAAACGATTACTAGCTGACATGATAGTTGCATATTGTTATACACAAATATAGCACAATAACTAACGAAAGCTAGAATTGCAGCCCCTATTTATCAAAAACCACCACCAAATTCTACTTTTGCCTCGGCAAACTACTTATATACCAGATATCCTATAACCGACATCCGCCAAATTTTTTGTACTTTTGTAGTTACCTTTTAGTCGTTTTTGCGTCTAATAAAAAATAAAGATCTCCCAACCCGCTCCTTTCGTTTGTATCAAACAAAGTGTGGCTTGGTTGTGCCATTCATATGAAGAAGAATTTAACAAACATAAACGAAGGACTTCACCTCCCTTTTCGAATTCGAGTTAGCTTTAAAAAACTAATTTCCGAATACGAACAACATGCCAATAGCAGCAATCCGCTCCTTGCAGATAGGGCAAATAAAATCTTGGAAGTAAAAGAGCAATTTCCAATTTTAACAGAAGGCTTTGAAGAGGTACAAGTGCTAAAGGACAATAAATCTGCTATTAAAGAAATTTTGGAAGACACCTTTACTACGGTGCTTACCAAAAATGAAATAAAAGCAGCTACTGTTCCGTTTCAGAGCTTGGTGTTTAATAAATCTAAGCGCTTTAAAAACATCCTAAAAACAGCAGGAGAAGATTTTGAACTAAAGATCTTTAATGTTTCCGATGACGAGAAGTACATCATGGCTTGCCTTATTATCCTCATGTCGCACTATCAGGTCAATATAGACTATAGCCGCCCGCTGTTTTACAATATCCCAGACGAAAACAACATCATGCGCTCCTATCGCATTCTTTACAATGCGGATTACATGGAGATGATCCCTACAGAGGAAGCAAAAAACCTAAGTCAAGAAGACATTAGGTTGTTGTTAGACAATTTTGACGATATCGATTTGTGGAAAGAAAAGTTTCCACCAAATAGCTATATTGCCTCTGGTATAGTAATATCTAATATGTTTGATCTTACTGCAGATCAATCTATTTCCACCTTAAAAAGCAACTTACTCATCCAAGACAAGCCAAACCAGGCTTCGAATGATCATATGATAGATGAGTTTGAACAAATTTTTAGATCCTTGTTTAAACTGCCCGAGTTGCGTGTTGGCTTTACCCTTTACAATGAAGATGAGAATATGTTTGAAGCTGTACCCATACCAGGTGTGAATTCCTATATTCTCATGGATAAAGATTCTCTCTCTTGCGACAACTCTCTTTGCAACAATAGCTACGACCAACTTGTAGAAAAGAAAAAGTACTTCTCTATTTCCGACTTAGAAAGAGAATTAAAGAACAAACCCGAGAATAGCACCTTTCAAAATCTGGTAGACTCTGGTTATAAAAGTGCCGTTTTTGCACCTATAACAGATAAACACCAGGTACTAGCTATTCTAGAAATTATTTCTCCAGAGGCTTATGACCTGCATTCTGTAAACGCCAATAAGCTAGATAATGTAATGCCTTTTTTGCTTTCGGAAGTATTGCGCTCCAAGAAGGCAGAAGAAAATCATATTGGAGCATTTATTCAAAAAGAATTCACCTCTATACATCCGTCCGTTTCTTGGAAGTTTGAACAAGAAGCTAAAAGATATTTAAGAGAAGAATCGCAGGGCCATGATCCAGACATTAAAGATATTGTGTTTGAGGATGTATATCCGCTATACGGGCAAATAGATATTAGACATTCTTCCGCTGCAAGAAACAACGCTATTAGAAAAGATCTCAAAGCCCAGCTACAGCTGTTGTTAGAAATTTTCGCAGAGACCAAACGAGAGGAAGGCTTGCCTATCTACGACGAAATCCTTTTCCGCTTGGAATATTTCTCACAACAAATACAAAAAGAATATCGAACAGATAGTGAAGAAACCATATCCGACTTTTTTGAAGAAGAAATACATCCACACTTAGATCATATTCAAAACCTCACCAGCAAGTTAGAGGCCATGGTTGTAAACTACCAACTCTCTACCAACCAAGAAGAAGGGGTCTACCATTTCAGAAAAGATTATGACCATTCGGTGCGCATTATCAACAATGAAATGGCTACCATCATAGACAACAAACAACTGGAAGCACAACAAATGTTCCCGCATATGTTTGAGCGTTACAAGACAGATGGCGTAGAGCACAATATGTTTATAGGGGCTAGTATTTCCCAAAGTAGAAAATTTAGCCTTATTTACCTTCAAAACTTGCGGTTGTGGCAATTGCAAACCATGTGCGAAATGGAAAATGCCTTTTACCAATTACAGTCAGAACTACCTATAAGACTAGAAGTAGCCTCGCTTATACTGGTGCACAGCAGTCCTTTATCTATTCGCTTCCGCTTAGACGAACACAAGTTTGATGTAGATGGCACCTACAATGCCAAATACGAAGTCATCAAAAAACGTTTGGATAAGGCTTTTATAAAAAGCACCCAAGAACGCATTACCCAAGCAGGAAAAATCACCATTGTATATTCCAACAAGAAAGACGAAAACGAGTATAAGCGCTACTTACAATTATTGCATGCTAAAAATTTGGTAAGCAACAATATAGAGTTGCTCGAAGTAGAACCATTACAAGGGGTGAGCGGACTCAAAGCATTGCGTGCCGATGTTTTATACAACACCACAGAAGCTACAGATAGATTGTACAAATTAGAAGAACTTAAAAAACTGTAATCCGCACCAAAAGCACTAAGTACAAAAAAACCGTAGATATATTTCAACTCATCATACGGCTTTCTAGTCTATCCCTTTTTGAGAATACACCCCTCCACAGCTCACAATCTAATTGTGTTGCAAATTTCTTGCTTATTTGTCAAAATCAGACACCACATATTTTGTATCCCCTAGTGTCATGCGACCAAGCCATAGGATCACCCAGTCTACGCTTCCCTGAAAAATAAAGTTGTTTTTAGAAAAACCTCCGTTTATATGATTTTTATTGGCATAATCGCCAATCTTAAAGTTATACCATTTCTAGTTTAAAATCACCCCATTAAATAGCACCTCTTTCCTTTCTATTTCCATAAATCCCGAATTATGCATCAAAAAATCTTTTGCGTAAAAAAACAAATTTCATCGTTAAAAACTTTATTTCCAAAAACTTAACGAAAGAAACAAACTAGTTTATAAGAGCATTTAGTTTTTCCCACAATAGGTTATCAAAACTAGATAAGGCAAAATGCGTTTCGCTAGTTTGTGCTGCTTGCCCCATACGAACAACCACCATATTTTTGCTCGGCACTACATATATCCGCTGCTCATGCGCACCCATAGCTGCATACATATCATCTGGTGCATTGGGTACAATTTTATCCTTAAATTCCTCTTGTGATTTGGGCAACATATATCTCGATTTACCATTGAGCCACCACATATAGCCATAAGCCGGATTTATCGATTGAGAGCTTTGTATACTCGCAGCAAAATAATCGGCATCTACTACTTGGTTTTCTTCCCATTTACCGCCATTGAGCGCCAGCAAGCCAAATCTTGCCATACTGCGGGTATCGCTAAAATAAATCTTGAATACCGGACCAAAGTCCCAATACCCATTCATACCTATCTTGTTTTCCAAGCCAGTCTTAAAGTAATCTTTATAGTCTTGGTTGCTTGCACTTGCCACCACATCGAAGAGTTTCTGAAATACGTTGTGATAAGACCAACGATCGCCAGCATCTGCCACATAGGTCATATTTGCCTTAGTCACCAAATTGGTGTCATCTGCCATACCCGAACTCATGGTCAACAAATGAAAGGGAGTTACCAAATCTTCTTTAGCCAACGGCATGCTCGTCCAATTGTTGCCAAGATAGTACGACACTTTGTTATGAATATCCAATAAATTATTTTGTTGTGCTATACCTGTAATTGCAGTCACCAAAGTCTTGCCAGCACTATTCCAGCGCCAACTATCATTTGCTGTATGCCCATCAAAATAAGACTCCATCACTATTCTACCGTTTACCAGCACCATAAATGATTTGGTATTGGTATTACTCAAAAAATCTTGTAGCGGCTGAACGGCTGCATCCTCCCACTGCATATCCGCAATAGTAAGAGTTTCCCAGTCGCCAGAAGAAGGCGGAAAATACATACTAGTAGGCACCGGATTAGATGGAACTTCTTCTTTATCCTCATCTTTACCACAACTCACCAAAAATAAACACAACACCAACAACAGCTTAGGAAAATAAAAGTGTTTCATGACTATATTTTTTCTAATTAGACTACATTCACAACCAATGGTTTAAAAAACTTTTATATCTAACGAAAAAAAATGATATAAATTTCGATAACACCCTATTAATCTTTTACTAAGCGAACAGAAAACCCCCAATTTGCATCGGTATTGAATCCTTGCACATTTGCGGACCAACCAATATCATAAGCAAAAGGTATTTGTGTTGGGTTTATAATGGAGGCTGCTGCTTGGGTTGCAGACCAAAAATAACTATTGGAACCAAAATCAGAAAAACTTCCTGTGGTATGTCGATAACCATCGAGCAAAGCATCAAAACCACTGCTACCATTTATACGCAAAGCTGTAGCTGCTGCTCCAAACCCACCAAGTTCATTACACAATTGTGCCCAATCGGCATTAGTAGGCAAATGCCATCCCGGAATCTGGTTTGACACATCCATAGCTGCATTCCAGGTATACAATCTACCATTGGTATTACAATTGTTGACATTATTATCAAAGCACCAACTCGATCCAAGATGATGATTGGAAACATTAAGATTCTCTGCCATCCAGCATTGTTTGCCGATCACTACCGTTTTATAGGTCTTACCACCAACTACCAGATCTGGACAATCTACCGGCACACCAAATGCTACCCGAAACCCAATACCTTTACCCGTATGCTCTTGGGCAGCTCCAAATCTGCTAGACACTTGTGTAAATACTTTTTGGGTATCGTTGCTAAACCAATTTCCACCACGCAATACCTTATGGTTGTTTTTCGAACTTACCGAAGGACCAGTAGGATCTATTTGACTGATATTGGAATAAGCACCGTACCAGTCCGCACACCATTCCATTACATTGCCACTCATATCATATATCCCCAATTCGTTGCTTGCCTTTTGACCTACTGCATGGGTATACACATTGTTAAAATTGCTTTGCCCTCCACTATTGCTATTTGCAACATACCAAGAAACCTCTTGAATATTGTTGCTGCCCGCATAAGCATATTGCTGAGAGAGGCTACCGCCCCGAGCAGCATACTCCCATTCGGCTTCCGTAGGTAAACGACCGCACTTCCATTTGGCATAAGCATTGGCTCCGTACCAACTAACCTCTATTACCGGATAATGCTGTAACCCATTTTCTACTTTAAAAAAACCCGAACTACTATCGAAATATATCATACAATTGGGAGAAGCCATATCTATATACTGTACTTGTCCATAACTGGCATCGTTGTGGAGACCATTTGCTGCTACCTGAGTTACGTTAAGAAACTTTGCGTATTGCTGATTGGTAATTTCCTTTCTGCTAATTCTAAAATCCGAAAGGGTAACACTATGCACTGGCTTGGCAGCCTGTAAACAATAATTCCCCTGATCGTTGGTACATCCCATTTGGAACGTACCTCCAACTACTTCCACCCATTCAATACCGCAAGTATTTCCTATCGGCGCTTTGGGAAGCATTGGAAAGGGCTTGGGCTTTGCCTGCAATACGGTTTCGCGCACCACTACTTTCTTTCTTTTTATAGGCCTAAGCTGCCCATAAGCAGCATTGGTGATCAACACCAATAAAAAGAAACTAACAATATTTCTAAACATATTTATAAGATTATGATTGTATATACGAGTAGAGATCGAATAACACATTATCTCCCAGGCAAGATGTAGCAGATAAAAACCTTTTCCCTACACCCTACAATATTCTATTGCAAAGAAAACCACGAAATACTATTCCAAAATACGACCAGTGCCGTAAAAATGGAATGCGATTCCAAAGCTAATCACCGTAATAATAATTCCGATTACAAATATGGTATAGGTGTTTCGCAACAATTTGTATTTCCGGTGCAACACCTTCCCCAAGTAGTACAAATCTTTGGTTAGCGCTCGGTGCAAATGCTCTTTATCTTTTACCATATCGAGCATGGCATCTTCATAATCCTCCAAACGCATTTTATGAAAATTCCCAAAAAACAAGAGGTTCACCTTTTTTGCTGCCAAGTCTTGTTGGGTAAACATCACATCGGTAACATTTGGTCGGGTTGCTAATACCGACATGACTATAGACGCCACACTAAAGATTAGAAATATACTTGTTGGAACTACCAAATAATAATTACTCGGATTGTCTAGTTTTGGAATCAGATTCGACAAGGCAACCGACACAATAATAGCATTTACCGAGAGCAATATATTGGCTTTGGTGTCTGCAATACTACTCAGATTAATATGATTTCGCAGCGCAACCCTATACATGGTTTGCACCGTACGCTCTGGGCTTTCCTCTTTTAGGCGCATCTTGGTGCGCTCCTTACTTAGTATTTCCTTATCACGCTTGGCTGCCTTTTTCAACTTTGCCAGCAAGGCTGCTTTCTTTGGCTGCCAATGTTGCAAAGCATATTTGGTATAGTAACAATGCTTGTTTTCCAACACTTCTATATTGATCTTACGCCACTTCTTCGCTCCAATTTTATCCCCTTTTACCAGTTCAAATTCTTTTCGCAACTGCCGTGTAATTTCGCCAAAATCTTCGCGAGCAAAATGAGAACAGTCAGCATCTCTCAATATCTTCTCCAACTCGTTTTTTGGCTCATATTCCCATACCGTTGCCATAATCAAATCACAAACAGCCAATATTTCTTCTTCTGCTACAGCCTCTTGCTGCAAAAATTCCTTGGCAATTTCACAACTCTTCTCCTCGTGATTCTCATATCCATCTACATAACCAGTATCGTGAAACCAAGCTGCTAAACGCAACACCTTCAAGGATTTTGCCTCCAGAGACATCCCCGCTGCTATTTCTTCTGCACTTTTAACAACCCTTTGGGTGTGATTTAAGTTGTGATATAAAATATTATTGCTTAGTTTAACGCTCAATAAGTCGCTTACATATATACTTGCTTTGGCAATTATCTCCATGGATCGGTGGTTTATTGAAAACTAAAATTAACAAATTCAAACTTTAAATGTACAAGAAGATACATATTTCTACTATTTTTCTTCTATTAACCCTCTTCAGTCTTACTGGTTGTGCCACCTATAATTTGCAATACAGAGAAAAAGCCCTATTAAAAGAATTTCCTGAAAACAGAAATATTCGCCACAGTTTTTATTTGGTGGGAGACGCAGGGAACAATACTATAGGCGATACTACTATAGCTCTAAAAGGCTTTCATCATGCCCTCCGCAATGCCCCAGCTGCAAGTACTGCCCTTTTTCTGGGGGATAATATATACCCAAAAGGCCTCGAACCAAAAAACAGTCCCAATAGAAGATTTGGAGAATGGCAATTGCAATTGCAAACAGGTATCGCCAAGGATTTTGCTGGCACACCCATTTTTATACCTGGCAACCACGATTGGTACAGTGGACTCACCGCACTAAAAAGACAGGAAAAATATATAGAACAAGAGCTGGGTAAAAACAGTTTTTTACCAGAAAATGGCTGCCCATTAAAGAAAGTAGAGATAAATGAGGAAGTGGTCTTGCTCATCGTAGACTCACAATGGTATATCACCAAATGGAACCATCATCCTACGATAAATGACGATTGTGAAATAAAAACCCGAGATGCATTTTTTGAAGCTCTAGCCAGTTATCTCAAGAAATCGCGAGGAAAAACTACAATCATCGCTATACACAACCCCATGTATTCCAATGGCACCCATGGCGACATTTATGGCGTAAAACAACATATGTATCCTGTCCCAGGCTTGGGAACTTTGGCCTCGGTATTGCGAAAAACTTCTGGGGTATCTCATGCCGATTTACAAAACAAGCGGTATTTGGAACTCCGCAAACGCATGATCACTTTGGCTCACGAAAACGGCAAAGTGATATTTGTATCCGGACACGATCACAACCTTCAATATCTGTGGGAACAAAATCTCCCGCATATTATCAGCGGCTCTGGATCTAAAGTTTCGCCAACTAAAAATCGGGGCGGTGGGAAATTTTCATTTGGCGCCATGGGCTGGGCTCGACTAGATGTATTTGAAGATGGAGGATCTATAATACGCTTTTACCAAGGCACCGATAGCAAAGCTGTCTTTCAATCAGAAGTGTATCCTGCCAATCAAAAGGCTACAGAAAAAACCTACCCCAAAGCAGCCAATACCGTAGTTGCTTCGGTATATAGCCAAGCGGAGACCACCAAAGGAAAAGTGTTTACCAATCTCTGGGGAAAACGCTATCGCGATCAATACAGCAAAGCCATTGCAGCCCAAACCGTTTTGCTCGACACCCTATACGGAGGACTAGTGCCCATCCGAAAAGGAGGAGGCAATCAAACTACATCACTAAGATTGCGCAATCCCGATGGCAAAGAATACAGCATGAGAGCCCTGCGCAAAAATCCCACCCAATATTTGCAAGCTGTAGCTTTTAAAGACCTATATCTCAAAGAAGATCTCGACCAAACCTATGCCGAAGAATTGCTACTAGATGGATTTACAGGCTCGCATCCTTATGCACCATTTGCAGTAGATGATCTGGCACAGGCATTGGGAATCTATCATACCAATCCGAAATTGTTTTGGGTGCCAAAACAAAAAGCCCTCGGAGATTTCAATCTAGAATTTGGAGATCAGCTGTATATGATAGAAGAAAGGGCAGCAGGCAATTGGGAAAATTTAGCTTCTTTTGGAAATAGCACCAAGATTATCAGTACAGCCGATATGCTGGAAAAACTACGATCGGACGAAAAATATCAGGTAGACACTCGTGCCTATCTGCGCGCAAGACTTTTTGATATGCTTATAGGCGACTGGGATAGACATGAAGACCAATGGCGCTGGGCCACCTTTTATGAAAACAAAAAAGTAGTTTTTCGCCCCATCCCACGCGATAGAGACCAAGCATTTTCCATTATGGATGATGGTAGCTTGTTGGGTATAGGCACGGCTCTGATCCCAGGCATTAGAATGCTTCGTTCTTACAAAGAGGATCTTCGCAAACCACGATGGTTCAATGTGGCGGCCTACCCCCTAGACGTAGCCCTGATGTCTAGCTTAGAACACCGTATCTGGGAACAAGAAGCTGCATATATACAACACAACCTCACCGACAAGGTCATCGAAAAAGCCTTTCTAGACTTCCCCAAACCTGTGCAAGATGCACGTATGGAAGAAATTAAAAGTAAACTCCGAGGCAGAAGATCCAACCTTCTCAAAATAGCAAATGCATATTACAAAAGAGTAAGAAGAGTAGCGGTAATCACAGGAACAGACAAAGACGATTGGTTTGACATACAACGACAAAAAAACGGGGCTACTAAAGTCACGGTCTACCGTATCAAAAAAGGGAAGAAAGCAGAAATTATTCACCAATCCACCTATTATATATCTACCACCCCAGAAATATGGATCTATGGCCTAGACGACAAAGACCGTTTTGAAGTTAGTGGCAAAGGCAACAAGCTCATTAAGTTGCGAATCGTTGGAGGACAAGGAAAAGACAATTACCGCATTATGAATGGTCGCAAATTGATTGTTTACGACTACAAAAGCAAAAAAAATCGGTTTGAAACCACCATGGGCAGACGAAAATTGATAGATAATTACGATGTAAATACTTATTATCACAAAAAACCAAAAGATCATCGCAACCAAATTATACCTATCCTTGGATTCAACCCAGACGATGGCTTCAAGCTAGGAATCAAAGAAACCCTAAATCTTTACGGGTTTGAGCGCAATCCATTTACGACACAACACAAGGTAAATGCCGCCTTTTATGTAGCTACTAGTGGATGGGAATTTAATTATACAGGCACCTTTGCGCATATCATGCGCAATTGGAACCTTAGAGCGGATGTGTTGTATACCACCCCAAACTATAGTATTAACTTTTTTGGATGGGGAAACAAAACGGTAAACCCTCGGCACAATGGCGACAAAACCTTAGACTACAATCGTATGCGCATCAGTACTTTTCGTCTATCTCCTAGCATGCTTTGGCAAGGAGAATACGGTGGAAATTTTGAATTTGGCTTACATTTCGAATCCATTCAAGTAGAGAATACCCCAAACCGATTTTTGGCAGACAACATTCCAGAATTGCAGTTTTTTACACCAAGAGAATATGCCGGAGCAGAAGCAACATATTTGTTTAGAAATGTAGACAACGAAGCCTTCCCAACACTGGGCATGACCGCCAAATTACAATCGGGTTATCGAACGCGTATCAACCTGAGAAAGAGCTTTGGATATTTTGTTCCCTCTTTGGCATTCAACTACAAATTGTTGACCAACGGAAAATTGGTTTTAGCCACCAAGATAAAAGGACATCTGACTATAGGAGACGATTATGAATTTTATCAGGCTGCCAATATAGGAGGTAACGATGGATTGCGTAGTTTTCGAAACCAAAGATTTACTGGCAAACACTCTTTTTATCACAGTTCGGACCTGCGTCTCAATTTTGGCCGTATGAAAACTGGCTTACTCCCATTGCGCCTGGGAGTATTTGGTGGTTTCGATTACGGACGTGTATGGCATCCATCCGAAACCAGTAATACTTGGCATCAAAGCTATGGTGGCGGTATGTTTGTAACGCTTGCGGAAATGGTATCTACCAACTTTTCGTTGTTTACTGGAGAGGAAGGTTCTCGATTTGCGCTTACCTTTGGATTTGCGTTCTAGGCTAGAAAAACAACTTCTTATTTTTATTTATTACAAATAAGTCTTAAATTTGCCATATGCAAACCTCCTATAGCGGCACATATTTTTGTCTACAACAAGATCATGACTCCAGAAGTTTTCTGCTCCAAAATAAAAAGGAACAGATTCGCCTTAGGTTTTGTCAACTTTTGGCATTGCGCCACAAGCTAAACGCTATAGATATGGAAGCGCATTTCGATCTCAACCACAATCCTTCGGGCATAGAAATTGTCTCCCTATGTAACCAACAGCACATACTGCTTCTAAATACCTTAGAACTTATAGATCTAAAGAAAGCAATTTCCTGCGGACTAGAAGCTCCTCTTCGAAAGTGGTTCCATGCCGCTTAGTTTTTTTTAGACTGACTTTAAACTGTAGGAGAAACCTACAATCTGAGCTTTATTCTTTATTTTTGTACTACAATCATTAAAAATTACCTGTTATGAAAGAATTAGCAAGACAACAGATGCATATACAAACCAGTACTATGGACTTGCTCAACCAACAAGTAGCCATGGAAGCACAAGCTTCTGCCTCATACTTGGCAATGGCTTCTTGGTGCGAACAACAAGGATACACCAATAGTGCAGCATTTTTCTATGCACAGTCGAACGAGGAGCGCATGCATATGCTAAAGATTTTTAAGTTTATAAACGATAGTGGCGGTAATGCGATATCTCCACAAGTAGGGACTTCTAAGCACGAATTTGCAAGCTTAGAATCTTTATACGAAATTGCACTCGGGCAAGAGATTGCAGTATCGCAGCAGATACACAAAATGGTGAGTCATTGTAGAAAGGAGAACGATATTAACGGAGAACACTTCTTGCAGTGGTTTGTAATGGAACAAATGGAAGAAGAAACCAAAATGCGAGACATCCTGCAACTATTTGATCTCATGGGACGCGACCCTATTGCACTAAAGTTTATAGACGAACGTATAAAAATAGGAGAATAAACATAGCGACAGCTTATAAAACAGAAAGAGACGTCTTGCAACGTCTCTTTTTTGTTATCTGGTAATGAGAGATACCTAGGCATCATACGCTACAACCAATTATATGAAGCTTTTGCAGCCCACTACCATTATTGGGATCCTTACAGATGGGCATATCGTTTACAGCCACTTTAGTTGTAGATATAAGGAGGACAGAAAAACAGCGGCAATAGCGTATGACTATGCACCACTGCAAAAAGCTTACTTCTAAAAAAAACCTCGCTTGGTAACTATACCAAAGCGATAAGACTCCATAGCATGCCAACAGTTACTTTTTGGCATAGGATTATTGCCCTACCGAGAAGCCCGCGCGAGCGATAGAACGGATTACCCCACAGGCAGCCGGAGCTTTAGCGGAGGTAGCCGAGGAGTATGAGTGATAGCGCGGTAGCCCCAAAGGGATACGCGCCCAAAAAAACAAATCTAAAATAACAGAAACCCGTATAACCAAAAAGGACTGCCTATTCAGACAGTCCAGTTCAGTTTTTTAATTTTATTATTTGCCCCTAATCTCTCGCAGCAACAATTTGCAAAGCCCAATACAGCAAAGTGGCCAATGCGCCTATAGCTGCTACCAGATAGGTACGTGCCGCCCATTTCAGAGCGTCTTCAGAGCCTTTGTATTCTTCTGGGGTTACCATATTTTTGTTTTTCAACCATGCTAGCGCTCTATTACTAGCATCGTACTCTACAGGTAACGTAATAAAACTAAATAATGTTGCAATACCCATCAAAAAAAGTCCAGCTACAGCCACATAAAATCCTATTCCACCTAGCAAATCGGTTGCCATAAGGATAATTCCACCCATCACAACCCACATGGACAAACTAGAGGAAATGGTAAGCATGGGCACCATTTTGCTACGCATGGTAAGCCAGCTGTAAGCTTGGGCATGCTGCACAGCGTGCCCTACCTCGTGAGCTGCAACGGCGGCGGCGGCGGCATTGCGCTGGGTGTATACCCCCTCGCTAAGGTTAACGGTTTTGTTTACCGGATTGTAATGATCGGTAAGCATACCAGGGGTAGAAATCACTTGCACATCGCGTATTCCATGGTCTGCCAACATTTTCTCCGCTATTTCTGCACCACTCATGCCATTGCGCAATTGTACCTTGGAATATTTTTTAAATTTACTTTTAAGCATTTGACTTACTATCACACTCACCAAGGAGATTGCTCCTATGAGTATCATGTATCCCATATATCCGCTCATAATTTTATGTTTTTTTATTTATTCTTTAAAAATACTTACAAAAAGTTTACCAAACCACAATGGTGCGGCACTTATACCAAAATTGACAGTTTTTTAACGCAATTTAACGAAGAACTGTCATCTATGGCAGAACTCTATACCATTGTATGTTGTGGCATTCCTTTATTAAACGTATTTTTACGCCCAAAATTTTATAGGCGTAGCAATGCAATACAATTTTAGAGAAATAGAAGCCAAATGGCAGAAATATTGGGCGAAACAGCAAAGCTTTCGAGCCAACAACCAGAGTGACAAACCAAAATTCTATGTACTAGACATGTTTCCTTACCCCTCTGGAGCGGGACTACATGTAGGGCATCCTCTAGGTTATATTGCAAGTGATATTTATGCACGTTTTAAAAGGCACAAAGGGTTTAACGTATTGCATCCGCAAGGCTATGATTCTTTTGGATTGCCAGCCGAGCAGTACGCCATACAAACTGGGCAGCATCCCGCCATTACTACGGAGACCAATATAAATACCTATAGAAGACAGCTAGACCAGCTAGGCTTTTCATTTGACTGGAGTCGCGAGGTACGCACTTCGGACCCATCTTACTACAAATGGACCCAGTGGATCTTTAGTGAGTTATACGATTCTTGGTACGACAAAAAAGAAGACAAAGCCCGTCCTATAAGTGCGCTAGTAGCTATTTTAGAAACCGAAGGAAACCACCAAATACAAGCGGTTTGTGATGAGGACACCCCTATATTTTCTGCTGCAGACTGGAAGCAGTTTAGCAGCAAGGAGCAGCAGCTAATCTTGCTCCAGTACCGATTAACATACCTGGCAGAAACCGAAGTAAACTGGTGCCCAGCCTTGGGTACGGTACTGGCTAATGACGAGATTATAAACGGCCTATCCGAACGTGGTAGCCACCCAGTAGTACGTAAGAAGATGACCCAATGGAGCATGAGAATTACGGCCTACGCACAACGCCTGCTAGACGACTTGGCAACCATAGATTGGCCACAGCCTTTAAAAGATAGCCAAACCAATTGGATAGGAAGAAGTGAAGGTGCCATGGTTTCCTTCCAAGTAGAAGGACACGATGCCCAATTGGAAGTATTTACTACCCGCCCCGACACCATTTTTGGGGTGAGCTTTATGACCCTTGCACCAGAGTTAGAACTGGTACAAAAAATAACTACCGAGGCACAACGCCCAGAGGTATACGCCTATATAGAAGCAACTGCTCTGCGCTCGGAGCGCGATAGAATGGCCGATGTAAAAACTATATCCGGTGCCTTTACAGGAGCCTATGCCATACACCCGTTTACAGGCAAACAAGTGCCTATATGGATAGGCGATTATGTACTTGCTGGCTACGGAACCGGAGCAGTAATGGCCGTGCCATGTGGCGATCAGCGCGACTATGATTTTGCCAAGCACTTTGGTATCGACATCCCAAACATATTTGAAGGAGTAGATATATCCGAAGAAGCCTTTGCCGATAAAGACGATACCAAAATTGCCAATTCTGATTTCCTAAACGGACTATCCTACAAAAAGGCCGTAAAAAGAGTAATCTACGAATTGGAGCAAAAAAACCAAGGCTATGGAAAGGTAAACTATCGCCTACGAGATGCGGTATTTAGCCGTCAACGCTATTGGGGAGAGCCATTTCCGGTATATTATATAGACGGCATGCCACAGATGATCGATGCCGCGCATTTGCCAGTACGCCTACCAGAGGTGGAGAAATATCTTCCTACCGAAACAGGGGAGCCACCATTAGGAAATGCTACCCAATGGGCTTGGTGTACGACTACCAATAGGGTAGTAGCTAACGATAAAATGGACCATAAAACCATATTTCCACTCGAACTAAACACCATGCCAGGTTGGGCAGGTAGTTCCTGGTACTTCAACCGCTATATGGATGCCAACAATATCGAAGCCTTTGCTAGCAAAGAAGCCTTAGACTATTGGCAAGATGTGGACTTGTACATAGGCGGAAGCGAACACGCCACAGGGCATCTTCTCTACTCTAGGTTTTGGCAAAAATTCTTGTTTGACCGTGGTCATGTGCCAGTGCAAGAATACGCCAAGAAACTGATCAACCAAGGGATGATTACAGGGACTTCGGCCTTTGTTTATCGGGTGGAAGGAGAAAACAAAGTAGTTTCTAAAGGGTTAATTGGCGACCAAGAAGTACAGCCTATACATGCCGATGTAGCTATGGTAAACAGCTCAGACGAGCTAAACGTAGAAGCATTTAAGAAATGGCGTCCAGAGTATGCTGAGGCAGAATGGGTATTGGAAGAAGGCAAATATATTGTAGGACGCGAAGTAGAGAAAATGTCTAAGTCGAAATACAATGTAGTAAACCCAGACAATATCTGCCAAGAATACGGAGCGGATAGTTTGCGTTTGTACGAAATGTTTTTAGGACCACTAGAGCAGAGCAAACCTTGGAATACCGCTGGTATTACTGGGGTGCATAGTTTCCTGAAAAAACTCTGGAAATTGTACATCGGTGAGGAAGGCCTAAAAGTTACGGATTGCCAACCAACCAAAGACAACCTAAAGACCTTACACAAAACCATAAAGAAGGTAGAAGAAGACATAGAGAATTTTTCTTTTAACACCTCGGTTTCTACCTTTATGATAGCCGTAAATGAGCTCACCGCCCAAAAGTGTAGCAGCAAAGCCATTCTGCAAGACCTTATTGTTTTAATTTCACCTTATGCACCGCATATTTCAGAAGAGCTTTGGGCACAACTAGGCAATACGGAGTCTATCTCCACAGCAGCCTTCCCAAAGTTTGAGGCCAGTCATCTGGTAGAAAGCAGCAAAGAATATCCGATTTCTTTCAACGGCAAAATGCGCTTTAAACTAGAGCTCCCCTTAGATATGAGCAAAGAGGAAATTGAAAAAACGGTACTCGCCCACGAAAAAACCCAAGCGCAATTACAAGGACGCACCCCTAAAAAGGTGATTGTAGTACCAGGGAAGATTGTAAATGTGGTAGGGTAAACATCTTTTATTCCCACGGCAATAGAGGAATCATAAGTAGTTTAAGGGCTCTAGCTGTTATTCTACAGTTGCTAGCTACAAGTCTAGGTATATAGACGCGAATTAGACCTAGCGGCTATTAGGAGTTGCTATTTTCTTTAGAACGGGCTTTTCCATAGATAGACCGGGTCGCTTCTTGTTTGTTGAAAGTTTCTGTTAGGGTGGAAATTCGCTGCAACAATTCCGTATAAGCCCCTGGAGTACCCAAAATTTGTTGCGCGCGCAAATCTGCGAGAAGTCGGACAAATAGCTCACTACATTTTTTCTCCAATACCCCTATACTTTGTTCTTGGGCCCTAATTTCATTCTCCCATTCGATGGTATCCAAAGCATCATAGTCTTGTTTTACCGCGGCCAAATTTTGCAACCAAGCTTGTAAATGCAACCGATGTACAGCACCAACATAGCGATGTTGACTACGCCATTCGAAAAGAAGCTGATCATAAAACAAGTTTCGCGATTTACTGTCCGAAAGCCCATCTGTGTGCCCCATATTTTCCAACCAATAATTGAGCAAATGCACAGCTGCTGTCTGGTCTTCCCTATTTGGATTGTAAATATGCCCCTGTATGATATAGCTCAAGCCTTTACCCAATTCCCCGAGCATCGTATCCAAATCGGATAACATTTGACGCTTATTAATGCGCAAACGTGTCTTGTAAATCTGAGATAACTGGGCTATTTGCAACCGATAGGTTGCAACATCTATCGCGTCCAAAGCATATCCCCTAGCAGTGGCTATCATACAATGTCCAATTTCCTGCATAAAAAGTATCTGCTGCTCTATACCAAATTTTTCGAAATGAGGATTTGCCATGGTTGTGGTTTTATTTTCTTACACTTATAGTAGCAAATATACTATTTCATTTCATTATATTTTCACTTTATATGTGAAATAATTTGCGAACACCCAAAAGAATCATTTTAAAGGAATGCAAGTAATTTCATCATGGCAGTAATAATAAGCTATTTTCATGTGGCAAGAAATCGGTTGATAACCATCATTTTATACCAGAAAATGGTGTCAGCCTTTTCTATAATAATTAAAATTTTTATATATAAATCCAAACAAATATCCATTGCGACCTACCAATTATGCTTCTAAAAATTCCCAAAAAGATGTAGTAAAATTGATATGTCCCTGCTCCCATTCCATTTTACAACACGATCATTTCCCATGATTATGAACCATTCTAAAGATATCTGATTTTTACTTTATAAATGCCTGTTGCTTAATGATATAGTCTGAAAAACTAATATTATAAACCTTATTTATATATAGCAATTTCCAAGCCTTGCATATAAACTACATTCAATGCAAATACTTTATTTTAATACAAAATATAGGCGAATACTACATTATTTAATGTATTTACTTACTTTTTTGTTATATATTAGGCTTCCCATAATTTTATACCCCAACAAATGAAAGACCTACAACACAACTTATTTCTCCTTTTTTGCATGCTAATTATTGTTCCCTTACCAGCTCAAAAAGGCCCTGGAGGGGTTGGAGAGCCCAATGGCACCACATCCCTCAAAATTTGGTATTCGGCAGATTTTGGAATTCAGGCCAATAATAGGAACAGGGTAAGTGAATGGACAAACAGAGCCGGAATTTCAGATTTAAACATGAAAGAAACAGGCTCTAGACGTCCTACCCGCCAAAACAATCAACTAAACGGATATCCGCAGATTAGGTTTAATGGGGTTAACCGTTTACGAAGCAAAAAAAAGCTAACACCCACCAACTTTGTTACCAACCAAACCACTGCTTTTTCGGTCGTAGTTGCAGACACACCCAATCAGGCCAGTTCTGTTTTTACAACAGATCCCTTAGACGGGATGCGATTTAATCACCACGCCCCTTGGGTTTATGATGTAACCTTTGATATTGGAGTATGCTGCCCCACTACCAACAGGGTATTTCTAAATAACCCTCCTGGGCTTACCAACTACTCTATGTGGAGTTTTAGCGCCAGTGCAAGCCAAAACAAGCAATTGTACAGAAACGGAGGCTTACTGATAAATAATGCTGGGGTAGGCACCTTTAACAACCATGCCAATTATCGCTTTAACCTAGGCGGACATACCGCCGGCGCTTACGGTTTTAGAGGTGCTATGACTGAAATTATTATTTTCAATAAGCGAATAGAAGAAGTACAACGAATCATCATAGAAAATTACTTAAGTGCCAAATACGGTCTTACTACTGCCAGTAATGATATCTATATACAAGACAATGCCGCCAACGGAAATTTCGATCACGATGTTGCCGGTATAGGACGCATTAGCAACCAAAGTCATACCAGCGCCCAAGGAACTGGTATTGTACGGATGTGGAATCCACAAAACCTAAACAATAATGAATTTCTTCTCTGGGGACACGACAACGGAAGCCTTCAAGCACTTATCCAAAACGATGTGCCAGATTCGATGGAAAATCGACTAAGTAGAATCTGGAGGGTATCCGAACTAGCAACCAATGGCAATGCTGTAGATGTGGGAGCCCACCATTTGAGTATCGACACCCAAGGCATTGCAAATGCTAAGGATCTCCTATTGCTGGTAGATACCGACAACGATGGCAGCTTCACAGACGAACACCCCATAGCCTCCAGCAGCTACAACACCTCCACCCATATTGCACAATACAACAACCTCCAGCAGCTATCCAATGGTTGTAGATTTACTTTTGGTTTTCCCGTTCCGTCTATAATCACCAATAGGAATAAAACCTATAGGGTAAACAAAAATGATTAGAAAACCTGCACAAAATCACTTCGTTTATTTTTATACTCCTGTACCTAGGACCTATATAATTTAAGGAAGTTTCCCAGCACATGATGCCCTTAGGAGAGGAAAGTTCATAATGAAATAATATAGCCCCTACCTAAAGCACCATCTTTTGGCTGAGCCAAAAGATGGTGCTTTTTTATATTTATATGCCCGCTGTGTATAGACGGTAGCTTTCTTGCAATTATATGATAATGTCCAATGGTTTGGTATTTTTCCATTCCCCACGTGTAAAGTCTGGAAAATCTTGAGGCGTACCGTCCTGAGAAACCGAAGCCTCAGACAAAGGCGTTATCGCACTCCAAAATGCACCTTCATATACATTCTGGTCGAGTGGCCTACCCTGTTGCAAACACTCCACTATACGATAAAGCATCATAAAATCCATACCGCCATGACCGCCCATTTTCTTAGCTAGGGCTCCTAATCGCTTGTACATAGGGTGTTCGTATTTTTCGTATACGGCTTGTAATTGCTCCCCTTGCACCCAATAGTGATGGTCTTTACTAAGCTGCTGATCGCCTATTTTCACACCACCGTCCATGGCAATACGCGTTGGAAAACCGGCAAGTATTCCTTCGGTTCCTTGTATTATATTGTGACGTGTATAAGGTCTCGGACTGGTTTCGTCCCATTGCATCATAATGGTTCTGCCCAAGTTGGTTTTCACTATAGAGGTATTGATATCCCCACCGGCAAAATCCATGGCATTCCATTTGTGGTCTTTTCCAAACTCTTCTTTGGCAAATACATTCCTCCCACGACCTGGGGAGGAGAAACTCGTTAGTCTTCGGAAATTATCATCGGTACGTGCAAGGTTCATATACTGGGCCACCGGACCTAGCCCATGGGTGGGGTACAAATTTCCGTTGCGTTTGGCGTAGTGGTAGGTTCTCCAAGATCCTGTTCTTCGCTCTACCTCATGCATCTGCCAGCGCAATTCGTGTATATAAGCAGCCTCTGCATGCAATAATTCCCCTATGACGCCTTGGCGTACCATGTTTAGGTACAAGAGTTCATCCCGTCCGTAGTTTACATTCTCCATCATCATACAGTGCTTGCCTGTGGCTTCTGATGTATTTACCATTTCCCAAAGTTCTTCCAAAGTAGTAGCCATAGGAACTTCTACAAAAGCATGAGCACCTTGCTTCATCGATTCTATAGCCATAGGTGCATGCAATTCCCATGGAGTACTTATAAATACCGCATCGGGTTTTACTTCTTGCAACATGCGCTTCCAAGCGTTTTCATCGCTATGATAGGTCTTGATATTTTTATGGCGCTGCCCTTTACCAATCTCCTTAGCGGCATCGGCAGATTGGGTAGCCCAGTCTTGGTATAAATCGGATATGGCAACAATTTCCGTTCCTTCTATAGTAGCCAATTGCTTGGTATGACCCGATCCTCTAGCACCAACTCCTATGAGTGCAATACGTATCTTTTCTAATTGGGGCGCTGCAAAAGACCCCATATATCGAGACGCCATAGGTCGTTTTTCTGCTTGGGCTTGCAACATATTGGGTAAAATGGAAAGACCTACTCCAGCCAGGGAAGCCTTTTTGATGAAATCTCTTCTGTTGGAACGCATAGAAGTGTAGTTTTGTGGTTAGTCATTTTTAGTCCGCAGTGAAAATACAATATTTTTTGCGAATCGCTATAAAAGACTACCACTTCTACATTTTGGCTTAGAGCAGTAACTTTTTGAATTAAAATGCGTTACGAACCTGTTGCTCCATTGGCAAAAGACAATGATAAATAAATTCGTTTACAGCAACTTCAACCCCCAAGCGGCGACCTTCTGCCACGATATAGCCATTAAAACTTTCCAATTCAGAAGGTTTTCCCTCCATCATATCGCGCTGCATACTAGCGGTAGTATTAGGATGCTGCTTATCTATGGCTGCAAAAACTTTGTCGATTACTTCTTCTTGCAAGTCGATACCTTTGGCACGCGCCACTGCCAATATTTCCAAGGCTGTGTTGCGCATCATTTGATACAGATAAGCAGAAGACCGAATGGTCCCCATCTCCATGCGCGTGAGGGCTCCTATACCACTGATCGTAGTGATAAACAAATACTTGATCCAAATATCTACTTCAATCTGATTGGACAATTCGTGATCGATGCCCGCAGAAGCAAAAAGCTCACCTATAGCTGTCAAACGCGCAGATGTGCCATTATCCAATTCTCCAACTATCAAATGCGGATCATAAGCGAAATGACGAACTACTCCAGGACGCTCTATTTTGCTTATAATACGGGAGACACCTCCAATTATATTCGTTGCCGGTATATGCAATAAGAGCTGGGCTACGTTGTTGGCTCCATTTTGTAACGGAATCACCACAGTATGCTCTTGCAACACCGGAACCAAAGCTTTTGCCACCTCCCCTAGCTGCCACGATTTCACACCGAGAAGTATCAAATCTGGTGCCTCTATCTCTCCTATTTGCGCCACTATCGTATCTGGTTGGGCTCTAAAATCTCCCAATATAGATTGCACCTCCAAGCCATATTGTGCAATAGTATTGGCATGCTCTCCTCTTGCCACAAAAGTTATATGCGTATCCGAATTACACAAACGCCCACCAAAATATCCACCTACACCACCGATACCTATAACTGCTACTCGTCTTATCATTTCTCAAAAGCTTTGGTCTAAATTACAAAAAATAGGAGAAAGCCAAGAGTTTTTATTATTTTTACAGTCAAAATGAGCACACTATGAGCAAAGCCTATGAACGCTACCAAAAACGCCGCCTGATCTCATCCTATTTCTCCGTTACCCTTAGTATATCCTTGGTCCTATTTTTGTTGGGGGTATTTGGTTTGATCTTGGTAAATGCCAACAAGGTGACCAAACTCTTTAAAGAACAAATGACTATTTTGGTATTTCTCAAAGACAACGCCAAACAGATAGAAGTAGACCAACTGCAAAAACACTTGGCTCTGGCAGACTATACTAAAAATGCACAATATGTAGCCAAAGAAGATGCCGCAGAACAGTTTAATGAAGATATAGGAGAAAATTTCATCGAATTCTTGGGCTACAATCCTTTGCTAAACTCTATAAACGTGCATCTAAAGGCCAGTTATGTCAACAACGACAGTCTCAAAACCATCGTGGCAGATCTAGAAAAAAAGGCCTATGTACAAGAAGTGAATTACGACAAGCCCATGATTGGACTCATCAACGACAATATTCAAAAAATAGGATTCTGGCTTCTTATTGTTAGCGGTGTCATTACCGTTATCGTGGTATTATTGATCCATAGCTCTATACGTCTTTCTATTTACTCCAAAAGATTTACTATCAAGACAATGCAGCTGGTGGGTGCAACCAAAAGCTTTATACGAAAGCCGTTTATACGAAAAAATATGCAACTTGGATTTACTGGTTCCCTTTTGGCTATACTCGCCTTGGGTGGCTTGGTCTATTTTATTCACCGATCCTATCCAGAACTAAAACTACATGAGGAATGGCTACCGTTGGGCATCCTTTTTGCTAGCGTATTGTTAATTGGCTTGTTTATTTCGGCTATAAGCACGTACTTTGCGACCCAGCGATTTTTAAATTTGCAAACCGACGACCTTTATTTTTAAACCATTAGGATGAAAGATAATAAAAACAACAAGCCCGTTACCCACAACAAAGATTTTGTGTTTAAAAAACGCAACTATCAAATAATGTTTATCGGACTAGCCTTTATTATTATTGGCTTTATACTGATGAGCGGGGGAGGAAGTGATGACCCCAATGTCTTCAATCCCGACATATTTAATTTTAGACGGATTCGTCTGGCTCCTACACTTATCCTCATAGGATTTGCCATAGAGGTATATGCAATCTTAGCTAATCCATTAAAAAAGAAATAAGATTTGGAAATCATCGATGCTATCATCCTTGGAATCATTCAAGGACTAACCGAATTTTTACCAGTTTCCTCTAGTGGTCATCTCGAATTGGGAAAACATATCCTAGGAGCCAATGCCATTCCCCAAGAAAGTCTGCTATTCACAGTAGTGCTTCATTTTGCAACCGCACTCAGCACCTTGGTTGTCTTTCGAAAGGATGTAGCTCGTATCCTCAAAGGACTGTTGCAATTCAAAAAAAACGACGAAAGTGTATTTAGCCTCAAAATAGTGTTATCCATGATACCCGCAGCCCTAGTTGGGGTATTTTTAGAAGAAGAAATGGAATCCCTCTTCGATGGAAACATCCTTTTGGTTGGTTTTATGCTCATCGTTACTGCTTTGCTACTTTACCTCGCCGATAGCGCCAAAAACACCCAAAAGGAGGTAAGCTACTCCAATGCATTTGTAATTGGAATTGCTCAGGCTATTGCAATACTTCCAGGTATTTCGCGTAGCGGTGCTACCATATCCGCTTCGGTGCTTCTAGGAAATGACAAAACCAAAGCTGCTCGTTTTTCTTTCCTTATGGTTGTACCATTAATTTTGGGGAAAATAGCTAAAGACATTCTCAGCGGAGAATTGTCTTTTGCCTCCGACAATATCGTAGCCCTTAGCATCGGATTTGTAGCCGCCTTTGTTGCAGGCTTGTTTGCCTGTACTTGGATGATTCAATTGGTAAAACGAAGCAAACTCACCTATTTTGCTATCTATTGTCTCTTGGTGGGGATCATCGCTATTATTGTGAGTTTCTAATGTGAAAACAAAATGAATGCTGAAGATTTTTTGAATGGCCAAATCCTACTGATCGACAAACCCTTGGGGTGGAGCTCGTTTCAGGCAGTGAACAAAATTCGTTGGGTGCTTAAAAAACGCTTCCAACTAAAAAAAATAAAAGTAGGACATGCTGGTACCTTAGACCCGCTCGCCACCGGATTATTGGTTATCTGTACTGGAAAATTCACAAAGAGAATTCCAGAACTACAAGGACAAATAAAAACCTATACTGGCACTATTGGTTTGCATGCCACTACTCCCTCTTACGATCTAGAAACCGAAATAGACCAAACTTTTGACACCTCTGCACTTAGTGAAACTGCGGTGCGAGAGAATTGCAATCACTTCTTAGGCGAAATAAAACAATATCCTCCTGTTTTCTCTGCACTCAAAAAAGACGGAAAGCGCCTATATGAGTATGCACGACAAGGGAAAGAAGTAACCATAAATCCCAGATTGGTACAAATAGACCATTTTGAACTCAGCAAAGTGGATTTGCCTTTCATCGATTTTGAAGTGGTTTGTAGCAAAGGCACCTATATCCGTTCTCTAGCATACGATTTTGGAAAAAAACTAGGAGTAGGCGGACATTTAACTGCACTTAGAAGAACCAAAATCGGTGAATTTGACGTAGATAATGCAGTATCTCCCTCAGCATTTGAGGAATATAACTTGGGGTCAGCTAAAGAATAACATAATAATCCGCAGAAAAATGGGTTATACAAGTATGCGACTTAACCGAAAACAGCTTTCGTTTATCATCAGTTTTTGTTTGATAGGGATTTTTGTATTGACCCTTTTCAACCTCCGATTGCAAGGGCAAAAAGAGGACGAATACTTCACGGAAATATTGTTGGAAGAAGATTTGGAAAAACTTATCGAAGCCTTAGAACAACAAGAAGAACCTCAAGACATACAAGCCCAACAACCAAAAACCCATATGGCCTACAACCAGGCTGCAAATAACAAATACGCCGACACAGAGCCCTTCAAAACGCTGGAAGAGCTAGAAGCAGAAGGCAAAACACAAGAAGCATCCGAAGCATCCGATGGGAATGCAGCGCCCGACAACCAATACCTCAGCAGCAATAATGGCGCCTCCCGACTAAAAGAACTAATCGAAAAAAGAAAGGCTTCTCAGGCTTCGTACGGAAATAAAACCACAGAAACCTTGGCGGCAGTGAATACCGTAAATAAAAATGCCTCCGTTACCTATTCTCTCATAGATAGAAAAGGCGTTTTTCTGCCCATACCGATGTACACCTGTGAAAAGTCTGGTAAGATTGTGGTCAATATCAAAGTCAATAAACAAGGTGATGTAGTAGAAGCTAGCGTAAATACCTCAAGTAGTACTTCTACCGATGGCTGTCTTTATGAAAACGCCATACATTATGCTTATAAGGCTAGCTTCGATCTCAGCAGCAAGCCTACGCAAATCGGTACAATCACTTTTCTATTTCAAGGAAAGTAATTCCAACAAATCTTCTTTGATATTTTGTCCTTTGTTTTTGTTATACCAAGTTTGTAAATCTTGCTTGAATTCTGTCGTAAGCTTACCATGCGTTGCTTTGTAATCTTCTACCATAGCAGTCGCTTCTGTAGGACGAGGCCCCCAAGTTCCCAATACTTTATTACTCTCTTTGTCTAGCATGATCAGCTTGGGTATCGATCTCCCTCCATTGGTAAGAAAAGCATCCATGAGCTCCAGATGTTGGTCTCTATAGACCAATTGCAAATCAATATTTGGAGAGGCCGCAGCCAATTTTGCTAATATAGGTACAGCATGGGCTGCATCGCCACACCAGCTCTCTGTAATAGTAAGCCAGATGACTTCTTTTCCATAAGTAGCCAAAACTTCTTGCTCTTCTTGGCTGAGCTTGAAAGTCTTGTTCCAACGTCGCATACGACTGTCATTGAGCTTGGTAAATTGGCTAAGAGTTTCCTCCTGATCTGGTGCTGAAGAAGTGCCGTTGGCTACAAATTCTTGCATCATCGCCTTATAGCTATCATAATCTATTGCTTGTTCTAAGGCGACTTCTATTGGTTTTGTAATGGTTGCTTGCATGTTTACTATAATTTTTTGGGCAAATCTATGACCTTTGTGTTTGTTGCTAACTGATTATTGTCAGCAGTCGTACAAAAGTGCCAAAGCTTTCATTTATGGTACAAGATTACAACAAACCAAAAATATATACTGTAACCAAAGCTACAGATAGCTCAAAAACACTTCTCGCGGGATTTCTTTGGCTCCAAGACTAGCCAAATGATCGGTATACACCTGACAATCTATGAGTTTATACGCTTTGCTATCCAATTGTCTTACCAAATATACAAATGCTTGCTTGGAAGCATTGGGACGGAGACTAAACATACTCTCCCCACAAAAAACATGCCCCAGGTCTACACCATACAAGCCAGCCACAAGACGATGGTCTTCCCATACCTCCACAGATTTTGCAATACCGCGACGATGCAGCTCCAGATATCCTGCCTGCATATCCTGCGTTATCCAAGTTCCTTCCTGCCCCGATCTGGCCACTTTTGCACAATGAGAAATCACCTGTTCGAATGCCTGGTTTTCTGTAATATAATATCTCGATTTTCGCAAAAATTGCCGCATGCTTTTGGACACTTTCAAATCTTGCGGAAACAACACCATGCGCGGATCTGGAGACCACCACAAAATTGGACTTCCTTCTTCATACCAAGGAAAAATACCCGATCGATAGGCTAGCAACAAGCGCGCTGCTCGCAAATCTCCGCCCAAAGCTACGATACCATCCGAAGTGGCTTGAGATATCGGAGGAAATATCATTTCATTATTCAACCAAAACATTTTTTGAGATTTTATTTGTCTATTCTTTTTTTTTTACTGATATTGTGCTTGTCTTTACTTTTTATATAAATATTTTCATCATTGCTTTTTAAATTTTAAGTAAAGATAAATACCTAAAACCACAACATTGAAAAGTCCTAATCTTTATTAGGGCTTTTTTTTAGATTACTCTAATAAATAACCCTTTACTCCTTTTCTATTTCAGAACATTACTGTCCGACTAAAAAATGATATTGCTCAAATATCTTGGCTCAGCCCAATAAAACGGTTTTTTGTTTTGCTTTTTCAAATAGCAAGGGGGTGATTAAAATAGGGACAGTTGTTTATCAGGTGGTTTTGTAGTTAGTTGTTTCCATTTCTTTTCGGGATTTTCAAGGAATTTGAATAGATCAATATAAGTCATCAGATGGAATCTTATCATGGACACCATATTTGAGTAAGCCCATCTACGTGTTGTTCTCCGCTGTATAACTAGCATTAATAGCTGAATGATAAGTCCACACCATATTTGTATTTCTATGGCATTTTGATTGTCGCCTAGGAAGTATTTAAGTGGGAAATTCTGTTTAAGACGTTTAAACATGGTCTCTATTTGCCATCGACGCTTATAGATATCGGCTATCTTGTCTGGTTGTAGCTCAAAATGATTGCTGATAAATTCATAGACTTTTTCTTTTTCACTATCCCAATAGGCAATACGCCGTAGATCAATAGTTTGGTCGTTTTTCTGTACCCTGATACGTTCGTCTTTCAATACTGCATCACTTGTACTGTGGCACAAATCGAACTCTTCTATGGTTGTATAAGTGGCATTATTCTTTTGCCGAGTTACAAAATAGATATCGTCCCGATTCCATTGCAAGTACTGAAGGTAATCATTGTAAGCCTTATCAAAGACGATAAAAGATCCTTTTTCTAAATTTAATTCTTTTAGGAAAGTATGGTCATGTTTAGCTGCATTAGTAAAACGGATAAGACAAGGCACGTCCTCTAGAGCATTAATCATGGTGTGCATCTTGATACCTCCCTTTTTCTTACCATTAATAGGGTTACGTCCAACTCCCTTTAGAATATCGCTAAAGAGACTTATGGTGGTAGAGTCTACAATTTTTAAATGCTTTATGGGTAGAGAAAGCGGACTGCTGTCCGATAAAAAAGAGGCATACTTGCCATAAAGAGCATAATAGATACTTGCAAAAACGGCACTATCCCTATTTTTATTAGCATCGGAGAGCGTGCTTCGCTTTGGAAAATACTTTAGGTTCAAATGCCCAATTCTACCTTCACAGGCTAGTAAAATGGTAGAAAGTTCGCGCAAAGAGCTTACACCACTCAAGGTAGCATAGAGCATAGTCACTAAATGATCGTAGGTTTTGAACCGTTTATAATAGCGGTCGCTATTATGATCTTTAGCTGTTTGAGCAATAATATCCGAAGAAAGCAACTTTAATAGTTGTTTAATGATTGGCTGTCCGCTAAAATTTGTACTTTTATTCATATCTCGTTTTGTGGAAAATTCAAGATATAAATAAGCGGGAAATCCTAAAAGGGAAATCCCGCTTTAAAAAAGTTTATCGGACACTAATGATTTCAGAATAAAAAAAATCGCAGCGATGACTATGCATTAGTTTTCTTCTCTATATAAAAAATAGCATCCATTTCTTTTCCAGTAATTTCAAACATCAACTGGCATAAGAACAACAGCTATGGTAAAAGGAATGGCTAGAAATTCTTTTGAATATTTTGGTTGTGGCAGTGGTGATTTTCATGAGTTGGAATACTCTTCCCAAATATACTACTTCTATAAAAATACAAAACCGCCCAAATTGTAAAAGCAAATAGGCGGTTGGTCATATATCTTGCAACAATTTCCTAGAAAGGAAGGTCGTCATGCGCATCCTCGTCAAAATCTTTTGCTGGTTCAAAACTATCCATCGGTGGGGTTGGCGGCATAGGCGGCGCACTATTATCCGCAGAAGCTGCTGGCTGTAGGCTCTCTATCTTCCAGCCTTGCACAGAGACAAAATACTGGGTCTGCCCTTGTGGATTAACCCATTCCCTACCTTTTATATTGATGCTGATCTTTACATCCTGGCCTACCTGATAGCTATCCAATATACTGCATTTGTCCTGTACAAATTCCACCTTGACAGGCTGCGGATATTGTTCCATAGTGGTAATTACCATTTCTCTTTTTTGAAATCCATTACTACCGTAAGTTTTTGTAGTATCAATAAGTTTAATTGTTCCTTGTAATTCCATTGAAATATTCTAATATATTACTAAGTCTTTTCTAAATATCGGATTACAAAAATAATCAAAATAAAGTCAATTTTGGTCTGAAAATAAGAAGTTACTAACAAAGAAACCGTTTCCTCTATCCCGAGTCTTCAAATCTCCATCCTAAATGCTAATCTAAATCCGTATCTTTATCGAGCAATAAAAATAATCTCGGTGTTGTTACCAAACAGAAAAAATGCAACTTCATACCTTTTGGTTATCGGTTCGTTTGCCATAGTGAGTTTGATCCTATGGAACACCAATGCCTTTTTCAAAAAATTCAAGGAAGAAGAGCAACGCAAAATAGCGCTTTGGGCAGCAGCCCAAGCAGAATTTACCTATACCAATAACTTGGACCAGCCGATTTCCAATATTTTGGTAACGGTGCTACAAAACAACGAAACAACCCCCATGATATTGGTATACGAAGACGGCGAAATGAAGCCCAACAATATACCCGAAGAAAAGGCCAAAGACCGCGTTTATCTACAAAAAAAAATAAAGGATTTTGAACAAGAAAACCCTCCGTTGACCATCGCATATGATGGAGAGGTGTTCTCTACTTTATATTACGGAGACTCGGAGGTACTTCAAAAACTAAAATACTATCCTATTGCGCTCTTGCTCATCATCTTTTTGTTTGGAACCGTTTTGTATTTTTTCTTTAAGACCAACAAAGCTTCCGAACAAAACAAACTATGGGCCGGAATGGCCAAAGAAACAGCACATCAGATTGGGACACCTCTTTCTTCCCTTATCGGTTGGAACGAAATTCTAAAAACCGAGCAGATAGACAAGGATATCACAGACGAAATAGAAAAAGACATCCAGCGTCTGTTGACTATTACAGAGCGATTTTCAAAAATAGGATCGACCCCAAAGCTTGATAATGAAGACATTGTACTGATTACCAAACAAGCCTACGACTATTTAAAAGCACGTAGCTCAAATCTTGTTTCATTCGATTTTGAAGCACCTTCACAACAAATTTTTGTAAAAATGAATCCTTCTCTGTATCATTGGACTATCGAAAACCTAGTGAAAAATGGTATCGATGCAATGAAAGGAAAAGGGAATATACACATCAAAATGATCGAGCAGGATCAATGGGTGAAAATTTTGGTAAGTGATACTGGAAAAGGTATTCCAAAATCGGCCCAAAAAAGTATATTCAACCCTGGCTTTACCACCAAAAAACGGGGTTGGGGCTTGGGGCTTTCTTTGGTAAAACGCATAGTAGAAGATTACCACAATGGGCGTATAAAAGTATTGCATTCCCAAAAAGAGGTAGGAACCACCATGCAGATAATGTTAAAAAAAATTGATTAAAGCAAAAAAATTAAAAAAACGGGGGTATTTATGGCAACAAAGAAGTTAGTTCCTATAAAAATAGCCGATGTAACCAACAACTGCCCAAAATGTTACAGTGCTGATTTGAAGCTCACATTTTATCAAAAGCATATATTCAGAAGGTTTTCCAAGCGCATTACCAATGAGATCACCAATGAGGTACAGTGCAAAACCTGTAATGAAAAAATATATCCGATAGATTGGACACCAGAATTGGAACAAGTTATAAGCTATTATTACCGTGCTGCGAAGCCAGAGAAACCAATGATCAGCTACAAACCTATTTTTTATATTTTGGTATTGGTATTTCTTGGCAGTATCGCCGGACTTATTTATTTGATACAGTCTGGCGTTATTACAATTTGGCCTGAATAGCTGCGGCCAATTCTGCAAATTCTTCCGGAAGCATTTCTTCTTTTTGCGAAAAATTCATATCTCCTATACTGTGTATGGGTATAAGATGTATATGTGCATGGGGAACTTCCAGACCAACTACTGCCATACCTACGCGCTTACAATGTACTACTGCCTCTATGGCTATGGCTACTTTTCTAGAAAAAGACATCAATCGGCTGTATTCCATCTCGTCCAAATCAAATAATTTGTCGACTTCCTTTTTGGGAACACATAAGGTGTGCCCCTTGGTATTGGGGTTGATATCCAAAAACGCATAGCAAAAATCATCCTCTGCTACGGTATATGATGGTATTTCTCCCTCGATAATTTTGGTGAATACGGATGCCATTACCTAGATATTTCTAATATTTCGAACTTAATGATTCCATTGGGTACCTGTACCTCAGCAATATCACCTACCGATTTACCCAACAAACCTTTGCCAATTGGAGAATTTACCGATATCTTACCCGATTTCAAATCGGCCTCACTCTCGGCTACCAGCGTATAGTGCATCTCCATACCATTGGCAACATTTTTTATCTTCACCTTGGAAAGCACCAAAATCTTGGAAGTATCCAACTGAGATTCGTCTATCAACCTTGCATTAGACAAGGTAGCTTCCAATTTGGAAATCTTCATCTCCAACAAGCCCTGAGCTTCTTTGGCAGCATCGTATTCGGCGTTTTCTGACAAATCGCCCTTATCTCTTGCTTCCGCAATAGCCTGGGAAGCTTTTGGTCTTTCAATATCTTTAAGTTGATTGAGTTCTTCTCTCAATTTTTTAAGGCCTTCTGCCGTATAGTAGGATACATTACTCATAACTACTTTGCTTTATAAATACAAAAAATCCTCTTTTCTTTAGAGGATCTATACAAATATAAGGAAAAATGTATTAATTTCCACCCCAAACTCCAATCACATAATATTCTAAGTAGAAAGGAGTTTTATATATAGGAACAAGTTATGAATAGAATCTTTTTCACCCTATGTGGTTTTGCGTTTTTACTAATGGCTAGTTGCAGTAGCGACAGTATACAGAGAAATCCATATCTTATAGAACCAAGCTTTGCAGTAGAGCTCAACACTAGTCTCCCTTTGTACGCCCCTTTAAACATTTCGGGCAATGCTATTTTTGTAAGTAGCGATGGCGTAGGCATTAGAGGAATAATCGTTGCCAATTTTGGAGACATTATATATGCCTGGGAAGCAGCATGTCCCAATCACGAACTCAAAAATTGCAGTACCATGGAAATAAAGGACGGAATTTTCGCCAAATGCAAATGTGATGATCTTCAATATAGTCTTACCAATGGCGCCATCATAAGCGGTGAAGAGGAAGGAGTCAAATATTTCAATATGATTTCCTACAGATCTTCAAAAAATGGTAGCGTGATACGCGTATTTAATTAAAACATCTTTTTTTCCTAAACAAAAAAATGCCCGAAAATTGCTTTTCGGACAACTTTTTGTCTAGTTTATATATCACACCATTTCTAATTTGAAATGGTATCATTTAGAAATTACATTGTATTCCTACCAAAAAATTGGTTCCTGCTTGTGGATAGTATCCTGTAGCATAAATGGTATTGGTTGCTCCTGGATTGCTCCAAGTATCGTCATACGAATAGAAATATCCGTTAGACTCGTATAGTTTATTAAATATGTTGTTTACCATTCCTTGTAAAACTATATTATCTAACACTTTATGAAAAGGGATGGTATAATTTAAACTCAAATCATTCACAAAATAACTAGATAATTTGGAGCTTGCTTTGTCTAGATTGCCCATATATTGCTCTCCTACATATTTTGAATGCAACCCAGCTTCGAAACCTTCAAATGGTGTAATGCCAATGGTATTCCCGACTACTACATTCGGTGAAAACGCAATATTGGTGTTTCCAAAGTCTTTTAAGCTTCCGTCTTCTTGTGCAAAATAGTCTTTGTTTTTATTAGAACTCAAGGCAATATTTGGACGAATGCTCACATAATCGTTAAAACGTACATAGGCGTCTATCTCTATCCCAATGCGGTGACTCTTTCCTACATTTTCTGCTAAAGGAGAACCAGTATCGCTCAAAGCACCAGTAAGCACAAGCTGATCGGTATACCCCATATAATACAAATTGGCATTAATTAGGTGATTTTTGCCTTTGGTTCGCCAACCCAATTCAAAATCGTTGAGTTTCTCTGGTTTTACAGCACCATTTTCATAATTATCTCTGTTTGGTTCTCTATGCGCTCTAGCATAAGAAAAGTACAGATCGTTTCTACTATTTAAATGATAAGTAAGACCCGCTTTTGGATTAAAAAAACTAAAGGTATCATCTACATCTATTGCAACTCTATCGGAGGTTGTTCCTTGGGTCTGATAGCCTACAAAACGTCCTTGCAGATCTACAAACGCTTCTAGCTGTTTAGATAACTTAAAATTAGCCTTTGCAAACATGCTAAAGTCGGTTTTGGTAGCATCGCTAAAATAATAACGATCTCGAATACTGGCATCTGGCGCAAATGCTTTGGCCCAAATCACTTCTCCAAAATGATCTCCAGTATAGTTGCTGTAAGAGAACCCTCCCAATACATCGAGAGCAGCTGTTTTATAATTTAGATTCGCATTCACAACATACAAATCGTTGTCCAACCAACGGCGAACTATAGCGTCGGTCTTATCTCCATCCGTGGCTAGCACAACACCGCCAAAATCTGTTGCATCTTTGTCGGCTCTGTATTGCTCAAAATAGCCTTTTCCTTTGGTATAATTCAAAGACAGATTCGTAGACCAATTCTCGCCATGTTTTTGGTTCCAGTGCAATTGGTGGTGGTCTTGTTGGTAATTATCTGTTTCGTTTTCGTAGGTATATGGGTTTTGCCTGCGGTTTTCTTTTAGTTGTGTTGCATCAATTCCAGCCCATGCCTGGTAAGTTTGTTCTTTTCCACCAAAGACAATCGCTTTGATCAAAGTGTTTTTGTTTACATATGCCCCCTGTAAGAAATAAGATTTCAAATCGGAAAAAGCACGATCTATATATCCATCAGAATCTACTTTAGATAAGGAACCCGAAATCTCCACATGATTATTTATCAAGCCTGTACTATATTGTACAGTATGCTTGCGGGTATTGAAGCTTCCAAAAGAGTTGGCAATTTTTCCTTTTGCCTCTTTAGAAACCGCATTGGTAAGGACATTTAAACTAGCTCCAAAGGCACCAGCACCATTAGTAGAAGTTCCTACTCCGCGCTGCAATTGTATGCTTTCTACATTAGAAGCAAAGTCGGGTAAATTTACCCAAAATGTTCCCATAGATTCTGCATCGTTATAGGCAATACCATTTATAGTAACATTTACTCTGGTAGCATCACTACCTCGTACTCGAATTCCGGTATAACCTACTCCTGCTCCAGCATCGGATGTGGTTACCACAGCTGGCAAATAATTTAACAAAATAGGAATGTCTTGTCCTAGATTTCTTTTGGCAATAGTAGCCTTAGAGACATTGGAATGGGTAATAGGCGCATCGGATTGTACTCGAACTGCAGAAACTAACACTTCGTCTAATACTACTTTTTTTCCTAGAATAGTGTCTTTTGGTTGTTTTTCTTGTGCTTGTAGGCAAGATATTGCGCCTAACAAAACCACAAATTGGAATAAACTTTTCATTCGTAATAAAATTTACGAATAAAAGGGGTAATTATTCTTTTGGTTTATAAATTAAAAAAATTAAGCGAAGTTAGCTTAAAAAGCACGATAGACCGGTCTACTTACCGCAGCTCTCCAAACAAAAACCTGTTTTCACAGAGACCTTCGTTTTCCTTGGCAGCATTATCTGCCCAGGTTCTATGGGTATTATCTCAGCCTATAATTGTATAAGCACCCCTTTGAGATCAGGGGCAAATATAGTGAAGAAATTAAAAGTACAAAAAAAATGCCAGCATGTATTTAGAACAATTTTAATATGCATCAAAACTGCCAATAACAGACTACTGCTATAGACGAAAACCCTAAAAAGAGTTTATTCTTTGAGCTCTCTAGCGTTCTGGAGATCTTGCTTGAGAATTTCATCCATGATACCATCAAAAAATACTGGAGCTTTGGTTCTCGTCTTTTGTTTTTTTCTGTTTTGTTCTTGGTAAAAGTCAAAAAATGTTTTCATCGTATATTTTGGTTGGCAGAAATCCCAGCAATTCATTTGAGCGATAACGCAAATTCCTTTTCTCTATATACGCATGATTCCACAAAAAAGTTCTTACTTTTTTTGTTTTATTTTAGAAAAATAAAAACACCTAATATCTTTATCAGAAATAAAGAAAATAGCCCTAAATAACCACAACTAGTATACCACAACTAGAAAAGATAGATCGAATTTCGCGTCCTAAATGAAATAGGAAACTCCCTGATTTACTTTTCCTGCAATTTAGTTCGCATCTATGAAATAAAAAACTATTTTCGATCAGCGTCAATTTTCTATAGACCAGTGGTAAAAAGGACCAAATTCAAAATCCCGAAAAAAACAAAAGACCTCAGCTACCCCAAGCATTGTCATCCAAATTGGAGTGCCCCCGTTTCAACAAATCATTGACTGTTTTGACCGGATTAAAGGTCTCAATTGGCACGGCTACAAACAACGAATTCCAATACGCCATTGCCCCATTCCACAACCCTGGAAGCTCCAAACCTTTGACTTGTACACCATTTTTGTTTTTTACCACTATAAAACCCTGATTGGGGTTTACAAATTCTCGCAAATCATAGGCTCTACCTTTGTAGTCTTTTAATCCGCAAACCAAATCAACCGGATTGAAATGCGTAGACTGACGCACCAATTCCATTTGGGCTGCATCTTCTTGATTTAGCTGTGCCATTTCCACAATCTGAAGACGCAACAATCCATCCTCTTGCTGCATCCAAAAAGGTCCACCTCCAGGAGCTCCTTCATTTTTTACCATGCCACAAATACGGATAGGACGATAGAGAAATTTGTTTAAAAACGCTACACGCTCCGACAAAGAAGCCTCTTTATTACTTTGGAGTTGAAATCCAAAAGATTTAATTTTAGCTTCAAACTCCTCTAATTGCTTGATATCTACCTCCTGCTCTAGCTGTTTTTGTATACTGAAGAAGCACGATTCTACCTCTTGCAACAAGCCCGCCAAAGCTTTTTTCCACGCTGCAGTTTTGTTTACCCATTGCTTTTTAGAAACATTATCTATGTTTTTAATAAAAACCCAATCTGCCTCTATCTCGTTTAGATTTTCTATAAGCGCACCATGCCCTCCAGGACGAAACACCAGTTCTCCTTTCTCATTGCGCAAGGGCTTGTTTTGCAAATCTACCGCTAGAGTGTCTGTATGCTTTTTCTGGTATGAAAAATCAACCACCACAGTAGGAGCGTCTGTCCCCAATTGCATACGCACTTTTTCTAATTCCTTTTCAAAATAGGTTTCGTGTTCTTGACTGATGGTAAAATGCAAATGCACTCCTTTGTCGTTGACTGCATAGTCTATTCCTTCTTCTATTTGCGCTTTCAATGGCGTACGCACACCCAAGGTTTCCGTATGAAAAGGCAGCACTGCTTTGGGCATTTGGCCAAAATTACAACCATCCGGAAAAACTAGTGTTTTTGCTATGTTGAGCGCATTTTTCTTTAGGTTTCTCGCTGCCAAATTCTCTAGCAACTGCGGATAGAAGGCAAAACTTTCGAGCTGACTAAAAAACCGATAGATCTCATCGTTTGGAGGATCTGCCAAAATTGCCTCTACACTAGATTGGGGATCGGCATATTCTATAAAGTCATATATAAACTGAAACATGCGACTTGCCGCCCCAGAAGCCGGAACAAACTTACTGATATGTTTATCGTTTCTATGCAAATGATAGGCATCGATATACTTTGTTCTTTGTTTGGCATCCATCTCCAATATACCCTTACCAAGAATCGCAGGAGCAACAATATTAGTATATGGCATACCATTTTTAAAATGAGCCAACTGGGCTTCGATTTGCTGTACACTAACTCCCAATTCTTCCAATTGCTTGATATCCCTATCTTGAATCACGTTTTTCTTTTAATATTTTATCGATATGTTTCACTGCCTTTTGCAATCTTTCTTTTTTTCCTCCTTTTAAAAGTACAAAATTTCGATTATACTTTACCAGAGTATTTTCAAAATGTTTAAACATCTCTTCTCTATGATTGGGCTTATCTCTAAGATCATCTGCCTCCCATGGCACGTCTATATAGGTCAGAAAATAAATGTCGTAAGTGTTTTGCAAAGCATACCTCTCCAAAACAGGATCGCAACTACCCAAATAATAAGCCTCCGAATACACCTTGGTCTCCAGCAGATCTGTATCGCAAATCAATACATCTGTGGCCTTGGTCACCAAATCGTTTTCCAAGCGCATCTGCCCTTCTGCTATGGGCAACAAATCTTCTGGTTCACAGGTTTTTCGTTCGTTATTCCATTTGTTTTGTAAATACTCCCTAGCGTATTCTGGCACCCAAACCGTGTTGTAGTATCTTGCCAACTGCTCCGACAAGGTGGTTTTTCCTGTAGATTCTGGGCCAAACAACACTACCTTTACAATGTCTGAATCTTTTTGTTTATACTTTTCTTCCATTCTATATATCCTTGAATTGCCAATACTAAAAAGATGGTAAACTGAATTCCAGAAAACCCTAATCCTTTTATAAAATACAGTGGTATGGAAATAATGTTTCCAAATATCCAAAGTATCCAATGTTCTATTTTTTTGTTTGCCATCAACCACATGGCGGCAAAAAACACCCCAGTTGTAAAGGTGTCAAAATAATCGGTCATTCTATCAAACCGATTAAAATACAAATACACCCCGATTACAAATATTGCGGTACTAATAAATATCCCCAAAGTCTTCATCCAATCGAGCTGATTGCATTTGGTAATTGGAATATGCTGGTCTCCTACCAATTTCGCCCACATATACCAACCATATATGCTCATTAAGGTGTAATATACATTGATAATCAAATCGCCATATAAGGTAAATTGGTAGCAGATGTATACATAAATAGCGGTGCTTATAATACCTGTTGGATACACCCAGATACTTTCCTTTTTGGCAAACCATACACTAGCTATTCCAAATACAACAGCCGTGATTTCCAAAACAATATTAAAGGTAGTTGCCTCCTTATACGGCGTTAAAAAAAACTCAAAAATGGGGTTCATAGGTGCTTCGGTCCGTTTTTACAATTTTCATATAGAGCAATCCTATTTCCATCAGCTCCATAGTTGTTTTTATTTCTTTTTGCAACATGTGCATTACCTCATCGTAGTCTCCAAATACTTGTGTGCTCAAGGCGTTTTCTTGTACCTCCAATCCGGAGCTGCGCAATTTTTTTATAAAATCTACAATAAGTGGCTCAAAATCGTCTTGCAAAGGACTAAGAGTGAGTTCTACAGATATTTTCATATAGTATGTTCTTCTACACGCCAAGGCGGATATTTTCTATTTTCCCCAGCATGGTACAATATTATTTTGTTGTTGTCCAGATCGCGAAGTTTGGCTTCCCTCCACAACCAGCGCTCATCCACAGGTTCTGTATCAAAAACAATGCCTTTTTGTTGGAGTTCGCTCACATAGCTGTCGAGTTCTTCGCATTCGAAATACACACAGATGCCATCTCCTTTTGGCAATGTAGCTCTTTGCGACAAAGAAAAAGTAGCATCCCCATCCGGACATTCAAAACGGGCATAATTCGGCAAAGCTTTAACGATCAGCTTCAATCCCAACTTTTGATAAAAAACAATGGCTTTTTCTACATCCGATACAGGAACTGTAATTTGATTTAAATTCATATACAATCGATTGGTTGCGCGTAGGCGCAGCTAAAATTTTCCAACTCCAAAAAATGCACTTGAAACTTACTGATTTTACCCCTATACGATATGGTTGCTTGGGTACAAAGTTCCTCAAAACCAAAATCTTCTACAAAGATATGTTCTAGAAACAACAAACCCGGTGTAGCAAAAATCTTGTAAAGCGCCTCTTTTGCACCCCACACTAGGGTGAGTTTCCGAATGACGGCTTCGGAATTGGCCAGAGTTCTATACTCGTGTATTGGGGTAAATTTGTGTGCAATACGCAAAATTTTATCCCTGCGTTTTTCGATATCTATCCCCACCTCCTTATTGCTGCTCACGATAACGGCCGCAAAATCAAACGAATGAGTGATAGAAATATAACTTCCGTCTTTCAAATGCGGTTTGCCATTTTTGTCATAGTACAAATCAGCAGGGGTATAACCCAACAGTTTTAGCAATTGGCGCACACTCAAAAATCCGCGTCTGTGAATTTCCGATCGCATATTTCCCAATCTCTCTTTACAAGATTTGGTGAGTGTGATCCCCTCTTCTAGTACCTTTTCGGACTCTTCTATTTTCCAAATCAGCAATCTAAAACTCGAATCTTCTTCTATGGCTTTAAAGAGTGGCATATCATTTTCCAATTAATATGTACCTTTGCATCAAAATTTGAAGCCAGCTACACCTGTAGCTACAAAAATAGCAAATATTAAAACAATCATGAGTACTACTACAATTCCATATGTTTCTCACAAGGTAAAAGATATTTCTTTGGCCGCTTGGGGAAGAAAAGAAATCGAATTGGCCGAAGCAGAAATGCCAGGCTTAATGAGCCTACGCGAAGAATACAAAGACTCGCAACCATTAAAAGGCGCCAGAATAGCTGGTTGCTTGCATATGACCATACAAACCGCTGTTTTGATCGAAACTCTAGTGGCACTTGGGGCCGAGGTGACTTGGAGCTCTTGTAATATTTTCTCTACCCAAGATCAGGCTGCCGCAGCTATAGCCGCAGCAGGCATTCCTGTGTACGCATGGAAAGGAATGAATGAGGAGGAATTTGATTGGTGTATAGAGCAAACTTTGTTTTTTGGAGAAGATCGCAAGCCACTTAATATGATATTGGATGATGGTGGAGATCTAACCAATATGGTATTGGACAAATATCCGGAGTTGGCGGCAGGCATCAACGGCCTAAGCGAAGAAACCACCACAGGAGTACACCGTTTATACGAGCGTATGAAAAACGGCACTTTGCCAATGCCAGCCATAAATGTAAATGACAGTGTTACTAAGAGCAAGTTCGACAATAAATACGGCTGTAGAGAATCGGCAGTAGATGCCATACGAAGAGCAACCGATGTAATGCTTGCAGGAAAACGAGTTGTTGTTTGTGGTTATGGAGATGTTGGGAAAGGTACTGCCGCATCGTTTAGAGGTGCTGGTAGTATCGTTACCATCACAGAAATAGATCCAATTTGTGCTTTACAAGCTGCTATGGATGGTTTTGAAGTTAAAAAACTAGAAACCGTAGTTGGAAAAGCCGATGTGGTAATCACTACCACAGGAAACAAAGACATTGTGCAAGCAGCACATTTCGAGGCTATGAAAGACAAAACTATTGTTTGTAATATTGGGCATTTCGACAACGAAATCGATATGGCGTGGCTCAATAACAACCATGGCAACACCAAAGTGGAAATTAAACCACAAGTAGACAAATATACCATAGCAGGAAACGATATTATTGTTCTTGCAGAAGGGCGTTTGGTAAATCTTGGCTGCGCTACAGGCCACCCAAGTTTTGTGATGAGCAACTCTTTTACCAACCAAACTTTGGCACAAATCGAATTGTGGACCAATAAAGAAGCCTACGAAAACAAAGTATATATGCTTCCCAAACATTTGGATGAAAAAGTAGCCAAATTGCACTTAGAAAAAATTGGTGTCGAACTTACCGAATTGCGCCCAGATCAGGCTGCGTATATTGGCGTGGAAGTGGAAGGTCCTTTTAAACCAGAATACTATAGATACTAAATAAAGAACGCTACAATAGTACAAACCGTTTGGGACGTAGAACCAAACGGTTTTTTTGTACTCGCTTCCTCTTCTTGTACAATTACCCATGTTTTCGTTGTTTCTTTTTCCTAAAGCTTGGTTTATTTCCTATATCCAAAAAGCAGCCTATTTGGCAGTTTATCGATACTTTCGCGCCTTTAGTCTTCACAAAACCTCTGATCTACGTGCAATAAAAATAGCTCGATCTCTAAGTTTTTAATTTTGTGTTAGTCATAATCGAAAACCATAAGATATTTACTGTACACTTTCTTTTAGACTATCCGCATAACGCATAAACCCCCAAATCATGAAGAAATCTTTCCTCCTGATTGCATCCCTGGTAATTGCTGCTTGCTCTACAAAAGAGGAAATTGGTATATCGCCACAAATCGCCTTGAAAGTACAAAGCGTCACCCACAATTTTCGCCCATTTGGATTAGCAGTATGTTAGCGACGTAGAATCTATTGTTTTCGAAGTTACTCTCAACAACAAAATTATAGCTACAGCTGTTGGACGACCGTATTTTGAGTTGAAAGATCTGGAACCAAACACAAATTATGAGGTAGCAGTGAGCACCAAAAACTCTTTGGGAAAATAGCTAAAAACCAAGTGAGCTTCCAGACAAAGGCAGCACCAAGTCCCGACAAATTTCAGGTAGAAGCTTCATATATAGATAGTACGACTATAAATAACGTGAGTTCGATATAACTTACGCACACAGTTTATTTTGATTTTCTTAGGCTAGGCGTGGCTTTGAAGGGCTATTTATAGCTCGAAAAGATCACAACGACGCATAAGGAAAGACAAAATGAATCTATAGAAAGCCTT
>JAOXRU010000280.1 GCA_025800395.1 Flavobacteriaceae bacterium
GGTTCCCGCACGAATCCTTTCGTGTGGTGGTGGGGTTCCCGCACGGTGGGTTCCCGCACGAATCCTTTCGTGTGGTGGCATTTTGTGATCTTTTCGAGCTATAAATAGCCCTTCAAAGCCACGCCTAGCCTAAGAAAATCAAAATAAACTGTGTGCGTAAGTTATATCGAACTCACGTTATTTATGTCTTGGCTAGGAAATAGGGCGCCATCACAAGGAAGAGCCTTATAATAATAAGATTTATAAGGCAATTATAAAAGAAAAAACCCTCTATTTCGGTGGATGGCAGTTTAGTGTAGTTCAGCAGTCTTTCCCCATGCATTATAAAGGCAAACCCCTTCTTTTTTTGATGAAAAAAAACGACAAATATTCGACCAAATACACAAAAGTTGTGTGCTTCAAGCCAGATTTATTCGTTTTTATGGTAATAATTAACCACATAAAAACTACTGAATATGAACCCATTAGGCGCTGTAAATCCGATGGTTTCCCCAAAAAATAGTATCCTTAGACACCCAATTACAAGCCTTTCGTATGTTTCCTGATGCCCGCAAAAGGCAATTTTTTGGCGCGATACATCCAAGAAGACATGACAATTATTCCTTTAGAAACTCAAGAGCATTTTGCGATCTATAGTGGTGGAGAAATGGCCCAATGGGATGCCCTGCCATTGCAAGATGCAAGCGTAGCATATCTGTTTAGCAAAGCTGCTTTTCATCATATAAACAAAGATTTGGCGCTGGCCTTTAGAGCAGAAGCAACACACTGCCTACAAACGGGCGACAAACTCGTCATAGCAGATGTAAACAAGCACTCCAACGTAGATCGATTTTTAAATGTTTTGGTAAATGACCAAAAACAACATGGCCATCAGGGATATTTCTTAGACGAAAATTTTGGCATACAGTTCCAAACCAACAAACTGCGTGTGGTGAAAAATCGCCTGCAACAATATTATTGGCAATTCCATACCGATAAGCAAAATGCCCTGTGCTATATACAAAACCTCTTTGGATTGTACAATGCAAATCCAGAGTATATCGAAGAAAACCTCAAACGATATCTCCACTTTGGAACAAACAACCAAGGAATCTATCCGCTCCAATGGGAAATGCGATAGGTTACTTTTGTTTGCGTGTATCAGCCGCTACATACTCTGGACAATCGATGCGCAAGCGTTTTGTCGGCATCCGTTTCTCATACAAACTACAATAAGTATCCGAATGAAAATAGGTGCAACTCGCACAAGATCGTTGTACCTCTAAGATATTGGCCTGGTGCAATTGCCCCAACAAGGCAGTAAGTGTCTTGTAAAAAAAATACAAATCCGAATCGTTGTTTTTTGCCACGATATGCTGAATCGAATCGGCATAGTTGTTGAGCTCCAACATCGTTGTACGACCTTTGCCCGCCAAGATGATCTGGTAGGTACGCTTGTCGTTTTTCGCATAGCGCTTGCGTATGAGCTTTTTGTTGTGCAAAGCCTTTATCGCATCGCTCATCGTGGCCTTGGTTACATTAAACTCCTTGGCCAAATAACTCACCGTAGCAAAATGCGAATCGTGATGTTCTATAAACAACAATACCTGTATCTGTATAGGACTAAGACCCGTAGTCTTGGCCTTTTCCCACAACAGCCGTTTAAAAGATTGACTCACCCTCTCTAGGGCCACCACTATTTTGCTAGAAATATGTTTGTTGGTATCATCTAAACTAAAAATGGATTCGGACATCGGCATAAATATTAAACTACAAATGTAAGAAAAATATTGCCTTTTTCTGTATATTTATAAGGAATCCTAATTAAGAAATCCGCCTCTTTTTCTGGGGCGTCCCCGCAAAAAGCGGGGTCGGGCCATCCGTTATAGTTTTTTCTCAGAAAAAGCGCCTCCTACGGCTGCGGTAGCTCCCAAGGTCGCTTCCTCGCTCTAGGATTCGCAATTTTTCTTCAAAAAAAGCTGCCACTTCTATCCCTTAGCCTCCTTTGCCACCAAACTTTAGCCAAAAACAAAATCGGAGCAACAAACGTCAAAGTGCAACTCCAAGATCCACACGGCTATATCTATAGTTTTGTAATCGTCATTTAATCCATCAAAACTATCCATATAGAGCCAATAATTTCCAGAGGCAAAGAACGACATACTTCTATATTCCTTGCCTTTGCTCTATTATATAAAAACAAATTGCCAAACGTATCCCTTGTTTTTAGACATAAAACCATCCTATAGTGCAAAGATATGGCGTATCTGTACCTGATACATAATCGATATGGGAAATTTATATCAATAATAAGGCTTTTAAACATCGCAACCAAGACTTTGATCCAGTCTTATTCTACATCCATTTCTACACGCTCGTATTTTTCCACACAATGCTGGTTGCATGGGTGTTTTAGCAACAAATACGTTTGGTGATAACTAAAGCTTCGTTCCAATATGGCAGTTGCGCAGTCTTTGGCGCGAATACTCCCTTGGGGCATATCATAAGTTCCTATTTCTTCCTGCTCTAGTATCGTATTGGTGAAATTGCACATAGCGCCATTGCTTCGAATACGCCCATTTTTTTCAAATACCAATACTTTGTTGCTTTCTATGGTTTCCAGACTCCCATCGGCATTTTGCAAGGCAACCAACTGCCATGTTCCAATGATGCCTTCCTCGTCTTCTTCCTTGGTACAGCCCAAGAAAAGCCATAGCAGACTGCAAAATATATATCGTTTCATGCTTCTTTATATAGTGTTTCTCCAAAAAATAAAAGAAATAAGCATATGCTATTTGCTTTTTCGGTCAATGTGCCAACTGCTTAGGTCTATGTAAATAAAGTATCGACAAATCTGCTGCATACTCAACTCAAAAGCTCGATGATCTCTTCTTTTTCGGGCACCCTCCCGTTGATCACTACGCTGCCCTCTGCTACCAAAGCGGGAGTGCTCATCAGTAGATATTTTTGGATGGCTTCTTTGGTTGCGGTTATTTCTATGGTTGCTTCTATTTCGTATTGGGAAACAACCTCTAGCACTCTCTGGTGAAGTAAGTCGCGCTGCACATTGGCCGGACCTATAATTTCAATCTGTAATGACATCCTATGGGTTTTAATTGGGAAATAGTTGCAAAACTACGTTTTTTGCCAAAAAGCTAGGTTTTTTTGTGTTGTAATAAGCTTTGGTAGATTTCGTTTAGCTCCCTATTATTTGACAACTATCTCCTTTTGATTTGCAAATCTCCTCAAGTATTTAGATATTTGTCTAAATAACGAAATATGCAAGATGTTTTTAAGGCATTAAATGATGAAACCAGGCGCGCTATACTAGATCAACTCAAGCAAGGTCCAAAGACTGCTGGAGAAATAGCAGCTGGGTTTGATATATCCAAGCCTAGTATATCGCATCATTTGGATTTGTTGTATCGTGCCAATCTGGTTATCAGAGAAAAACAAGGGCAGTTTGTACTTTATGAACTCAACACCACCATATTGGAGGATGTGGTGCATTGGATCATCTCTTTAAAAGGCAAATAAGACCCAAAAAGCGTATTGGTTTGAACCATAAAACATAAATGATGAAACAAAACTGGAAAAAAGAAATGCCCCTTATCGCTATGATTGTTACTCCCTTTTTATATATTGCATATATATGGGATGAGCTACCAGATCGAATCCCTATGCATTGGAATGCTGCTGGAGAAATAGATAGGTATGGCGACAAATCCGAAATGTGGATGCTTCCTTTTATGCTTCCTGTATTGGCATATGTGCTGATGACTGTAGTGCCCTATATAGATCCCAAAAAGAAAATTGAACAAATGGGAGGAAAATACCATACCCTAAAGTTTTATTTGGTGTTGAGTACAACCCTCTTGTGTATGGGTATATTGTTTATGATGCAACAAGGAGGAGAAACCAAAAACAATTGGATAGCAGCTGGTATCGGTTTTATGTTTTTGGTGTTGGGCAATTTTTTCAAAACCATACAGCCCAATTACTTCGTCGGAATACGCACACCTTGGACTTTAGAACACCCAGTAGTATGGAAAAAAACACATCTACTCGGTGGAAAACTATGGTTTGTAGGTGGATTGTGCCTGATGGCCTTGGCATTTATACTACCACCACAACATGCCTTTATCTTTCTGATGATTGTATCTGCAATCTTAGTTTTTGTTCCTATCGTCTACTCTTATTTGGAATTTAAGAAATTGGGGGCTGCGCAAACCAACCAATGATTGCCTATACGCCTGTACGATGCTTTCTAAATGGTAGTCAACGTCAGTTCGATATAACTTACGCACACAGTTTATTTTGATTTTCTTAGGCTAGGCGCGGCTTTGAAAGGCTATTTATTGGGGTAATTTTGAGCTAGAAATGGTATTGTGGTTTAAGCTGCGCCTTTTTAATCCAAATCTCACTATTTATAAGGCTTCTGTGAAGATAATTTATATCGAACTCACGTTAGTCACCTTATCGCTATTGGAATGGGGCTAATCTCCTGCCCAAGGTCTTCCAAATAGCCCTACACCCATAGCAAGACCAAAATGTTGGCTGTAATAGCCAATCGCAAACGCAGTCTTCTACAACAAAAAGCTCTAATACCGCCAATAGCAAATGAGGCAAAAATACGAGCAAACAGAGTATATAAACCAAAAGCGGTGTACCCATCTTTAATATCTACAGGACTAAAAGGAGATAATACAGCTTTTGTATGGTGTATTATAATCCATATTTTTTATCTTAATTCGAAAAAAACCTAGGTTTTATTTCTGTAAAAATCTATCCGAAAATTAGGTTTTTTCTGTATTTTTTACGAAGAAAAAATTATCTGTTTAGAGAGTGAAAAACTATCTCAAACCGTATAGTCGGTATTTACCATTCATATTTTAGCAAAATTTCCACTGAAGAATTGTCTAGGGTATTGTCAAATTTCACTATCGGATAATCATAAGCTACTCCAATACGAACACTCTCATTGATAGCCAACATGCCAAACAAAGCCACGGTTTCGTCAAAGCGATATTGCAGCCCCACATCGTGTTTTTCGTTGATGGTTAGGGTCTGTACAATATCCAACGAACTCGGCGCTCCATCTACATATCGATACAATAAAGAGGGCGTATAATCTAGGATTTCAGACATTTGAAATACAAATCCTCCTCCCAAATAAAAATGCATCGCATCCATGGCTTGTACAGGATTATTACCCTGTTTTTCGTATCGTGTTTTTCGCAAAAAATTAGGCACAGACAAACTCATGAAATAGTTTTCTCCCTGCCAGTACATTCCAGCACCAATTTGTGGGTTAAAGAATGACTGGTCGGTTTTAAATAGAGGATCTATACTCTCCTCTACCGCATCTGTAAGTCGAATATCAAAAAAAGAGCCGCCTCCCTTCACTCCAAAAAATAAGCGGTTCTTCTCGTTGATCTGCACCATATAAGATAAGTCTATACCAACGGTAGTTTGATCCAAAACAAAGACTTTGTCTTTGACTACACTCAATCCAAATCCAAAGGAATTGGTAGGTACTGCTACCGAAAATCCAAAGGTTTTTGGCGCATCGGGTACACCCATCCATTGGGAACGATAACTGAGATTGATTTCTCGCACATCCTGCTTGCCCACTACAGCCGGATTGATCAGGTTGGGATGAAAATAATTGAGGGTATAATTAAAGTCTTGTTGGGCAAATGTCCAACTTACACTGGCTAAAGCGAAGTAAATAAGAATGTATTTCTTCATTTCTTGGGGCTTAATAGTTTATATAGATCCAACCTTTTATCGCTGGTGTATCTCCGTTTAAAAAGCTTATTTCATAATAATAGGCGCCAACTGGCAGTCGGGATTCCCCATTGGTTTGCATGGCCGAACCATCCCAATCGTTTTGGTAATTGCCACGTTCAAATACTACCTTTCCAGATCTGTTGTACACCCGCACATAATTGTCGGATCGGGTAGTTATATTCTCCACAAACCAAGTGTCGCGTATGCCATCTCCATTGGGAGAAAAACTCTTGTTGGCAGCAACCCGAACCGAGTTGATCCTATCGCAAACATCGCCTTTACCATCCCCGTCTATATCTTTCTGATCGGGATTCTCGGTATTGGGACAATTGTCCACATCGTCATCTATGCCATCCCCATCGGCATCGGTATCACAGATATCTGGTATCTGATCCCCATCCCGGTCTTCTCCAGAAATGGTTATTATAGCCATGGCGCTAGCTACATTCCCTGCAGCATCAGTTACCGTAAGCACCACCGGGTTTTGACCTATCTTAGGGCATTCCAAACTGGTGATATCTAATTGCATGTCGACAATTTCACAATTATCTATAGAGCCGTTGTCTATGTTTTCGGGGCTTAGTTGAATCTCTTCTCCCGTAAACTGAAAACTCAAATTTTTTACCAATACCACTGGAGCCTCAGTATCCGAAATGATCACCTCCTGATCTTGAGTGCTTGTATTACCGGATGCATCGGTATAAATCCATGTAATAGTCGTATTGATTGTAATGGGCAAGCTCGCATTGTTGCTTACCGATATATTGCCGCTGCAATTATCAGAAGCTGTAGGAGGGCTAAGGGTAGCTAAACTACAAGCAGCATAAATTGGACTCAAATTGGCAATATCTGGCACTGGTGGCTCGGTATCCCCGATAACAATTTCTTGGGATTGGGTACTGGTATTGCCCTTTCCATCGTCATACGTCCAAACTACTATACTGCTGCTGCTGATTGGAAAACTGATGTTGTGGGTTGCAGTAATTATTTCTCCACAGTTATCGGTGGCCGTAGGGGCAGTCAAATTCGTAATCGCACATTGGCTATTGATGATAGCTAAAGAGGCAATATCTGGCACTGGTGCGCTTTGATCGTCTATGATTACTTGTTGGGTTTGGATTACTCTATTGCCCAATCCGTCGTCAAATACCCATTCGATTAGTGTCGTGCTTTCTATCGGAAAAGTCGTGCTAGTGGTCGCTTGCAAGCTACCCACACAGTTGTCGGTGGCCGTAGGGGCTACGATGTTCACTATAGGACATTCGCTGATGATGCTTGCCAAACTCGAACTATCTGGTATCGGATCGGAGATATCGTTTACAATCACATTTTGGATTTGGGTACTGCTGTTGCCACCTGTGTCGGTATAGGTCCAGGTAATACTGCCACTAGTGGTTATGGGTAAACTTGCATCGTGGGTAACTTCCACCACTCCGTCACAATTGTCGCTTGCAGTCGGCGGAATAAGATTCGTGATCGCACACTCACTTACCAAATCTGGTAAATTGGCGATGTCTCCTACCGGAGCGCTCAAATCTCTGATGCGCACATCTTGTACCTGATTCACAAAATTACCATTGGAATCGGTATATCGCCACACGATAAGTGTGGTGCTGTTTATCGGTAAACTTACATCTGGTACTCCTACTATAGTTCCGTCACACACATCGGTGGCCGTTGGCGGTATGAGATTGGTAATGCTACATTCTGCTTCCAATCGGGGCAATACGTCCAAATCGGGTATAGGAGGATTGCTATCGGTGATGACCACCTGTTGTAATTGCTCTATGCTATTACCTACATGGTCGGTATAGGACCAAGTGATGGTCGTATTGCTAGTGATGGGTAAAGTAGCATCGTGGGCGATGGTAACTATACCGCCGCAATTGTCGGTTACCCCAGGATTGACCAAGCTAGTTACGGCACAAACTTCCGAAATAGTAGGCAAAGTAGCAAAAGAAGGGCTAGGTGCCGACACATCCTCCAAGATCACATTTTGTGTGCGTGTTACCACATTGCCGCCTCCATCATCAAAGGTCCAAGTCACCACGGTAAGGCCCTGAGCCGAAATATCCGCATTCCTGTCGTGGGTTGCAGTGATAATTCCTGCACAGTTGTCGGTGCCCCTTGGCGCTTGGGCATTCAAACCGACCAAACTCATTCTGCATTCGGCAGTGAGATCGGGTAAACTATCGGGAACAACTGGTGGGGTAATATCGTCTATGATGACTTCTTGGAGTTGGGTAGTTGTGTTGCCAGCAGCATCTGTAAAAATCCAAGTAATCACACCAGTTGCAGTTATAGCCGTTGTTTCGTTATGAGTCGCTGTCAAAATTCCATCACAATTATCCGTAGCTGTTGGTGGCGTAAGCGCATTGATTTCTGCTAGGGTCAATTCGCATTCTCTTGTAATAGGCAACAAAGGATCTGGCGTATCGGCTACGGGATCTATAGTATCCTGTATGATTACTTGCTGTTCTTGGGTCGAAGAGTTTCCAGTTGTATCCGTAAAAATCCAAGTAATCACACCAGTTGCAGTTATAGCCGTTGTTTCGTTATGAGTCGCTGTTAAAATACCATCACAATTATCTGTAGCTGTTGGTGGCGTAAGCGCGTTGATTTCTGCTAGGGTCAATTCACAGTCTCTTGTAATAGGAGGCAAAGGATCTGGTGTATCGGCTACGGGATCTGTAGTATCCTGTATGATTACTTGCTGTTCTTGGGTCGAAGAGTTTCCAGTTGTATCCGTAAAAATCCAAGTAATCACACCAGTTGCAGTTATAGCCGTTGTTTCGTTATGAGTCGCTATCAAAATTCCATCACAATTATCCGTAGCTGTTGGTGGCGTAAGCGCATTGATTTCTGCTAGGGTCAATTCGCATTCTCTTGTAATAGGCAACAAAGGATCTGGCGTATCGGCTACGGGATCTGTAGTATCTTGTATAATCACTTGCTGATCTTGGGTAGTAAATTTACCTGCCGCATCTTCATATCGCCATACAATGGTTTGAGTAGTAGTAATAGGAAAAGTAATAGGCTGTTCTATGGTGGCTGTGATGCGGCCGTCGCAATTGTCGGTAGCAGTTGGCGCAATAAGATCGCTCTCCAATACCTCACATTGGGCCAGTATATCTGGTAAATTCAGAACATCTTCAACTGGTGGTGTGTTATCTGGTAAAATAATGATCTGTTGTACTTGTGTAGTCGGATTCCCAGAGCTGTCGGTATAGGTCCAAGTCACAGTAGTATCTGTAGTCACAGGAAATATGGTGGTTGTCGTAGCGGTTATAAGCCCAGGATCACAATTGTCGCTGGCCGTAGGAGGGCTCAAAGTAACTTCACATTGTTGAGCTACTGCACTGAGGGTAGCAATAGTTGGTGTTGGTGCTGTAGTATCATTTATAGTAACCGTTTGACTTTGGGTGTATACATTTCCGTTACCATCATCATAGGTCCAAGTAATTACTGTACTTGAATATATTGGTGCCGTAGTACCCGAAGTGGCAGTAACGGCTCCAACACAGGCATCTGTAGCCGTAGGTGGTGTTAAACTAGTTATTGTACATTGTGAAACCAAGGGTGGTAAACTCGTAATATCTGGTAATGGCGCTGTGTCATCTGCAACTATGGTAAAATCTTGGGTTTGGGTGTTGGTATTTCCCGCATCGTTGGTATAGGTCCATGTTACGGTAACGGTATTTCCTGTGGTGGTAACGTCTGTTGTAAGATCGTGAGAAACTGTTGGTGTTCCTCCCCCACATGTATCTATAGCGGTTGGTTGGTTGGTTGGGTTATTGAGGTATGCTGCCGTAAGCGCACATTCGATAGTTACATTAGGTAAGCTTGCAAGGCTGGGTGTTGGGCCATTAATGGTTAGCGGATGATCGTAGGTATAAGGTAACGTATAGGTATTGTTTCCTTGACTAATGGTTAAAGTATAGGGCAACACAGTAGATTGGGTAATTGGAAAGCTAAGTCCGCTTTTGTCCTTCACGGCGGTAACCGTAAAAGCACAACCGTTGTTACTTATAAAGGTAGGTAAGATTAAAGCATCTACCTGTGCCTCGGTTATTTCACAGTCTTCTGTAAGTGTTGCGGGTAAGATCGTAGCTGTTAAATCGGAAACTACACTGGTATAGGTAATGGTTACATCTTGGGTTTGTGTGGTTGTAACTCCCCCACTGGTATAGGTCCAAGTAATTGGATTACTGCTCATTAAGGGGTTGGCTGCATCTATGGTAGGACTAGGCACTGCGGTAATCACATTCCCGCAATTATCTGTTGCAGTAGGTGCTACCAAACTGCTTATGGGGCAGTTGGTACTTGCAAGAGGCGGTAGCGTTGCTCCTGGCGTATCTGGTGTAATAGTAGTTGGAACACAGCTGGTATTTCGGTATAAATTGGTTTTAATACCACCTCCTGTAATTGATCTTCCATTGTGCAGCAGGTCTATTTTGCCATCGCCATCGTAATCTCCTAGACTTACATGTGGGTCTCGTAAAGGCTCTAGGCCTAAGTTGAGTTGTGTGAACCCACCAGACCCATCGTTTTCATAAACACCTATAAAACCATTAGTGCCGGCATTCCCTGCCAAGACTAAATCTGTATCTCCATCGTTGTCTATATCCCCTATAGCAAGACTAGACATTGGCATATTATTCGCAGACAGAAAGCTTCCTAGGGTAAACCCCCCGGAACCATTATTTACATAAAACCTTAAGGAAGAAGAAGTATTAGTTCCCGCCACAAAGATGTCTATATCCCCATCGTTGTCAAAATCTAAAAATTTTACATCGCCTTGCACAGCGCCTCTATCTCGTGGGAAAGGATGCAGGACAAAAGTTCCGTTACTGGTGCCTCTATAGAGCCACATTCTGTGCCTTCCTACCCTTTGGGTGCCATTTATAAATATATCTTGGTAGCCATCTCCGTTAAAATCTGCCATATCCATATTGGAATCGTATAAGGCCATATCGGGTATTGCAGGCATTGCTGTGTAATTGGCTCCTCCTGTGCCTCGCAACACCTGTTGAAAAACTTCAGACGGATCTATACCCGATTGTGTTTCCCCAACCACAACGATATCGTTGAAGCCGTTGTTATTAATGTCTCCAATAACTACATCGCCGTTGGTTGCCCCAGAAATAGATCCGTTTAGTGTAGATAAGGCATAGTCTCCAAGATTGTCTCGTAAATAAACCAAAGTGGAATAGGATGTAGTGGTCCCCCGATCTCCTGTATACACAATATCTACTCTTCCATCGTTGTTCACATCTCCAAATGCCAAACTGGTGCTTTCCCTTCCTTCAAAGCTAGAAGTACTTTCTGTAAAATTTCCCGAACCGTCATTGAGATATAAATTAGCTGTTCTTCCGGATGTGGAAATCCCACTAATAAATACATCTAGTGCGCCATCCCCATCGGCATCAAAAAAAGCGAGGTCTCCGCTATGCGTATTTTCAAAGGGCAGGCCGCTAACTGGAGAGGTAAAAGCAATCTGCGCAGAAAGCGTAAAATTAAGACATAAAAAACCTATTATGAATAGTTTAGTAGAACTTAACATAGAGTTAGGGGGTTTTGTTCGCTTACAAAGTTAGGTCTATATACGCAAGTGAAGAACCACATATGTTCCTATTAATAGACGTTTTTTGGCAGTTTATCGAAAAAGTATTTTTTATTAGGAAAAATCTTTGAAAATATATCTAACTATTCTTTTTCAAAAACAGAAACAATAGATCTTTTTTGTAATACAAAAATTACTTAATGGGTATTGATAATTGGAAAAGGGTTATTTACGATAGATAGCCTTTGTAAACGACAAGTAGCAAGAAATAGAGACCTATAAGCAATTCTTTACTTATTTCAATTTGCGCAAAATCTCTTCAAAATTGGTTCCCTTGCCTATACTAAGCCCTCCTGTGGCGTCGACTTCATAGGAAATACCACCCTGAATTTCTTGAATACGTCCTTGGCTGTCTAGAAAAACATTTTTGGGAAAGGCTTTTATGCCCAACTCCCGTATAAAGGATTTGGCATCTACTAGCTGCAGAAAATCATACTGCTGATTTTTCAAAAATTTTTCTACTAGCCGCCGTTTTTCAAAGCTTATGGCTACAAAGTTGATTTTACCCTTGTATTTTTCTGCTAAACTGTTGAATTCGGGTATTTCGTCTACACATGGCCCACAGCGTGTAAACCAAAAATTGATCCATGTTGGCTTGCCTTTTAAGGCTTGCATATCCACTAAATTGTTTTCTATATCAAACAATTTGAAATCTGGAAACTTTTTGCCTTTTCTTTGGTGCAAATTGCTTTGAAGCCGCAGTTTTTTGGTAGTTTTATCCATCACTTCTAACTGCACAAAATGGAGAATGGTATCTCCCAATCGGGTCATTTTGGTGGTATCGTATGTTACAAACATTTCTTTTTTAGAAAGCTTGGTCAATTTTTGTTTCAAATTCAAGAGTTTGGCCTCGAATTGTTCCGTATTCATACGATCGATGCCAGAAAGGGTATAAAACTTTAATTCTTGAGCTTGAAGAGACAGGCTTCCAATACACAATAGAAGAACAAACTTTTTCATATTTACCTAGTATTTTTATAAAGATAGCAATAAATGGCGGGAGTGAGACGATTACAGCTAAAGGGAAAAGACCCTAAAGGCATTTTTTTGTTAAGTCTCAAAAGCCCCCTTTGCCTTCGTTATATTGCAGCTCGGTAAGCTCCAATTCGAGCCAGTTCCAGCTTCCGCTTTCCAATTCCCACGAAACATCTAGAAGATTTGGCACCTCTATTGATTCAAATTGGCGATATGACTTGGCAACTATTTTCCACTCTAGCGCTTTGGCATCCGCATGGATGTCTTTGAATCGATTGGCACGAAAGGCTACAAAACGACCGTTTTTATCGAAAGTAAATACTCCCGATCCTTCTACTCCAAGGTGCTTCATGCTGGCCTTGGCGCTATAGTCATCTACGGATTCCCAGTGTATATTGGGACTAGTGGCAGCGGTTGGATACCACACCATTTCTGCCAAATACCTTTGAAGGCTTGCTTGGTTCAATTTGTCATTGGCTTTTGCATGTAACATAGGGAGGAGACCAGCCAAACGAATATGCATGTCTCCATTGGCCATTCTAAACAAGTCTCTTCCTTGCAAAGGTAGGATTCCAAACATTTTCATCTGCAACACCCAGCTAAAGGCAGGAGGATTGGTGGTTACAAATTGCGTGGCTTTGGCGGTATACCATTGCTTTTGTTTTGGACGCAATTTCAATTTCAATTTTTGCCGTAATTGTACCGAACTTATTGGTTTTTGGAGATCTATATGGCTAGCCAACAACCATTTTTGTACCACTTTGGGCAACTGTTCTAGTTGTTGTTTTTTTACCAAAGCTTTGCTGTCATCTCTCATTTGTTGTCTTTCTGCAAGGGTCTTTATATGAAAACGCCTATGAGCTCCTATGATGGCAAAAAATAGGATGAGTAGGATGCTTATGGCGACTGTTGTTACTGACATAATGGCGATTCGTACGGGTTATTGTGAGGATAATTTCATTTCCAAATCGATTTGCAGCCCTTCTCCCAACAAAAAAGGCTGTTTTCCACAAATCTCAAAACCATACCGCTTGTAAAATAGTATGCTAGCGGTATATTGGGCGGCAAATGCCACTTCAAAAGTATCTATGGATTTTTTTTGAGGCGCCTTAAGATCTTTGAGACCAATTTTGCGAGGAAGGATATTTTTCATAGGCTATAGTGCTTAAATCCACAATTCTACAGAAACTTCCATGTCCAATTGCAGTTTTTCTTTTTTTCGAATTTCTGCTTTTATAGGCAGTAGGTATCCCTTTTTTTTGGTATCAAACCAAATGGCTGTATCCCATGGAGAGGATTTTATTTGTGCTACGGCTTTTAATCTGCCCCAGCCTTTTTCTTGCCAGCCAACTAAGTTTCGTATTTCGGTAGAAATGTCTTGTGGTAAACTTATAAAATACCATGCGCCTGGGCCATTTGTTTTCCAGAGTTTTGCAATAAATTGATATTTTGTTTTGGCAAGGGTCAATTTTCTTTATTTTTTGCTACCATACCCAATTCGTCCACTATATCTTCTCTTGTGCTCAGTGTGGTAGGATTTACACTCCAATTGGCTGCAATTTGCATGAGCATTTCTTCATCGGGATATACCAGATCTTCTCGTTGGAAATAGGATTCCTCTTCGGCTTCTTGGGAAAGACTATTAAATAAATTTAAGCCCTTTTCTGCAGGACTGGCTTCTCCAAAAAAACGGAGGGTTTCTCTGCTTTCTCCCAAATAGGCATAAGAGCGTTTTATAGCTCCCTCACGCGCTTTTATCCACAAATGGAGATCTACAACACGGTGGGTAGCAAAATACTGGGTTTCTCCAAATTCTTCGCTACACTTTTGCAATTGTTGTTCGATTTCTTTGATGCCTTCCGGACCATCGATTTGGTTTAAACCCCATCCAACCACCAAGATCCAATCTCCTATTCTGGGCGTAAAAAAGACTCCTTGGTTGTTGGCAATTTCCAAGCCTATTTGCCAATTGGCTTTGGCCGTCTTGTCAAAGCCCAAAAAAGCTGCCAGTGCTGCTCGTTGATTTGTTTTTACTGCCAACCAAGCTGTTTTATATCCAAAATCCTGAGGGGCGTCTGTAGTTACTACCAAATTTTGTCGTCTCTCTTCAGGACTATGATAGGCTTTCTTGTTGCTACCACCAAATACTGCCGCAGCAATTATCAAGGCGATCAGTAATATCCCTATGCCGAGTGTTGTCATAGTATGATTTTAATTTGAGATAAAGCACAAGTTACTTATTTTCCTTCAAAAAAGCCTTGGTATCCGCTATTTGTTCCGCTTCGTTCCATTCAAAATCGAAACGGGCTTTGAGGAAGGGGCGTATAGAATCTAAACCTATTGCTATACGTCTGTTATCCATATTGGCTGGATCTGCCACTGGCCAAACATTAAAGCTTTTGGTCTGGGGGTAGCATTTCATTTGTCCTCCATAGATTTGTGGTTTGCCTTGCTCGGTGAGTTGTTATTGCTCTCTATATTGTTGGAGTTTTGTTTTCATAGGTAACAACAATTTACGCTAAAAGTTAGACTACAATTAGCAACCACAGTTACAATTTTTTAGCCATATACCAAAAATCAAAATCTTCTTTTCCGATGCTATACTGGTGGGTTCCTATTTGTTTAAAACCATTTTTTTGGTAGAAGCTTATGGCCCTATGATTGCTGTGTAAAACAGACAACCAAATATTTTCAAAAGCTAATTCTCTGGCTTTTTCCAACAATTGGTTTTGGAGAGATAGGCCAATCTTCATGGAGAGAAAATCTTTTAAAACATATATTTTTTGCAATTGGCATTGGGCGTTTTTCGCTACACCTTCACAGGGAGAATGCAGTTTTAATTTGGCATAGCCAACTGGTAAATCATCTACCAAGGCGAGCCAAAAAACGGTATTGGGCTTGGCGATACTCTTTTGGATTTTAGAAACGGAAAAGGTGCGATCGAAATAATCTAGTAAATCTTGCCGGTCTTTAAAATGATGGCCAAAGGTTTCCTCAAAGGTAATTCTCCCCAAAAGCGCGATATGGGAAGCATCCTCGAGGGAGGCCAGGCGAATCTCTAGATGTTGCATCTGTTTTTTTTATAAAAATACGAGGATTTTTGTAGAAGTTGCTGCGATTTCTTGTGCCATAGGATTCCGGCAATTTCTATTGTAGCCTTATCATCCGCTGCTCCCTCACAGCATCTTTGTAACGAATGCGGATACTGTCGTAGATCCATTTTTGATTTTGTCTAGAAGCCCAAATATCCATTTTGGCTTTGGTTTTGCTGCCTTTTACTCGTACGGTAGATGCTACCTTGGTGCCTTCTCCTGTATATTGCACATTGCCCTCTAAGATAGCCATCACATCCAAGGCATCTATTTTTCCTATGGCAGTTACCACTCTAGAGTCGGCATTGGCAAGCTCAATCGCATCTTGATATAAGTCTTGTTCGCTATAGGCCTTTGCTATATCCACGCCTATGCTTCCATTTTGGACAACCATATACAGTATAAATAGGAGGGCTATAGCTCCTATACCTAGGAGGTATTTTTTACGCATATCATGCTTTTATTTCCTATAAATATATAGCAAATTTTTCAAATCACAGCTTTTTGCACATAAGATCGGCTCGAAGTATATTTGGTGTCAGTTAGGATGGTATTTTCTATTGCTAAGCGGAAAAACTGTTTTTATATCGTGCTGTTTTATCTGGAAGTTCGGTAACTTCAAAATCAAAAGGATCCTGCCAGTTTATTGCAATTACAGAAAAACCATTAAAAGCTTCATTTGGTAGGAGTTCAAATGCCCCTAAAGTAATTAGAAATCTGTCTAGTCCTCCAAAAGGATAATTTCCTGTGGAAAAACAAATGATTCCTCGATTGGCGTTGGAGGTTTCTAAGGCATCAAAATCTACCTCAAATCCGTATTCCAAATAGTTCCAAAAATCCCCCAGACTTTCTTCGTCTTCCCCTACATATTGCCACAATATTGCTGCTACCTCATCGGGTATCCATTCTTGGTAGCGCTGCATGGCTCTGAGATCTTCGTCATAAAAAGTATCTATCGCTTCTAGAGCCGTTACTGTTTCTGCATCAGATAAATAGTCCCAATCAAATTCTGGAGGGGATTCTTCAAAGTCTGGCTGGCGTATAGCCACCAAATGGGCATAGAGCTTTTGAAATGCTGCGTATTTATTGTTGTTTTTTATTTCAAACTGAATATAGAGCATCGATCTGTTAGTTATCCAACCAATGTTTGCCAACTTGTTTCAACTAGTTAAAAAAAGCTTAGAAATCATAAAAATAGTAAAACGAGTGAGATGGGGCAAATAGGATGTTTTTCCCGCAAAACCAAGTCCTATATAAAACGGATAAGGTCGCTAAAATTATGCGTATATTGGTCTTTTCTTAGTTAGAAAAGGATAATTATGGATTCCCTTACCCAAATAGTATTAGGAGCCGCGGTAGCCGAACTCAGCTTAGGTAAAAAAATTGGCAACAAAGCCATTTTGTGGGGTGCAGTGGCGGGTACCATTCCAGATTTGGATGTACTAGCCAAGCATTTTACAGATACGGTTGGTGCTATAGAATTTCATAGAGGCATCACCCATTCTTTGGTTTTTTGTTTGGTTTTGGCTCCCATTTTGGGCTTTTTGGTTCCCAAACTTTATCGGAAAAAAGAGGCCAACAATAAAGAATGGACTCTATTGTTCTTTTGGGCATTGGTTACACACCCTATTTTGGATGCCCATACCACTTGGGGAACACAGTTTTTTTGGCCATTAGACATACGATTGGCATTCAAAAACATATTCGTGATTGATCCCCTGTACACCCTGCCTTTTCTAATCTGTCTGCTAATTGGAATTCGATACAAACGCAGCCATCTCAAAAGGCGGTATTGGGTGAAAACGGGGGTACTGCTTAGTAGTGCGTACTTACTACTCACTTTAGGTGTGAAATGGTATATGCATGGGGTATTTACCAATGCATTACAGCACCAAGGCATTTCGTATAGCAACATGTCTACTAAACCCATGCCATTTACTAGTATTTTGTGGACCGCCAACGTAGAGACCAAAGAGGATTTTTTAATTGGATATTATTCTTTTTTTGATGCAGATAAGCAGATTGCCTTTCGTACCTATCCCAAAAACCATGAATTGGCCGCTAACTTGCCAGATACTAAAGCTTTAAATCGCTTAAAAAAAATATCCGAAGGATGGTATACCTTGTCTCTCCATGCAGAAGGCCATTTGGTTTTTAACGACCTCCGTTTTGGCTTACTTTCAGCACATCCAAAGGAAGAAAAATTTGCCTTTTCGTATATCATAGAATCCATAGGCCAAGAAACCGTAGTGAAAGAAGTGCCAAAAAACCCAGAGGATGCTTCAAATTTGTTGAAAGCATTGTTTGCACGAATATTTGGTCAAACAACCATTGCCAATTAATCTTTATTATTCGTTTTTGTTCCTAATTTCGTACATACGGCAACATTCTGTAGTAGTATTCGCAATTTTATCATAATTATATCTAAAAATGAGCGTTAACCGTATTATATGCATTAGTTTTGCAGCCCTCAATTGGATGAAGATTATGATTATCGATTATGTCATAGCATTTTTATGGAGCATTTCCCCTTTAGGAGAAGCAAAAGTAGGTATTCCTTTTGCCTTATTAAAGGGTCTAAATCCTTATATGGTATTTTTGGTATGCTATATTGCCAATTTGCTTGTGTATCCTATCATGCTTTTCTTTTTGGAAACCATCAATCGACACTTTGTGAAATGGAGGCCGTATAAAAAAGGGGCCATTTTCGTTGCGAAAAGGGCAAAAAAAGGAACTGCCGACAAAATCGAAAAATACGGTTATATAGGTTTGCTATTTTTTGTAATGTTACCTGTACCCGGCACAGGGGTGTATGCCGGAAGTATTGCTACTTATCTGTTTAACATGGAAAGAAAAAAAGCATTTATAGCCAATGCGGTGGGTATCTTTTTCTCTTCCGTTATTATTTGGACAACTACCATGGCCAGCATGGGTAAGCTGTTTTAATATGTGCTAGTACGCTCCAATTTTCAATTCTATATGCCTTTTACTTCTTTGGCTCAAGTTTTTTAAACCCAGATAAAAACGCAAAAGCTCTCCGCAAAAATATTTCTAGTTGGTATATTTTGGCTAAAGAACAAAATTTTGTAGTCTATTTTTTTATTTATATTGACAAATATTGTCAATACAAAACATGGAAAAAAGCTTCGGAGAAACAATACGCAAATTACGAGAAGAAAACAACCTTCTTTTAAGAGAGGTTTCTGCGAAATTAGAAATTGACGCATCTATTTTAAGTAAAATTGAAAACAATAATAGAATAGCAAAAAAAAGAACTTATTAAAAAGTTCGCTAAAATATATAAAGCAGATTTCAATAAATTATTAATAATATGGTTTTCAGACAAAGTAGTGAATGAGTTAAAAGACGCGGATAATATTGATGAAATATTAAAAATTGCAGAGCAAAAAATAAAAAATGGGAATAAATATGTTAATGGACTATCATCGCTTTTTAGATGAAGCAGGAGATACCACTTTCTATGGTAAAGGAAAGAAAAATATTATTGGAACAAATGGTGTTTCAAATGTTTTCATTTTAGGTATGATAAAAGTAAAAGACCCATTATTAAATTTAGCTGACTATTTCTGTTGGACAATTCAAAGAGTATTTGAAAGAGGAGAAATTAGATATTACAACTTTATAAAAGAACAAGTAAAACTAGTTATAGACCTCTATGATACTGAAAAATATAACGATTGGAAAAACCATTATGACAACAAAAAGAATCCACTAACAGTTGAAAATAAAATAAGCCCACTAAAACACTAATTTTAAATTGAATTTAAAATAACGACTTGGAGTCGACTTTTGTGTTTTGCAGACATAACTGTTGCAAAATATACAAAAAAAAAATAAAATCTTATAAAGAAGCATACCAACAACCTATCCTATAAAAAAAGTTGATTCTACTTCATACTGCTGATAATGTAGCATTTAAGAACGCTGTTTTAAATCATCAAAACAACCAAAACGCATGCTTTGGCAAAGGCGCTTCAAATTGTTCATGTAAATCTTTATTGGGCGGGGTACACTCTAATTTCCAAGCATGCAAGCAAATAGCATTGTCTTTATACTTTTGATAGGAACCATATTTCTCATCCCCAATGATCGGCAACCCAATATGGGCCAATTGTGCTCTTATTTGATGATAACGCCCAGTTTTGGGGCGAACTTCCAATATATATCCAAATTGGTTTTCCCCTATAAGCCGGTAACTCAGACTGGCAACTACTGCATTTTTGGTTTTGGTCGGTACAATAAATGATTTTTTCTCTTTTTGGTTTTTTTCCAGAAAATGCTGCAGTCTGCCGTGGGTTTTTGCCGGTTTGTTACTCACTATAGCCACATAGGTCTTTTGTACTTTTCTCTTGCTAAACAACTCCTGAAATCCCACCAATACACTTTTCTTTTTGGCCAGTACAATCACCCCACTAGTCACCCGATCCAAACGGTGTACCATGCCCAAATAGGGCTTCTTTTTCTGCTTAGAAACATGCTCCCAAGCCAAGCTTTCTACAGTGGAGCTTTCGTACCTGCTGCGTTCACTTATATGCCCAGCAGTTTTATTTACTACCAAAAAATCGTTGTTTTCGAATATGATTTCTAGTTTGGACATATATGATGCTAAAAATTATCTTCTTTTTCTTTTTGGTTTGCGCTTCTTTTTTTTAAATGATTTTGGATAGGATACGGTATCGTCGAAGGTGTTTTTTACGGTTTTAGGCTTAATGCTTTTCCAAGCTGTTTTCTCTTTTTCAGGAACAAGAATATTTGCCAAATCTGCCCTTCCAACCTTTTGCAAGGTACGTCTAATCCAATCTTTGTTTTCTTTTTTGTACCAAAAAAAGAAGCGATGTTGTTCGTCTTTCTCTTTTTTGGTTTTAGGAGTCCGAATAGGTTGTAAGGTGTACGGATGATAACCACTATAGTAAATTACAGTAGCCACGGTCATGGGTGTTGGGGTAAATCCTTGCACTTGCTCCAACTGAAACCCCATATCTTTGGTTTCTGCTGCCAAATTGGCCATATCTTCCAATTCGCAAGCAGGATGATTAGAAATAAAATAAGGAATGAGTTGTAGCTTGAGTTTCTTTTTTATATTTATTTTATCGAAGCGTTCTTTAAACTTGTGAAAATACGTAAAAGATGGCTTTCGCATGAGTTTTAGAACCGGATCCGAGGTATGTTCTGGTGCTACTTTTAGTCGTCCAGAGATATGTTTAGTCATCACCTCTTCGGTATAGGCATCTAATTCTGCTGCATCTGCATTTTTATTAAATTCTGGCACCAGCATATCATGTCGAATACCACTTCCAATAAAGGACTTTTTCACCTTCGGATGGCGATCTACCGCTTGGTATAAATCGGTTAATGGCTTATGCGAGGTATCCAGATTACTACAAATTACAGGAGAAATACAAGAAGGCGCTACACATTTATCGCAAATCGATTGTATTTTTCCTTTCATTTGGTACATATTGGCAGAGGGCCCACCTATATCGGACAAATAGCCTTTAAAATCGGGCATATTGGCTACTTTATCCACTTCTTTCAATATGGAATCCTGACTGCGACTGGCAATAAATTTCCCTTGATGTGCAGAAATAGTGCAAAAGCTACAGCCTCCAAAACACCCCCGATGTATGTTAATGGAGAATTTTATCATTTCAAAGGCTGGTATGGGGCCGCGTTTGTTGTATTTCGGATGCGGCAAACGGGTATAAGGCAAGTCGAAAGAGGCATCAATTTCTTTTTCCAACATGGTAGGATAAGGCGGATTAATTACTAGTTTGTTGGTGCCTATGTCTTGCATAATGCGCCGGGCGCTTAGTTTGTTCGACTCCTGTTCGACAACTTTAAAGTTTGCTGCAAATTTCTTTTTGTCTTGCAAACAAATATCGTGAGAGTTAATGCTTACATCTTCCCAGTTTTTATTTTTTGGAATTTTCTCTTCTTCCTTTAGCAAAAAAGCAGTTTGCTTCACCGTTCTCAAACTCGAAAAAGGCACGCCCTTTTGCAAAAGAGTTACCACTTCCCGCAAGGGTTGTTCTCCCATGCCGTACACCAGTAAATCTGCTTTAGAAGTTTCCAATATGCTCGGCATTAGGGTATCACTCCAATAGTCGTAATGCGTTACCCTTCGCAGGGAAGCTTCTATACCACCAATAAGCACAGGAACATTGGGAAATTTCTCTTTTAATATTTTAGAGTAAACCGAAGTGGCATAATCTGGCCGAAAGCCCTTGTCGCCATTTGGGGTATAAGCATCCTTATCTCTTCGTTTTTTGCTAGCCGTATAGTTACTTACCATAGGATCCATACAACCACCAGTTACTCCAAAAAACAGTTTTGGAACACCTAATTTGGTAAAATCCTGTAAATCGTCGTTCACATTGGGCTGCGGTACTATGGCCACCCGCAATCCGTAGCTCTCTAAAATACGACCAATTACAGCTGGGCCAAAAGAAGGATGGTCTACATAAGCGTCTCCGCTAAATAGGATCACATCTAGTTCGTCCCAGCCTTTAATTTTTACCTCTTTGTTAGTGGTAGGTAACCAATCCGAAAGTTTATACGCTTGCATAGGATTGCAAAGATAGGAAAGAGAATGCTAGCAGCAAGTACAAGGCTACAAGAACCAAGATCGTTGCAAAACGTTTTTATCTTTATGCCAGAAAGGGTATAATTTCGTTCCAATATGGCTATATTATTTTTGGCACTAAAAATTTTGGTGGATATTATAAAGCATTTTAAAAATGCCATTGCGGAATCATTTCATACATGATTACCGCATTTCCTTTGAGCAATACGCGATCGTTTCCAATAAGCTCACAAAGAATATCTCCCGATCTGTCCGAGGCTTGTAAACCATGAATGGTGGTTTTTCCAAGTTTTTTGCCCCAATATGGTGCTAAATAGCAATGTGCGGTACCTGTTACAGGGTCTTCTGGTATGCCAACAGCAGGCGCAAAATAGCGCGATACAAAATCGTAAGTAAGAAAAGGAGAAGCCGCAGTAATTATAAATCTACCCAAATCTACTTCTTCTAATAATTGAAAATTTGGTTGCAAGGCTATTAGATCTTTATAGTGCGCTATTTCTATGAGATATCTATTGTTGTTTTTACCTAGAAATACAGGGCGAATACCAAAAGCTTCTTCTAATATAGCGTTGCTTGCTGTTGGTTCTATACTAAACTGCGGAAAATCTAACACAATTTTATCTCCTTCTCTGGCAGCTTTTAATTCACCACTTCGAGAGTCGAAGTATACGGGACTAGATGCGCTTACTTCTTTTAATTTATAGAGTACCGCCGCTGCCGCCAAAGTAGCATGTCCACACAAATCCACTTCTGTTTTTGGCGTAAACCACCGTATATAAAATCCATTTTTTTGCTTTAAAACAAAGGCAGTTTCAGAGTAGTTAATCTCTCTTGCTATAGACAAATACTCCGCTTCTGGCAAATCCTTTTCCAAGAGACATACCCCAGCAGGATTACCTGTAAAAGCCTTGTTGGTAAATGCATCTACAGTAAAAAATTTCATGAGTCAATTTTAATCTACTAAAGATACGGATAAATGCAAATTTCTGCAAGCAGAAAAGACCCTCAACACAAACTATTTTCGATCCAGTTTTGTTGCGTTTTTCTATAGATATTTATAAAAAAGGGCTCCCTATAAAAGGAAGCCCAATAGCTTAATATACTTATTTACATACAATTATAGATATGCTACACTAAAATTCTAAATCGAAACGATCTAAATGCATTACCTTGTTCCAGGCGGCAACAAAGTCTTTTACAAATTTCTCTTTAGCATCTTCACTGGCATATACTTCTGCTATAGCTCTTAGTTCGGAATTAGAACCAAAAATAAGATCCGCTCTAGTAGCTGTCCATTTCTTTTTATCGGATCCTCTTTCCTTGCCCTCGAACAATGTCTTTTCTGCATCTACAGCCGTCCAGTAGGTATCCATACTTAGCAAATTCACGAAGAAATCGTTGCTTAGTACTCCAGGATTTTCAGTGAGTATTCCGAGATTGGAATTGTCGTAGTTTGCGTTTAGACTTCGCATACCACCCACCAATACCGTTAATTCTGGTACTGTAAGCGTGAGCAATTGTGCCTTGTCTACTAGCAATTCTTCGGTAGTAAGGGTATATTTTTTCTTTTGGTAATTTCTAAACCCATCTGCCATTGGTTCCAACACATCAAAAGATACTGCATCGGTCTGTTCTTGGCTAGCATCCATCCTACCAGGTGTAAAGGGAACAGGAATATGCAAACCTGCTTTCTTTATAGCTGCTTCTATAGCTGCATTTCCTCCTAGCACAATAAGATCTGCCATAGAAACTTTTTTGAGCGAAGAGCCAGAATTAAATTCCGTTTGAATTTTTTCGTAAACCGCCAATACTTTTTTCAATTGCTCTGGATTATTACATTCCCAATTTACTTGAGGTTCTAGGCGAATTCTAGCACCATTGGCGCCACCTCTTCTATCGGAACCTCTATAAGTGGCTGCCGAGGCCCAAGCTGTAGAAATTAATTGGTTGCTAGGGATGCCGCTGTTTAAAATCTGTTTTTTTAGTTGGTTGATATCATTAGTTGTAACCAAAGGGTGGTTTACTGTTGGAATTGGATCTTGCCATACAAAATCTTCTTCAGGAATTTCTGGACCAACATAAGTGGTTTTTGGCCCCATATCTCGGTGGGTAAGCTTAAACCATGCTTTGGCAAATGCCTTGTCAAATTCTAAAGGATTGTCTATGAAATTTTGACAAACTTTTTTATATGCATCATCAAATTTTAATGCTACATCGGAGGTAAGCATGGTAGGGCGATGTTTTTTATTTTTGTCAAAAGCATCTGGGAAAATTTCCCCTACACCTTTAGCCACCCATTGGTGCGCTCCAGCTGGGCTTTTGGTAAGTTCCCATTCGTTACTAAACAGGGTTTGTAAAAACGCATGACTCCATCGAGTAGGAGTTGGGGTCCAGATTACTTCCAATCCAGAGGTAATGGCATCGGCACCTTTTCCAGATTTATAACTGCTCTTCCATCCCAAACCTTGTTCTTCTATACCAGCTGCTTCTGGTGCCAGACCAACATGATCTGCAGAACCAGCACCATGGGTTTTTCCAAAAGCGTGTCCACCAGCAATTAGTGCTACAGTTTCTTCATCGTTCATTCCCATACGGGCAAAAGAAATTCGAATGTTTTTTGCAGATGCCGCAGGATCTGGATTTCCATTTGGCCCTTCCGGATTTACATAAATCAATCCCATTTGTACTGCAGCCAATGGATTTTCCATATCCAAATCCATTTCTCCTGCTTCGTTTAGCCTTCTAGTTTCGAGCCAATCGCCTTCTGACCCCCAATAGATGTCTTCTTGTGGTTCCCATACATCTGCTCTGCCACCTGCAAAACCAATGGTTTTAAAACCCATAGACTCTAAAGCCACATTGCCAGTAAGTATCATGAGGTCTGCCCAAGATATTTTTTGTCCGTACTTTTGTTTAATAGGCCATAGCAACCTACGTGCTTTATCTAAGTTTGCGTTATCTGGCCAGCTGTTTTGTGGTGCAAATCGTTGTATACCATTGCGAGTTCCTCCGCGTCCATCTCCTGTTCTATACGTTCCCGAACTATGCCATGCCATACGCACCATAAGCGGACCATAATGTCCATAGTCTGCTGGCCACCAATCTACAGAGGTGGTTAGCACCTTTTCTATATCCTTTTTTAATTGGTCATAATCCAGTTTTGCAAACGCTTTGCTATAGTTAAAATTACTTTGCAAAGGGTTGGTGCGTTCCGAATTTTGGGAAAGGATATTCAAATCCAATTTGTTTGGCCACCAATCATCGTTGTTTTTAATAATGGTTAGCTGTTCTTTTTTGTGTCCTTTGTCAAAACCAAAAGGACATCCGCCACTTTCTTTTTCCATTGTTTCTTCGTTTTTTGTATTTGTACATGCTAGTAGCAGAGCTGCTGTGCCTAGCGTGATTAGTAATTTTTTCATTTTGTTAGAATTCTTAGTCTAGACAAAAGTAGGAGGCAACTTTCATTTATAAAAACTATAGTTTCAATACAATTATTGATGTTATAAATAATAAGTACCTTTGTGTTATGAATATTCAACAATTTCAATACGTACTGGCTGTAGTACATTCAAAGAATTTTGAAACTGCTGCAGAACGCTGTTTTGTTACCCAATCTACTTTAAGTACCATGATTGGCAAATTAGAAGCCGAAATCGGTATTAAAATATTTAATCGCAAAACAAAACCCGTAACGGTTACACCCGAAGGGAAACAGATTATTGCAAGATTGCAAATAATAAATAGTGAAATTGGGCAATTAAAAAATCTGGTTCAGGAATTAAAAGGCGAAATGGTCGGAGAATTGCGTATAGGGATAATCCCAACCATAGCACCTTACTTGTTACCATTGTTTTTGGTAAAATTTGCACATCAGTTTCCAAAAGTAGAAATTATTGTAAAAGAGATTCCAACGACAGAAATTGTAACCAATCTAAAAAACCGTTCTTTAGATGTTGGTATTTTGGCCTTACCAATAAACGACAAAGATCTGAGCGAACAAGAGCTTTTTATAGAACCTTTTTTGGTATACGATTGTAGGGAAGTAGATACTAAAGCCAAAGTAGCAATGGATAATTTAGATTTTTCTAACTTATGGCTATTACAAGAAGGGCATTGTTTGCGCACCCAAGTGAATCAGATATGCGAATTGTCCAATATAGCCGCAGAGACAAATCTGAATTTTAAATTTGAGTCGGGTTCTATGGATAGTTTACTTCGATTTACAAAGGCCAATAAAGGAATTACCATTATACCTTATTTGGCATATTTAGACATGGAAAATTCAGAAAAAAACCACTTGGTACATTTCGAAGATCCAGTTCCTTCTCGTTCTATAGGACTGCTTACCCATAAGTTTTTTGTTAAAAAGAAATTGGCAACTGCCTTGCAAGACATTATACAAGATGCGGTTGCAGAAGTTGTTCCCAAACAAGAAAAGACCGCAATTATGTGTCCTATTTAATTAACCTGAGTTCGATATAACTTTTCTAGCTTGAAATGCCCTTAGAAAAAATAGAAGATTTTTTTGGTAGAGGAGGAAAAACAAATTACATTTGTATCGCACACGATTAAATCGAAAACAACTTAAATCAACTATATATGTTAAAAGTAATATTAAGAATTGTATTAGGTGCATTTATGCTCTACGCAGGAATAGGTCATTTAACTTTTTTAAAAGAAGAGTTTTACGCACAAGTTCCAACATGGATTACTACTAGTAAAGATGCCATGGATATTATTGTTTTCGTGTCTGGAATTATCGAAATTGTTTTTGGAGTACTCCTAATTTTAGGCGGTAAGCTTAAAATTAAAACAGGTATTGCATTGGCAATATTCTTTGTACTGATTTTTCCAGGAAACATCAATCAATACGCACAAAGCATAGACGCTTTCGGATTAGATTCGGATACCAAAAGAATGGTACGATTATTTTTTCAGCCCGTGCTTATTATTTGGGCATTATGGTCTACAAATGCCTTGGCTGTGTTGTTAAAAAAGAACCAAAAACAATAAGGCAATGAAATCTCGTTTAAAACAGTATTCTAGGATATTTTTGGGGGTATTTATGGTGTTTGCGGGTTTCTCTAGATTTGGAGCGCGCAGCATAGAGTTTCGAGCGGTAGTACCACGATGGCTTACCAACGATGTGTATTGGATGGATATACTTATTTCTATGTCTGCCTATATAGAAATTGCCTTGGGATTGGCTACGATATTTTTGGTAAAGCATCAGAAAAAAATTGGGTATATTTATGCTGTTTTTTTAGTAATTGTATTTACAGGAAATCTATCGCAATACACCAATCAGATAGATGCTTTTGGTTTGAACACCGACCAAAAACGAATGATACGATTGTTTTTTCAGCCTGTACTTATTATTTGGATTTTATGGGCTACCAACGTTAAAAAACAAACAGATAGCAACTAACAGTAATTTATGAAGCATACATTTTTTGATTTTGAAGTGAATTATCTCAACGGGAAACAGGCCGATCTGAATGCGTATAAAGGAAAAACCATAATCGTAGTAAATACTGCGAGCAAATGTGGATTAACCCCCCAATATGAAGGTTTGGAAGCACTTTACAAAAAGTATAAAGACCAAGATTTGGTAATACTAGGTTTTCCTTGCAACCAATTCGGGAAACAAGAACAAGGTAATGCAGACCAAATACAGGAGTTTTGCCAATTAAATTACGGACTTAGCTTTCCAATGTTCGAAAAGATAGAAGTAAATGGTAAAAACACCCATCCGATATACCAATATCTGAAGTCTAAATTATCTGGCGGACTTTTTGGCTCACGAATCAAATGGAATTTCACCAAGTTTGTAATCGATAAAAATGGCAAACCTGTAAAACGATTTGCACCAACGGCAACACCACAATCGATGGAAACGTATATTCAAAGTATTTTATAGGTATGGAAGAAGGGGATGCGAAACTAAAGCTAGAAAATCAGATTTGCTTTTCACTTTATGCTGTTTCTAGGATTGTTACCCAACAGTACCAACCTTTTTTGCAAGCATTAGGGATCACCTATCCGCAATATTTGGTTTTTTTGGTGCTTTGGGAGACCAATGGTATACCCGTAAAAGAACTGTCGGACAAGCTGTTGTTAGAGAGTAATACCCTAACCCCACTACTAAAAAGGTTAGAAAACAAGGGGCTTATTAGCAGAAAACGCTCCAAAGAAGACGAGAGAAAAGTTGTTATTACACTTACCGAAGCAGGTATCGCATTAAAATTAAAGGCAAAAACAATACCCGATGCTTTGGCCACCAATCTCAACTGTTTGGAAATAGAAGAAAAGGAAATACGTACATTAAAAAAAATATTAGATAAATTTTTATACACCGTAAAAAACAAGAATTGATATGGAATTAATAGATAAACTAAAGTGGCGTTATGCCGCCAAAGCTATGAATGGGAAAAAAGTGCCTCAAGAGAAAATCGATCAGATCATAGAGGCTATTTCCTTGTCGCCTACTTCTAGTGGTTTACAACCATTTGAGGTGTTTGTAATTACCGATCAGGCAATTAAAGAAAAGATACGACCTGTTTCATGGAATCAGTCTATGGTAACAGATTGCTCGCATTTGTTGGTATTTGCTGCATGGGATACCTATACCGAAGACCGTATTAATCATATGTTCGACCTTACCAACGAGATACGTGGTTTTAAAAACGAAGGCTGGGAGAACTACAGACAACAACTTTTAAAGGTTTACCCACCTAGAGATGCAGAAGTAAATTTTCAGCATGCAGCTAGACAAGCGTATATTGCTTTTACCAATGCCATGACTGCCGCTGCGTTTTTGGGCTTAGATTGTACGCCAATGGAAGGTTTTGAGCCAGAAGCAGTAGACGAAATACTAAATTTAAAAGAAAAAGGCTTGCGAAGCTGTGTAATGTTACCTGTAGGATACAGAGATGCCGAGAAAGATTGGTTGGTAAACCTACCAAAGGTTAGAAAACCCTTGCAAGAACTGGTAACCAATATATAGCTATACAGCTCAGGTTATAGATTAATTAGCGTGAGTTCGATATGCCTAAGACTACTGTGTGAATAATTTATATACAGCTCACGCTAATTAGTAGTTGATTAACCCTAAGAAATAAAACCACATCTATATGAAACAGTTAGAAAACAAATTAGTGCTAATTACTGGAGGCGCGTCTGGAATTGGAAAGATTATGACTCGTTTAATGTTAGAACGCAAGGCCAAAGTAATTATTTGGGATATTAACCAAGCAAATATCGATGCAGTTATAGCCGAATTTTCCTCTAAAGGAACCATTATAGGGTATAACGTAGATGTTTCGAACTGGGAACAGGTAGAAGCCACTGCGGCAACCATAAAAAAAGACATAGGTATGGTAGATGTACTTATTAATAATGCTGGCATTGTAGTAGGCAAGTATTTTAGCGAGCATAGTATACAAGACATTACTAGAACCATAGATATAAACGCCAATGCTCCTATGATTGTAACTTCGGTGTTTTTAAAAGACATGATGGAGAAAAACGCAGGACATATCTGTAATATCGCCTCTTCGGCAGGTCTTATATCTAATCCCAAAATGTCTGTTTACGCTGCAAGTAAGTGGTCGGTAGTGGGGTGGTCGGATAGTTTACGCTTAGAGATGAAACAAATGAAAAAAGCAGTAAAAGTAACCACCATTATGCCGTATTATATCAATACAGGAATGTTCGATGGGGTGCGATCCAAAATTCCAATTCTAGAACCAGAAGCTACAGCACTAACCATTGTGCGTGCCATAGAAAAAGATAAAAAGGCCATTACCATACCTGGCTATATCTACCGACTTACCAGAACAGGACAAGCCATAATGTCTCTTAACTTTTTCGATTGGTTTGCAGGCTCTCTATTGGGTGTCTACAAGACTATGGAACATTTTACAGGTCGTAAATAGATTTGGCCATCAGAATCTTTCAAAAAACTAGCAATCCTATATTTATAGCGACAGATTTATTCGAGATAAGGTGTCCTAAGTTCGATATAAATTATCTTCACAGCAGCCTTATAAACAGCCCTTCAAAGGCAGGACTAGCCTAAGAAGTTTATAATAAATTGTATGCGTAAGTTATATCTAAATCAACGTGAATAATGTTTAAGCCTCCCATAAGCAAAGTTGATTAGTATGAATTGGGGTTATATTTAGTGATGGTTTTTTAGGGAAGAAACAATAAGCGGTAAGACCAGCGATCAAGTTCACCAAAAAGCCTTTTACAGATCGATGCCTAGTGTGCTCCACCTTACAGATGTTCTTAAGCTCATCATTAACAGATTCAACCAAAGCTCTTTTTCTCAATAGTATTGCATCCACATCAGATAAGTTCTGCTTCTTCATATTCTTTCTCACTTTAGTGATGAGCTGGATGCCATCTTGAAAGAGCAGTTCAGCCAATGCCTTAGATATATAGCCTTTATCACCAAATAGCTTTCCAAAGACTTCTTTGGTCATAGCAGTCATTAGTTGAATGTTTCTGTCATCTACATTTCCTTTAGTGAGGTAGAAAGACAATAACTCTCCTTTATCGTTGATAATCAGATGCAACTTAAAACCAAAGAACCAGCCCATAGTAGATTTTCCCTTTGTAGCAATACCTTTAAAGACACGATGTTGTTTTTCGCGCTTAATATGGCATACACGCAACAAAGTAGAGTCAATATAGTTTATGCCTCTGGACTTACCCAAACCACGATATTTTAAATACAGCATCAGGGGCAAGAGAATACGGTCTTGTCTTGCGTTAAATCGTTCATAACTTATCAGATCTGGAAACAGATCAATGAGGTGCTTGCAGACATATTGATTATAAAAATGTTTAAAATTGGTAAACTGACCAAAATGAAATAGTAGATAGATGCTCATCATTTCAGAATCGGATAATTTTCCTTTTCGATTACGTCTATTTGCCAATGAATCCTCTAAAAATGGACGATTTTCCAATTGTGCAGCAAATTCTTTGCAAAAATCGTCCATTTTCACAAAGAATTCAGTAACTTTATCTTTAAGCATTAGAAGTGTTTTTATTGTTTAATTTACTGAAAAACAGTGAAATAAACTATAATAAAAACACTTTTTTTTTATCCATTATTCACGTTAAATTAAAATAATTCCTATAAATAAAAAAGCTCCAAAACCAAAAAACCCTATAAATCATAGGATTTATAGGGTTTTGATTTCTAATGTAGTTCTTAAAAGCGGTCTGGACGGGACTCGAACCCGCGACCCCCTGCGTGACAGGCAGATATTCTAACCAACTGAACTACCAGACCGTTGCGTAATGCGGATGCAAATATACACCCCTATTTCAATTCTGCAAACATTTTTACCAAAAAAATATAAAGATTTTTTGACCCCTTTACTTAAACTTTTGTCTTTCTATAAGATAGGTGTTCATGATTTTTTCAAAACCCTCCCGCACGTCTACAGATACATATTTTATACCGTACTGACCACAGCGCAACAACAGAGAATCAACATACTTTTGTACCTCCTTCTTATACGCTTCCTGCACCTGCTCAGGGAAAACATCCAAACGCGCTCCCGTCTCTACATCCAAAAAACGCTTTGGGCGATTCTCAAAATCAAAATCCATCTCCGTTGCCTTATCTACTACATGAAACAACACCAACTCATGCTTATTGTACTTCAAATGCTGCAAAGCCGAAAACAAAGCCTCCTGAGAAACTCCTGCCTGAAACATATCCGTAAACAAAAATATCAAACTACGCCTATGCACATTCTCCGCTATCTGATGCAAAAAGGTATAGGTCTCGGTCTGCTTGCCTTCCTTAGCAGAAGCCACCATGCCATCCAATTTAGCCAATAAATTCGCTATATGACGCTCCGAACTCTTTTCTGGACTGTAATACTCATAGCTGTCCGAATAGATACTCAAACCCACCGCATCGCGTTGTCGCTGCAAAATTTTCATAAGCGAAGCAGCAGCCAATGCGCTAAAACCAATCTTATTCAACGATTCTAAAGAAAATTTTTCCACCTTCGGATAATGCATGCTACTGCTATTATCCACGATGATATGACATCGCAAATTCGTTTCTTCCTCGTATTTCTTGGTATATAATTTATCCGTCTTGGCATACAACTTCCAGTCGATATGCTTGGTGCTTTCTCCAGCATTGTACATTTTGTGCTCGGCAAACTCCGCCGCAAATCCATGAAACGGACTCTTGTGCAAACCACTTATATAGCCTTCTACCACTTGCTGGGAAAGCAAATCCAAATGACCAAACATAGACGAACGATGCAGTTCTTTCTCTACAGACATCTTCTTTTTATTTTCAAGATACGAAAAAGAAATAAGAAACCAGGCAAATTAGCACGCTTAGCAAGCCACCTATCGCCTAGGATACAATTCTACGACACACCCAACCACCAAAACCCTTTCAAAACAAAAAACCACCCGCAAAGCAAGTGGCATTTCTAAACTGTAATGCTGTTTTCTTACAACAAACCATCTATAGCGTCTGTGTAAGTCGCTTTTGGTGCTACACCTACTTGGCGCCCTACAACTTCCCCATTCTGGAAAATAAGTACCGTAGGTATATTGCGCACACCGTATTTCGCAGCAAATTCCTGGTTGGCGTCCACATCTACCTTACCAACGATTGCCTTTCCGTCATAGTCCTTGCCAATTTCATCAATGATTGGTCCAACCATACGACATGGCCCACACCATGCAGCCCAAAAATCAACCAATACCGGTTTGTTACTTTTTAATACAACCTCATCAAAAGTTGCGTCTGTTATTTCTAATGCCATGTTTAACGTTTTAATATATGATACAAAGTTAGTCCTTTTTTTCACTATTCCTTACCATGAGACACATCAGAAATATTTATCTCACATAAGCTTAGTCTATAACGCCAAAATTCTCCCTTTGTTATACCCTTCTTATTTTTTGGCTGTGACCCCCGCCAAACCAACTATTTTCACTACTATCATGCCCATCTTTGGCGGGGGTCGGGCTGTACACTTGTAGTTGCAGCCCTTGGCAAAAGCCTCCCTAGGCCTGCTGGGGGCTTCCTACGGTCGCCTCCTCGGCCAAGTACGGCTACCTTTGCCCATGGCTACAAGCTACCGTTTCCATCCCTCACAGAGCAGCCCGCCTATATCACAAAAGCCGAACTGTTTTTTATCTCCTTCAGTACAAATGTACTATTGAGTACTCCCATATTGTCTATGCGGGATAGTTTAAACCGAACAAAATCGTGATACTCTTCCAAGCCTTTTAGGTGTATTTTTAACATAAAGTCTACTGTGCCTGCCATATGATAGCACTCTTGTACTTCCTCCAAAGCTTGTATCTGCTCCATAAACCGATCGATAAAGTCTTCCCCATGATAACGCATCGAAACCTGACAAAATGCCGTTACTGGCAAATCGAGCTTCTCCTTGTCCAATATGGCTACGTATTTTTTAATGTAACCATCTCGCTCCAACCTCCGTATGCGCTCATATACCGGAGAAACTGTTAATTGTAGCCCAGCAGCTATCTCCTTGGCCGTTTTTCTTGCATCCGTCTGCAATATGCGCAAGATGGTTTTATCTATATCATCCAATACTTTTGCCTCCATAATTTTTCCTAAAATAGAATCAATACCAAAACTATAAAACAAAATATTACTATACAACTCTCCTTAAGCAACAATTTTTATTGAATACAACACAACAAACCAATTTTAACACGGTTTTTTAGTATTTTTACAGCAAAATTACTAGCATGGCAAATATCCTCATCACTGGCGCAAACGGACAAGTTGGCAAGGTGCTTACTGCCAAACTACAAGCCATTTACGGTAAGAATAGCGTTTGGGCAACCGATCTTAGAGACAACCCAAATTTTGATGGCAAATTTGGCATATTAGACGCTACAGAGGAGAGCGCCATTAGCGCCATGATACAAAAACACCAAATTACCGAGATATACCACCTTGCAGCCATTCTTTCTGCCAAAGGAGAGGCAAACCCACTAGGTACTTGGGATGTCAATATGAAAAGTTTGTTTGCCGTGTTTGAAGCCGCTAGAAAAAACAAAATCCAAAAAGTGTTTTTCCCTAGCTCCATAGCTGTTTTTGGACCTAATGTAAATAGAGCGCTTACCCCACAAAACGCCAACCTAGATCCTACTACCGTATACGGTATAAGCAAAGTTGCTGGAGAAAATTGGGCAAATTACTATTTCCAACGTTATGGTTTAGATATACGTTCGCTGCGTTACCCAGGAATTATAGGATACCAAAGCCTTCCAGGGGGTGGTACTACCGACTATGCAGTTGAAATATACCACAAAGCCATACTTGGAGAAACCTACGATTGTTTTATAGCTGCCAATACCAAGCTCCCTATGATTTTTATGGATGACGCCATACGCGCCACCATAGAAATCATGCAAGCACCACAAGAGAATATCAAAACAAGAACTGCTTACAACTTGGCGAGCATGAGCTTTACGCCATCCGAAATTGCTGGTGTTATCCAAAAAGAAATTCCTGCTTTTAGCATGAAGTACACTCCAGATTTTCGCCAAGATATTGCCGCTAGTTGGCCAGAAGTTATAGATGACTCCCCAGCACGTCAAGATTGGAACTGGAAACCAGCCTACGATCTAGAAAAAATGACCAAAGAAATGCTTTTTCAGATAGAGAAGCAATACAATAAGGCTTTAGAAGTAGAATAAAAAAGTGTCCAAATACCCATTTCCCTTTTCATACCATTCCTATTTTGAAATGCCCTAAAAAGAAAAAAAGGCTATTTATTGGGGTGATTTTAAACTAAAAATGGTATTACAGTACGATTTCAATTCTATTTTCCTTATCGTTTAATAGTTCAAGCCACTTTTTAGTCTCCAAAACGGCACCTCCGTTTCGATATGGATTATTGGTATAGGTAAAGGATATTTCTTGCCCATTTACCTTTATTTTCTTTGGATGATGGGTGTCTTCTGCTGTCCTAAAATGTAGCTCTAATGGATATCCATGAGATTGGATTTTGACACGCAAACCATCGAGATGTTTTGGTATCATAGGATCGATTATGGTCTTGCCATATTCGGTACGCAATCCTAGAAAATGCCATACGACTAAACCTATAAAAATACCTGGGCCACTAGAATAGATGCGCCAGCCGCCTTTGAGTAGCTGTTTGCCTTCTCGGATACTCGCATAGTCTTGGTCTGCTTTATACCGATTGGGAAAAATAATGTCAGAGCTGCTGAAATAGCAGTTCGCCTGACGCAGATCACCACAGGACACAACTTCCTGATATGCTATCGGATTGGCCTGGCGCAAGGCTTTTAAAAATCCTGCTGCATCGCCCATACGTGCTAGACTTTCTGCATAACGAAGATGGGCATGCATATACATCATCCCAATTTCTCTTCCAAAAAATGTACTGCTCTCTGCGCGCTGAAAGATGGTCTGTATGCCGCCGTTGTATGTGGGAGGAATATTCATAAGTCTGGCGCCATCCGGACCTTTTAAATGGGTTGCAATCAACGCCAAATGGTTTGTTGCTTGCTCCTTGCTAAAAATCCCACTGATGATGCCTCTTATCATGGGCAATAAACGGTATTGTATGTTGGTTTCCTTGTCGGATGGGTGCAATAATAAACGAAAGTTTTGATCGGATTCTAAATATCCAAGACCCGCTACAACGCCATCGCGAATAAGATATCTATTGAAATCTGCTCGTATAAGCTTTGAAATGCTTGCCAATTTCTTGGCTTTTTTGTGTTTTCCCATTAGTTCGTACACGCCTACCATGGCTGTAAATGCTTGGTAGTTCAAAGCTACGGTCCAACTAGAGACCAATCGATCGGCGAGGGCTTTGTTGGCAGGCTGCATAGAATCGTTCCAATCGCCACCGCCAAAGGGTACCAAAGCGGTACCCGCAATAAAGGAGCCTACCAACATATCGATTAGGCGTTCGAGATGCGCCAAAACGCTTTCTTTTTCTTCCCCGCCTTTTTTGGTTGTCGTATAATAGGGTAGTGCTTCGTCCAAAAATGCAATATCCTCTGTGGCTTGTATGTACTTGGCTAGCGCCACGATACACCAATGGTGTATATCGCCATGAGAACTGCCTGCTCGTATTTCTGCGTAGCGGTCAAACATCCACCATTGTGGCCAGGTTCCGTCTGGGTTTTGGTGCGAAAATACCAAGCGCAAAATATGCTTTGCTTGATGTGTTTTTTGTGTGCTCAGCAAGAGTTCAAAGGGGCCTTGTGTGATGTCTCGGGTACCCCAAGCTGCTCCCTCAAATTGTTCCAATCCATGGGGGGTGAGTACATGGGTTAGCGCATTACTGCCATACCAAGGCAAGATGTCTTGTAAGACGGTGATATCTCTATGGGAATTTTCTAACTCTAAGCCAGATGCTAATTTTTTCCAGCTGTTTTGTGCAGCATTATGGTCTGCTGTATACAGTTTGTTGGCTGTCATGCTTAGGGTTGTTGTATTTGTGCTTTGCACTTCTCCCACAAGATGTAGCACAAATTGTTTGCAGGCAGTGATAGCAAAATTGCAGAAATCTACCCCCGCTTCTTGCTCGCAATGTTCTATGGTTTGTATGTCTAGTTGGCTATATGTACTTGCACTAGTGTTTGCAATAATTCGAAATTGTGGCTGACGGTATTTACTTGCAATTAGACTCTTGGCATTGGGCGTAGCTATAACTTCCACTGGCGATAATTGCTCGAGCTGCCAACCTACGGTCGGATCGAGTTGGTTGCTGAGCAATAGGTCTATAGGATCGCCTTCTATTATTTGTATGTCTAAATGTATTTGTGGGTCTTTTTGGGAAGTCCAGGTGCGAACTTGTATACAGTTGCTTGCGGTTTTGTAGAGCCAACGACAATGATTCAAACCCATTTCAAAAGCGGAAGGTATCCCCAATAGATAGGTTTGTTTCCCAATGCTTGCAAAAATTCGCTGTCCAGTCTCGGTTTCTAAGGATAAAGCACTACCGTATACCGAAAGTAAACGATTGAAATTGGTGTTGCCTTGGGTGGTGTGTGAATTAAAAACGCCACAAGCATAGCTTGTAGTGGATACGATATTCTCCTCTGGGGTAAAATCCGACGCGCTTTGCATGATATGGCCATGTGGACGATCTACCAAGACCTCTTTTTGTTGTAAGACCACATGTTGGTTTTTACCATAAAAAAAGGAGAGTATCTGACCGTTTTTTTCTTCGATATGACGCTTCTCCTTGGCAAAGTATCGGTCTATCTCCTCGGCATCGAGATCTTGCACTGGTAAAAACGGACTGTTGTTAAACAGATTGGTTTTGGGTGGAACGGGCTTCAAAAAATGGATTTCTTGTTTCTCGTCTTCCAATTTTTTGAATCGTTGGGGCAAATGCTCCAAATCCCTAGGGGAAGTGATTTCTGGATGATGGTGCTGGTAGATGCCAACAAATGTACTTTGATGGGTTTGTTTGGAGGCTAGAGAAAAAGGGGCTTCTTGCAAGGCTACAATACTAAGCTCCCCCGCGTATTCTCCTCCAAGTTGATGTTGGTCCAATGCTTGGGGCTTTCCTGTTTTGCGATATGCTGTACCATATAACTGCATCCCATCCGTACTGGCCGATTTGGCTTTGTTTTTGCACGCTATTTGCAACCAAGGGGTGTTGTCGCTGTCTACAAAGTTTTGACGACAGCAAACTACCGCACCATAAGTAGGGTCTTCCAATAGCAATCGCTCCAAGTATTGACTGACATAATACGTATTGACCAAGTCTATATTTTTTGGTTTCAAACCAACATCTTGTACGTAAATTAAATCGAGATCGCAAGTTGTTGTATTGGTGTTTTCTGTTTCTATTTGCCATTGCCAACTCGTACTGCTTTCTGCAAGCTGTAAACTACAACGATAACGGATTCCTTCCCACAAACCCTGGGCTCTAAATTGTGTAGCACCAAAAGCAAATAAACTCAAACTCTCTGGCCCCAACAATGGGGTGTATTGATAGCCTTTTTTGCCCTTTTTTCGCAAATAAATATTACTGCCTACTTTGGAATATAGAGAACATGGCTTTAGATTGAGTCGTACATCCTTGTATTCTATGTTCGCAATATGGCCGCTTTCTAAAAAATGAAACGAAAGCCCTAAATCGTTTTGAATACTTCGCTTGTTGTATTGGGAAGCTTCTTTTTGTTGTTCCATGGGGTGGTTATTTATTTCTTTGTTCTAATGCAATTTTGATTTCATTACTACGTGCTTCCGTCAGGGGGTATCGAAATACAAATAAGATAGATACCAGACATAAAAGTATGGGGAGACCTATCTCTACAATTCGCATCATCAATAAGGTGTAAGGGGATTGCTGGGTTAATGCAGGAAGTTCCTTTTTTATGGCAGCTATATTGTGGTCGATATCCATTGTTTCCGCAGCTTGTTGCATATTACGCCAATGTTGTTTAATGGTGTTGTTTTTTTGTAGCAATTGCGCATAATGGTTTTGGCTGTTGCTCGATGTAGCCAAAATGGTTTGGAGATGAAATTGTAATTGTTCTCCTCGAAGCTGTATGTTGAGCAAATCGGCTTCTATTGCTGTTTGCTGTATGCTTGTTGCAATTTGTTGTAGCGCGGCACTATCCGCTCCTTGCATAGATCCCAATTGCTTGGCGCTGCTTTCTATGTCGTAGCTTAGTATAGCAGTTTTGGACAATAAGGCTTCGTACAATTCTAGTTTTTGTAGTGTGGCATAGGCTGTAGCTGCGGTTTGATTTTTGTTCTTGGTTATTTCTTGTTCGAGATATACGGTTTGCGCTGCTAAGGTTTTTTCTGTTTTTTGTCGCAATAGTTGGGTTTGTTTTAAAAATTGCTCTGGTTGGTTTTTTACGGAATGAAATTTGTTATTCCAATCGTTCGTAGTGACTTGCAATTCGTTTACGGCGCCTTTAAAATCGTCTACTTTGGCGACTTGATTTTCGTCAAATTCGGTAAATACAATCAACAAACCTGCGACAAAACTGGCAAATGCGGTTCCCATTTTGATAAACCACCAATAAATGGAATAATAACTACCTTCAGACCTTCTTCCTGTGCGAAGATCGTCTTCATCGCAGATGTCTCCTACCATAGACGAACCTAATGTAAAAAAGAAAAGCATCCCCGCAGAGAGTAATATGGTTGGAACGATCACCAAGTAAGGATAGCTTTGGTTGTAACAAACAACTTTTGATAATTGCGCCAAAATCATGAGAATAATGGCAATGAGTAGGGTTTTTCTTTTTCCTATTTTGGGACTAATCCAATTGAGAGGAAATACCGCTACAAGACCTGTGATTGCCCAGATAGTTCCATTAACGCCCAAAAGGGTGCTGGCGGCTTCTTTGTCGCCTTCGAAAACGTAAAATATTGGAATATAATAGCCCAGCAGGTTCACAAAGTTAAAACCAATAGCTAGTGTAAAAACAATAACTACCAATCGAATAAAAGTTTTATTGCGGATAGCGTGCTTCATATTCTTCCAGAAATCGGCCTTCTTCTGTTGCGAACTGTTTTTAAATGCTGGTTCTTTTACACCAAAAAACCACCAAAAAGAAAGGGGAATCAATACGGCTGCCACTAGGATGGATACGTATTTCATGCCATCGGCTTCGTTGCCTCCTGCTCCCTTGAAATATTCCATATTCGCCAAAGCAAACAACCATGGGGTGCTCATGGCAAAAAGATTGCCTAAAAAACTTTTAGCGCTAAAGAGTCTAGTGCGCTCGTGTGGGTCTGTAGTCATTTCCATGCCTAATGCGCCATGGGGAATTTCAAAAATAGTACAAGCCGTAAAAAACAATAATAGCCAAAACAAAATATAGCCCAATTGAAACCACTGAAATCCAGCTTCTGTGGGAAAAAGCTCGTGTAGCCATTGCCCGTCTGGTATCCACCACATAAATACAAAACTGACCGCTACGGCTATTCCGCCAATCAATAAAAAAGGTCGCCTTCTGCCCCAGCGACTTCTAAAATTATCTGAAAAATGCCCCACAATAGGATCGGAAATTGCATCCCATAACCGGGGAATGATGAGTATGACTCCCAGCCATAAAGCGCTCAATCCTAGGCTGATATTTCCCATTAAACCGATAAGTTGTCCAGCAATATTGAATAAGGCTATTGGAATAATACCACCAAAACCATATGCAATCAGTTGCTGCATAGGTATTTTTTGGCTTGAAGCGCTGATTGCTGGTTCTTTATGCTGATCTTTTTTCATAATCTTAAATGATTTGCCGCTATGACATAGTGGGCTTCTTAATGGAAATATAAAGGGAGAGAAAAAGTGTCTTTCTCTCCCTTTAATTTGAAAACTAAAAGTGCTATTTTAGCCGCTACCTCATATTGGTTTACAATGCTGTTTTATGGAGCCAATCGGTGTTGCTATCTAGGCGATCTGGCAGCGGGTACTAGCCTTTTTACAGCATATTCCTGTTGGTTGTTATGGCTGCTCAAAACGGATATTATCGATATAGTAGATGTCTTCGGATGTGCCATCGGTTTGTCCGCCATTAAAAAATAATACCACTTTAGAATTATTGGCGCCATCGGAGGCACTGAAGTCAAAACTGTATTCTACCCAGTCGTCTACTACCGTAATATTCCCCCATATTTCTGCTGCTGTACCGCCTTCTATTTTTGCTAACACAGGTACGGATTTGCTAGACAACACCCTAAATGTTAATTGGTTATGAGTAGACAAGTCGATAGCGCCACCAAAATCGAATAATAAATTGTCCCAAGCATTGGTGCCATCGTCGATAAATTTCCCAACATTGGCACTGCGATTGGCACAACTCACTTTCGGATTGCTCACAATTGCAATGCCGTCTACTGTGTCTAGGTTTTGTTGGCAATCAAAATCGTTGACTACTGTAGTGTCTTTTTCAACTCCACTACAGTCCTCATTGATAATATCGCAATTTTCGGGTAAGAAACGCAAATCGTCTATATAATAGGTGTCCGTAGCGGTACCATCGGTCTGCCCTCCATTGAAGAATAATACTACTTTGGTGTTGCCTTGGCCAGCTGCTTCACTAAAATCAAAACTGTAGTTCTTCCATGCGCCAGTTTCATCTATATTACCCCATATTTCCACTGCGGTACCGCCTTCTAATTTCGCTAATAATGGCACGGCTCTTGCAGCCTGTATTTTGATGTGCAATTGGTTATTGGTGTTGAGGTCTATCTCACCACCCATGTCTATAAAAAGGTTGTCCCAAGCATCGGTGCCATTGTCTATATATTCCCCAACAAAATCACTGGTATTTACACCGCTCTTGTTTGGGTTGGCCACAACTTTGGCTGTGGAAACATTGGGATCGTTACCGAAATGATAGTTGCGCTGACACTCAAAATCACTAATAATACTCAAATCTTTTGGAACTCCAAGACAAGGACTTTGCCATTCTTTAAATTGAATATCATCTACATAGTACACGTCTTCTGTTGTACCATCGGTCTGCCCGCCATTGAAAAACAATACCACTTTGGTGTTGCCCTTATCTGCAGCTTCTCTAAAGTCGAAGGTGTATTCTACCCATTTATTGGTTTCATCTATGCTACTCCATACTTCTACAGCGGTACCGCCTTCTAACTTGGCTAGAATCGGCGCAGTTCTGCCCGAATAGATCTTCAGACTCAATTGGGAATTGGTCGATAGATCGATTGGATTTTGCAAGTCTATTTGAAGGTTGTCCCATGCATCGGTGCCATTGTCGGTATATTTTCCAACTTTTTCTGTGGTGTTGATGCCACTTTTATCTGGATTGTCGAATACTGGCGCAGTGGTTTCTTCGTCTGGATGCCCAATAAAATGATTTTGTTGGCATTCAAAATCATTGATGATACGATCTATTTTGGTAACCCCATCACACGGATCTATAGATTTGTCCCAAAACAAATCATCGATATAATAGATGTCGCTGCCGTCGCTGGCTACTCCAGCATTGAAAAATATTACCAATTTGGTGTGATCTTCTTCGGCTTGGTCGCTGAAGTTAAATTGATACTCGGCCCAGCCATTGTCGCCAGGAAGCGCGTTGTCCTTTTCTACAGCAGCAGATGTTCCTCCTTCTAGTTTTACCTTCAGGGTGCCTGCTACAGTGGACCGTACTTTCATTTTAAACAATCCATTGGTGGAGAGATCGATGGCTTGCCCATAATCGATGATAAGGGCATCCCAAGCGTCGGGTCCATCAACATATCTTCCAACAAATTTAGACTTGTTTGCTTGTATTTCCGCTGGATTGCGAACCCCTTCTACTTCGGTCATCGTCATATTGGCCTGACATTCGAAGTCGGAGAGGATAAAATGGTTCTTCGTTACCTTACTATCTTCACAAGGAACGTATGAAATGGTGTCGAAATGTTCCAGTTCTTTTTCACAAGAGGTTGTGAACACAAACAACAACAAAAACACACATATGATACTGAATTTTAGATTTGCTATTTTCATACTTACTGGTTTCTTTTGAGTTATAATCTAATTCGTTTTCTATTATTTTATTTATTGCTATAGGTAAATGAATGTTTCATTGCTACCTCGGAACTTCCTCCTATTCCTATGAGGAAGTCTCCCTCTTCTACAACAAATTCCAAGTCTTTGTTGTAGAATTTTAGATCGTTTGCTTCTATAGTAAAGCGTATGGTTTGGCGCTCTCCTTTTTGTAAAGTAATTTTTTGAAAACCTTTGAGTTCTTTTACGGGACGGGTGATGCTTCCGACCATATCGCGTATATAGAGTTGAACAATCTCTTCCCCAGCTCTATCCCCAATATTGGTAACCTCTACGCTAATGCTAATACTGTTGTTTGGACCCAATTTATCATGGCTTAATGCGATATTTTCGTAAATAAACTTGGTGTAACTAAGGCCATAGCCAAATGCAAACAATGGACTGTTGTCTGCGTCTATATATTTAGAACTATATCGGGGATGTGCACCCTCTGCATCTGCTGGTCTCCCAGTATTTTTTTGGTTGTAAAATATCGGTATTTGTCCAATGTTTCTCGGAAAGCTAAGGGTGAGCTTGGCAGAAGGGTTGTATTCGCCCACCAAAATATCGGCCACTGCCAATCCGCCATTGGTGCCCGGAAACCATGCTTCTAATATGGCGTCTACGGTTTGGTTTTCCCAAGTGAGATCTAGTGGTCGTCCGTTGTAAAGCACCAAGACAATTGGTTTGCCTGTTTTTTTGATTTCGGCTATAAGCTCGCGTTGTACTGCAGGTAATTGTATGTTGGTTCTACTTGCTGCTTCTCCGCTCATATATTCTGCTTCACCCATAGCCATAACCACCACATCGGAGTCTTTGGCTAGGGCAATGGCCTGTTCGAATCCCACTCTGTAGTCTTTTAGAATCTCACACCCTTGGGCGTAGGCAAATCGAAGACCATGTACTTCCATGCCTTCTTTTAGACTCACTGCTTTGCCTGCTCTATCGCCTTGTGCAGCCCAACTACCAAGTATATGTACCTCGTCGGTTGCCATAGGACCAATAAGGGCAATTTTTTGCTGCTTAGCAAGGGGTAAAACCTCTTGGTGGTTTTTGAGTAAGACAATCGATCTTTGTGCCAATTCTCTGGCGAATTCCATATGTTCTGGTGCCATCAAAATATTTGGAGCCGTCTCTTCGTTGCAGTATCGATACGGGTCTTCAAACAAACCGAGTTTAAACTTCATCCGAAGGATGGCTCTTACCGCCTCGTCCAATCTGGCTTCGGAAACTTTTCCCTCTTGTATAGATTGTAGGAGATGGTTTTTGTAAACCCCGCCTTGCATATCCATATCTACACCAGCGTTCATGGCAAGTTCTCCAGCATGTTTGAGCTCTGCCGCATAGCCATGATGTGTCATTTCGTTTATTGAGGTATAATCGGTGACTACAAAGCCTCGAAAACCCCATTCCTTGCGCAAAATCTCGTCGAGCAAAAAAGGATTGCCTGTGGCTGGTACGCCATTCAATTCGTTGAAAGCGGTCATAAATGAAGCCGCTCCAGCATCTAAAGCGGCCTTAAATGGCGGTAAAAAGGTGTTGCGCAATCGAATTTCGGACATATCTACCGTGTGATAATCTCGGCCAGCTTGTGGCGCACCATAGGCAGCAAAGTGCTTGGCACAGGACAAAATGGTGTTGTTTTGCTTTAGGTCTCCTTGGTATCCAATGACTTTGGCTCGTGCAATTAAACTCGCTAAGTATACATCTTCTCCAGCGCCTTCCGATACTCGGCCCCAACGGGCATCTCGCGATATGTCCACCATAGGTGAAAATGTCCAATGCAAACCATCGGCGGCAGCCTCTATAGCCGAAATTCGCGCGCTTTTCTCTGCAAGTTCGAGATCCCAACTACAAGACTCTGCCAATGGAATTGGAAATATGGTTTTGTGCCCATGAATGACATCATATCCAAACAGCATCGGTATACCCAATCGGGTTTCTTCTACAGCTAGTTTTTGTAACTTACGCGTATAAGCTGCTCCTGTGGCATTGAATATAGCACCTACTTGCCCTGCTTTTATATGGTCTTTGTACGCTTTGTCTAATACCGGACCGGTGATGTCCATGCCACTAGAATACAATACAGTCTGCCCTATCTTCTCTTCTAGGTTCATTTTCTGCATCAAGGAATCTACTTGCTGTTCGATATCTTGTTGTAGCCATACAAATGCTTTTACCTTATTGGAGTAGCTCATAAAGAATAATATAATTAGTATATGTTTAATTGTTTGCATGTTTTAAATGAGACTATGGTTATCGGTTACTAGTAGCTAAATCCAAGTTTTGTGAGTCCTTTTTGTATGTCTGGGTCTTTCATAAATAACTTCCACAATTGTTGGGTTCTGTAGTTTTCGATCATGGCTACAATTGGCCCTTGATCTATTGCCAAATACCCATCGGCATACCAATTGTGCTGTTCGGAAAAAGCATCATAAAATCCGTATTCCCCAAGGAGTTTATTGCCAAGTTGGTTATAGAAATACTTTAAAGCTTTTTCGGATTCTGCTGGTGTATAAGGGAAGGAGGAAAGGGCAGCTGTAGGGGTAATTACTCCTAAGTCATTTGTTGGGCTGTGTGCAGAGTATCCTTGGTGATTGTCGCTTGCTGTAAGTCCCCAACTGTCTCCTCCATAGCCTTTGTATCCTTTTGGATTGTCTTTGCAATAGGCATAATTTATAAGTGTATGTGCCTTGTTTTGTGCAAAATAGTTAGCAACATAGGCATCGCTTAGATTTCTTGGGTCTAAGCCGATAAAGGAATAGTGGGCGAAAAATAGTGGGCCACCCAATTGGGGACCTACAGCAAGGGTGTTGCCATAATAGGAAGTCCCATTGTGCATCCCGCCATTACGAGCCCAACCTTGGTCATATACGGATTTGGTAATGCTATGGCTTGGTGAGGCTGCAGCCAAAACATACACAATTAGGGCTTCGTTCCAACCACTTACTTTGAGGTCTAGTGCAAACTCATGGTTTGGCGACCAGTGCCAGGTAATAGACTCTTGTCCGTTGGTGTACCAATCCCATTCTACTGCTTCCCAAATTGCTGTAATGCGATCGCGGAGATTCTTTTCTGCTCCTGTGCCGCTAAAATACTGTCGATTGATTAAAAGACCTTGTAGCAAAAAGGCAGTTTCTACTATATCGCCGCCATTGTCTTGGCCTCCAAAAGTTCTGGTTTTTCCAGTATTGCCATAATACCAATGTGAAAAGGCTCCGTGATAGGTGTCTGCGCCTTCCAAAAAGCTTAGAATCTTTTGCAAGCGCACTATGGCTTGGTTGCGGGTGATCCATCCGCGCTCTACTGCTGCAGGAAAACTGGCAATTCCAAAGCCAGAGCCACCCATAGTGATAATTCTAGGCGATTCGTTATTGTAAGCGTCGTCTTGGGAGCGTTCTCTTGCCATCCCACTTACAGGCTCTGCAAAGTCCCAAAAGTATTTAAAGGTACGCTCTTGTGTGAGGTCCAATAGCTCTTCCAGTGTTAAAGAGACTGGAAGAGGTAATGGGTTTACATCTGGTGGTGGTGGATCGGTTTCGCTCGAACAACTACTACAAGATGTGAATAGCAGTGTCAAACAAATAATATTAAGTGCTAATATTTTTATCGTCGTCATATGATTCCAATTCAATTAATACATTGGGTTTTGTTCTAATACGCCTCCGGCTCTATCGATTTGTTCTTGCGGAATAGGGAATAATTCGTGTTTTCCGTCTATAAATTGCTTGCCATGTGCTCTCAAAACAACACCAGCTCTACCCTGACGTACGAGATCGAAATAACGATCGTGCTCAAAAGCCAATTCCCAACGACGCTCATTCCAGATATCCGTTTGGGAAGGACTGTTGATTGCATCTAGACCTGCTCTGCTGCGTACCTGGTTGAGTGGTGTGCCAGCATCGCCACCTACCTGTGTGGCAGCTTCCGCATTCATCAACAATACTTCGGCATAACGCAATATGCGAATGTTTTTTCCGGTTTCCCAGCCATCCGAAAAGGCACTAGAATAGGCCTTTTGGTTGTACCTCTCATTCACTACAGTATTGGCTACTAAGCGTCCGTCGAATAGGGTTTCTCCTTTAAAAATAATGGTCGCATCTCTTCTAGTATCGCCACTAGGATACGAATTGGCAAGATCCTCAGAGGGGGTGTTGAAACCCCAGCCCCAGCCGCCTTCGCCTCGAGCACCTTGACTTACACTATAACCTTGTACTCCAGCTGATGGGGTTTCGCCTCTGGCTTGTATTTCGAAGATGGACTCCACATTGTTTTCGCCTATTTCTTTCCAGATGTCTGCATAGTCGCTGGTCAATTCGTATTCTCCACTAAGAATAATCTCATCGGTAAGGGATTTTACTTGTTGCCATTTTTCTTGGTACATACTTACTTTTGCCAATAGCGCTTTTGCTGCACCTTTGGTGGCTCTTCCCAATTCGGAGCTCGGATAGGCACTCTTTTCTGGCAATGCAGCAATGGCATCTACAAGGTCTTGCTCTATAAAAACATAAGTTTCGGCTTTGGTTGCTCTCTTTAGCAATACGCTCGGATCGGCGTTTACATCTGGTATATCTGCTACCAATGGCACCCCGCCATAAACTTTTGCCAAGCGGAAATACATCAATGCACGCAAAAATTTTGCCTCCCCTATAAGTCTTGCTTTTAAATCTACATCTATCTCCAACAATGGAAGTCTATTCAAAGCTTGATTGGCTCTTTGGATGCCTGCGTAGTGCGCACTCCATACTTCTGCAATGGATAATATGGTAGGGTCTAGTTGTAAGGCGTCTAACAAGTGTTTGTCTGTACCCGTATCGCCCGGATCGCTGCCTTTGTCTGCATCATCCGATACGATGCTACTTACGCCATTCCACGAAAAAGAACTCATAGACCATTGTAGTAAATGGTTGTAAATTGCATTTACCAACTCCGTTGCAGAATCTTCTGTTAGCGCGGATTCGGTTTCCTGATTGGTATCCACATCGATAAAATCTTCTGTACACGAAAGCATCATAAAGATCATCAAAAAGGATAAGCTGTATTTTAATTTAATATTTTTCATTGTTTTTTCGTTTAAAATGAAGTGTTAATGCCGATGTAAAAAGATTTTAGTGTTGGGTAAGCATTGAGCTCTATCCCTGCAGTTCCTAAAGGATTACCATTGTCATTTCCAGATAATTCTGGAGTGAATCCTGAGAATTTCTTGAATATTAATGGGTTCTTGGCAGAAACATATACACGTACCTTGGTGAAGTGTTTTAGGATGTCTTCTGGTAGGGTGTAGCCTAAAGTGATATTGTTTACTCTAAAAAAATCTCCTGATTCTAAATAATAATTGGATGACAAGGGCACATTGTTAGAGGCAATTGGTCCTGTGTTGCTTGGCCTGCCAGAAGTCCATCGGTTGTTAAAAACGTCTGCTTCGATATTCTCATTGCCAAATCGTTGTGCTTTCTTACCGTTGTATACCTCGTTACCAAAGTTTCCAAAGGTGTCTACAGTCAAGTCAAAGTTTCTGTAGTTGACACCAAAATTGAAGTTGAAATAATATTTTGGGATATAAGATCCAAAAAATCTTCTATCGCCTTCATCGGTTACCCCATTGTTGTTGTGATCGACATAAATAAACTCTCCTTGGTCGTCGATGCCTGCTACCTCGTACAAGAAGAAGCTACCCAATGGTTGGCCTTCAGCTATCTTTTTGGTGTATTGGCCATTGTCTATAAATCCACCTCTTTGCTCGTTGAAGTAGGGACTCAAAACTTTGGTTAACTCGTTTTTGTTGTAAGAGAAATTTCCTCCTACAGTATAGTTCCAATCTTTGTTGATGGTGTCTGCCCAATTTACGGATAGTTCAATCCCTTTGTTGGATACTTCTCCAACATGTGCGTTGAATGGATCGAAACCAAACACATCTGGCAATTGTAATTGCAAGGTCGCATTGGTGTTGGTGCGATTGTAATAGTCGAATTCTCCCTTTAGTTTGTTGTCAAACAAGGCATATTCTAGACCGATATTGAATTCGTTGGTGGTCTCCCAGCTGAGATCTTCTTGTACGGTGCCAGTTATGGTAATTCCTTGCTGCAAATCTTGTCCACTACCAAAGGCGTAGAAACCTCCAGAGCCTGTTCTCGCAGTAAGTACATTGAATGCCACATTTTGGTTTCCTAACTCTCCGTAACTTGCACGGAGCTTAAGCAAATCGAATAAGCTGTCTGCCATAAAGCTTTCTTTGCTTAATACCCATCCGGCACTTACGGCAAAAAAATTTCCAAAGCGGTTGCCTTTTTGAAATTTACTAGAACCGTCTCGTCTAAACGAGGCATTCAACAAATATTTGTTGTCGTAGTCATAATTGACTCGCGCAATATAAGAATACAAACGGTCTTTAATGCTCAAAGCACCCCCAGAAAGCTGGGTATTGTCTTCATCTCCGTTGTTCAAATTGAAAAGAAGATTGGTGTCGGATGGCACATTGTTGCGAGTGCCTGTTAGGTATTCTCCGCTATTTTCTTCCGCAGTGAGTCCAAGGGTTGCTTTAAAGTTGTGCAGCTCGTTAATGCTTTTGGTAAAGGTAAAGTAGTTGTCCAAAAACCAACGATAATTGTTGGTGTGGGTTACTTTTAATCTGGTTTTTGCCGGATTGTCTATGCCTCCTTCAAAATTACTTTCTGAGTTGGCTGGGTTTGCTGCCAAAAAAGCCCCCAAACGATCATCAAACCTACGAAAACGCCCATATTCCGCATCTATTGAAAAACGCGAGGTAAAAGTAAGCGGGTCTATGACTTTATAATCCAGCTTAAAAGAGGCTTGCAATCGAAGCCATTTTTGCTTTTCCTCGAAGAATGTACCGCCTATTCCTGGGTTTCCTACATTGTTGAAGGCTACGGATGATCCAAATTTACCGTTTTCATCTCGCAATGGCACTATGGGAGATTGCTTGTAGGCCATTGTAAACAAATTAAAACTCTGCGGATTGGCACTTGCCAATTGTGCACTGATGTTGTGCGAGAATTTTAGGTTGTTACTGATTTTGTAGTTGAGGTTGTTTCGCAAAGTCAATCTGTTAAAATCATGATCTTTTAAAATCCCTTCTTCTTCGGTAAATCCTGCGCTAAAAAACGATTGTATTTTTTCAGAACCTCCCGACAAAGAAAGATTGTAATTGGTGATACGCCCAGTTCTAGTGATCTGATCGAGCCAATTGGTGTTGTATGGCTGGTCAGAGCTAAAAAAGCCGCTAGTATCGTTGTCGTTGGAAGGATTGTCATCTCGACGCAAATCTCGTTGCAAAGCCTCGTTGCTGTAAATCACAAATTGGGAAGCGTTAGCCATTTTTACATCACTAAGTATATCCCTAAAACCAGTAAAGGTGTCAAAGCTCAATTTCATTTTTCCGTCTTTCCCCTGTTTGGTAGTAATCATGATTACCCCATTTGCACCTCGGTTACCATATATTGCAAGAGAGGCGGCGTCTTTCAGTACATTCATCGAAGTTATATCGGCAGAGTTGATGTTATTGATGTTGTCTGTGAGTACTCCATCTACAACATAAAGTGGATTTCTACCTCCCTGTATGGTTCCCAATCCACGGATGATTACAGTAGAGGCTACCCCAGGGGCGTCCGAGGCAACAACTTGTACCCCAGCAGCCTTACCTTGCAGGGCTTGGGTAATATTGGTTACAGATTCTTTTTGCAAAGCATCTCCTTTTACTTGGGCTACCGAACTGGTCAATATGGTCTTCTTTTGTGTTCCATACCCTACTACTACAACCTCGTCCAATTGTGTCAAATCTTCTAGCAATACTATATTGTATTTGTTATTGGAGTTAATCGTTACTTCTTGGGTAGTAAAACCAACATAGCTCACTACCAAAACATCACCTTCGCTGGCTTCTAAAGTGAAATTTCCGTCAAAATCGCTCTGTGTGCCTTTTGTAGTGTTTTTGATAATAATCGACGCCCCTAATAATGGCATATTATCATTCGAAACTACTGTTCCCGTAATTACTTTTTGGGAAAACACAGCTTGCACAAGCAATGCGCAAATGATAAATATTTTTATTTTCATAATTAAATAGTTAAAGTTGAGTCTTTCTTGTTATTAAAATTAGAAAATAATCAGATGTAGTAATTTGAAATTTATCAGAAACGATGCTAACATGCTGTTTTGCAGTTTTTAAGGATTGTGCAGTATTGTAAAATTAACATATTGATGTGGTAATGATGTGGTGTTTGTAATGTGATTTGTGGACAACTCTAAAGAATTTGATAATTTATAACCACCAAAAATCTATAATTAATGTTTTTATCCCTTTTTTTTAGCAATTCTGCAATATACTGACTCAGATAGAGACCGAAATCCTTCAAATTTATGGGTGAAATGCGACCATTTTAGAGGTTTGTGAGAAAATTGGATAGATTTTCATTGTTGGGTATACCCAACTTCTTCCGCAAACGATACCGATGTAGTTCTACCCCTCTAACAGAAATACCCATCAAAGGGGCAATCTTTTTGGAGGTTAATCCTGTTTTAACATAAGCACATAGACGCAAATCTTTAGTGGTGAGTTTGGGTTGTATTTGCGTCAGCTCTTTAAAAAATTTACCATTGAGCTCATTAAAATTGGATTCAAATACTTTCCAGTTGTTGTTGCTGCTAATATCTTTTTTGGTACTATGCAATATTTTTTTGGTACGCGAACTATTGGGCGACAATGCTAAAAGGCGTTCTAATTCGTTTTGCAATACCATGATGATTTCGTTTTTGCGAATAACCGAATCGGTCGAATTGATCAATTCCCGTTGCTTGGATTTTAGTTCTTTTTCTAAGTTTTCTTTCTCTAACTGGCTAATTCTCCTTTGGGTTTTTCGAATATGCAATTTCTTCAATGCCAATTGTTGCTTGCGAACTCTGTATTGGTTCATGCGGTATATCGCAAATATAATAGCAAGAAGCAACAAAAAGTAACCAAAAAGAGCAAAGTTGGAAAGGTACCATGGAGGTAAAATTTTAAAGTTTAAGGTGGTGCCTCGGTCGCGCTTGGTGTCTTCTTTATTAAAAATAGATAAACTGTAATTGCCATAGGGTAAATTTTGTAGGGTTAACTTTCCTTTCGAAATTTGTCTTAGATGTGAAAGTCTACCATGCAAGGTATAGAAATGATTGGCCTTTACTATTGTGGGGGTATACAATTCAAAACTTAAGCTTTGTGCCTCTGCAAAGGGAATCTCTAAGAGCTTGCTGTCTATGCCATATTGTTTTTTGTTGCTATAGATCCTATCAAATATTGGAGGAGGCGCTTTGCGGTCTTGTCTATTGTAGAGTTTTGGAATGTCTATAACCGCAAATCCATCGTTGAGATTGAGGAATCCCAACGAATCATTTTGAATAAATAGTTTTTCGTATTTAGATACCAGTCGATTTCGTATTTCTGCCGCATCTAACGGAATGATTTTCGGTTTGGTTTTGTGGTGATAACTTATACCGTTGGAACCATCTTCTTCTACAAACAACCAGCCTTCTGGTTGTTTTCGTATTAATCGTTTGCCTCTGTATTTTTCGAAAAGCGCAAAAGGTTCGATGCGATTTGTTGCCTTTTGGTACTGAAACCATTGGTTGGAATTATAAAAAACAATACGCGCATCTATACGATAAATCTTGGTTTTGTATTGTGTAAATTCGGCATGGTTACTATATTCTCTTAGGTCTATGGCGGCACGATAATCTGGTCGTAATGCGATCTTATACAAGCCTTTGTATGGGTGAGTTGCCCATATTGTAGTATTGGTTTCGTAGGTGATTTTATCTACTGGAAATTCGATGTTTTGTATGGGATGGGTCACCCATTTTTCGGCCTCTTTTCTAAGCAAACTCAATCCGATATAGGTGCCTAGCAAATATTGTTCTTGTGTTCCAGGGATGGGATGAAAACTATAAACCCCTTCCGAGGCTTGTCCTATTTTTTCAAAACGATCTTTCCGAAAGAGATAGGTGCCTTTGTTGTGCCCACAAAAGAGCTGTCCGTTTAGAATACTGAGATTCCATGCGTGTCCTTCCGATCCTTGTATAAATTGGAGTTGCTGCTGTTGGTCGAAGGTGTATACCCCAGTATTGCTTGCCAAAAAGATCTTCTGATTGTAATATACCAAATCGTATACCGTGCCCAACAGTCCTGTATAGTCTTTATAATACGAAAAAGGACTGCCCAAGTTTATCCGCGCCAAGCCATTGTCTAAGGCACACCACAATTGTCCTTCTAAACTAGCCAATCCCAAAATGGTATTGTTTTGCAAACCAGAGCTTTTATTGATATATTTGGTAGTCTTCTTGTGCCAATCATATAATAGTATGCCATTTTTGATAGTACCAAAAGCGATTTTTTCTGCACTTACAAACAAAGTTTTATTGAGAATGTTGTTTTTTAAAAACTGGTTGATCTTTTGAGGTAAAGGATTCAAACGATGATTCGAATAGATAAAACCACCTGCTTGTAGGTCGTAAAAAAATAGCGCATTGGTGTCAAATGAAGCAATATTGGTGATGTTTTGTAGGGGAGAGGGCAGTGGTATCCAATCCAAGGGTAAAAGCTTGTCGCTTACCAATTCTTGCAAGCCCCGTTGCCAGCAGCCTACTATCAATCGACCTTGATATATGGTGATATTGGAAACATCTTGACTATTGTCTACCTTGCGGATTTGTTTGCCATCATAAATATAAATTCCCGAAAAAGACCAAAACAAAATATCGTTTTGATATTTTACAATTTGCCAAAACTCATCGCTTGTAAAATGGGAATCTTTTTCGAAAAGATCGCTCAAAGAGGTGTATTGTAGAATGCCATAAGTGTCGGCTTTCCAATAACCAAATTCTTCATAAGATCCGGTATAGATAGTGTCGTTTTCGACAAAAACAGATCGAACTATGGTTTTGTTTGGAAGTTCAAAAAGCCGCCATTGCTCTCCGTTGTATTGCAGTAGACCCTTGTTATTGGCAAAATAAATCGTGCCATTTTCGGCTATATCTACGCCCCAATTCTGGTTATCTGCTCCGTAGTCGCGAATGGAAAATTGCTCCAATTCAGGCTGCAAAATTTGCGCATAAAAAGGAAAGCAGATGCAAAAAAAAGCCACGAATACACCAAAATGCTTAAAAAGATCACTACGCTGTAAAAACATATCGTGCCAGGAGTTTTTGGGAGACATCGAAGTAGCCCGTTAGTTTCGCTATAAAAATAAGCAATTCTTATATGACGTGAGTTCGATATAACTTACGCACACAGTTTATTTTGATTTTCTTAGGCTAGGCGTGGCTTTGAAGGGCTATTTATAGCTCTAAAAGATTACAACGACGCATAAGGAAAGACAAAATAAATCTATAGAAAGCCTTATAAACAGCAATCTTTGGTTCAAAAAGCCTTGAATTATACCATATCTAGTTTGAAATGCCCATAAAAGAAATAGATGATTTTTTTCTTTATAGCTAAATGAATATAAAATGCCACCACACGAAAGGATTCGTGCGGAAACCATAGTAGATTTTAAAAGTAAAAAGACAAAGTTCGAGACAAAAATTTGAAGCATAACCTTTGTTGCGTTGAAAATTTTTAACGATGAAATTTGCTTTTTTACGCAAAAGATACCTGGTATTTTATGTTTATATAGTTATATATAAAGAAGAAAAATCAAGCATAGTCTCAGCTACGGTTTCTTTTTGTTCTAAAATAGAAAGGAAAAAAGGGTTATTTGTTGGGGTGATTTTAAACTAGATATGCTATAAAACAAGGGTCTCCAAAGAGAAACAACCAAAAGGGTCTCAACGAACATACTTAGATTTTTAGAAAGAACATCAACAATAATAAATTCAGTATTATATTAAGGATATGGGGGGCGTGAGTGAATTCTTTAGTGAAAATATGGATATAATTAAGGTGTTTAGTATGCCTTTACCAAGATTTTTTTTGTAAATGGGCGAGTAAATGTTGCATAAAAGCAAAAACGAAAAAAACCTCAATCTACTTATTTATAAGTAATTGAGGTTTTGCATGGTACTTGAGGTGGGAATCGAACCCACACTTCCGAAGAAACTGGATTTTGAATCCAGCGCGTCTACCAATTCCGCCACTCAAGCAATTATTGGACTGCAAATCTATAAAAAATTCCATTATCACAAATAAAAAAAGCAAAGAAAAATATCCAGGGAAACTTCATCTCCAATAAGGTCTTCTTTTACAGTAGACTGTAGCGGTGTGGAGTTGTCAAATCTCCATAGCCACACTAAGTATCTTGTACCCAAACCCGCGATAATTTTCTACAGCACCATAAGCTTTCCTATAAAGACAGCAAATAATCTCGCAAATCTGTTTGTTCGTTTAAATTCATTTTCTTTTATGATTTTTTTTAAACTATCTTTATGGAATCTATAAAAAAGCACTTCAATACGTAATAGATTTTGTAATGCGTAATTCGGGATTTATTGAAATAGAAAGGAATAAAGGGCTATTTATTGGGGTGATTTTAAACTAGAAATGGTATTAGATAGCACAATAGTGTAGCGATATGGAGAAATGGAGCAAAAATATTTTATAAACCAACAATAGATTTGCGAGATTATTTACTGTCTATCATATAGGGCATCTATGCATTAAAATCAATAGTTACGGTAAAAGGATGCGATCGTTTTTTTGTGGTTAAAGTAACATTTGTTACAGAGGCTTCTGTACCGACTTTGTAATTTTGAGTGGTTCTAAATATTAGTGGTTTGCGAATCCAAAATTAGAGCAAATTGCATACGATGAGTTACGCCAAAAATAGAATATAGCCACAATTTTAATTTAATTTATAAGCATATTATTATGAAAAAAATCCTATTAGTAATTCTTGTTGGTTTTAGCTTCTTTAATTGTAAAGACAATCCTAAAAAAGCAGATCCTTATAGCAAGGCAACTGCTAAGGAGAAAACAGAAGCACCTGCGCCTAAAGAAGAAAAAATTCCTGTAGAAGGCACCTTAGTGGAATTGGAATCTGACGATATGATGAAGTACAACAAAAGTGAAATTCGTGTGCCAGCCGGACAAAAAGTGACACTTGTGCTAAAACATGTTGGAAAAATGTCTAAAGATGTTATGGGGCACAATTTTGTGTTGCTAAAGCAAGGGGTAGATATGGCTACTTTTGCTGGTGTGGCATCGGCCGCCAAAGACAACGATTATATCCCTGCGGATACTAAGGATATAATTGCGCATACCAAAACCTTAGGAGGTGGAGAAACTACTTATATTATTTTCGACGCTCCAGAAAAAGGAACTTATGAATTTCTATGCAGCTTCCCAGCGCACTATGCCATGATGAAAGGACAGTTTATTGTAGAATAAGTTAAAGTTTCGAACGGAACAATATTTTAAGTGTTTAAAAAGAGAATCCCTTACTCTGGGATTCTTTTTTTTATCGCCCAAAGACTGCCTAGAACAATATGCCAGTTCCTACATAAGAAAATAGGGGTCTTTTAGAATTTATACGAAATACCAAAAACCATAGTAATGGTTATATAGCTTAGCTTAGTGAATTTTAGGGTTTATTTCTTTTATCTTTCGAAAAATGTTACCTTTGGTTATCATCTTCTAAACCAACGATATGTACACCAGTTTTGTCAAATTCAGCTTTATAGTCGCAATTTTCTTTTTTGCCTTGGCATGCAAAAAAAAGCCTAAGGAGGAAAAGACCAACAAAGTGCATACGCACCATGGTATGGCGCATACACATTATACCGCGCACCAAAAATTAGATGGGCACAAACTTATTTTTCCAAGCAAAACGCCAGATCGAATTATTGCGAATCTTACAGAAGACCCTGCACATAGTTTTGCGATAAATTGGCGTACTAACCAACAGATTAAAAAAGGGATATTGCAAATCGCAATAGCAACTGATGGTCCCGAATTTGCACTAGATAATATACGAGAGATTTTGGCAAAAACCCAAAGTTTTCAAAATCAAAATCGCCACGAGCCTATGGTAAAAGCTAATTTTCATGCCGTACTGGTAGATAGCCTACAACCCAATACCACATATGCCTATCGTGTGGGTAATGGCGTAGTGGAGCAAAATGAATTGTGGAGCGAATGGTTTCAGTTTACCACTGCTAAAACAGCAGACAGCAAAGATCCGTTTCATTTTATCTATTTTGGAGATGCCCAAAACAATATAAAATCTATGTGGAGTAGGGTTATTCGAAGTTCTTATAAAAAATTGCCTGAGGTAGATTTTATGCTTCATGCTGGGGATCTTATAAACGATAGAGATGCCAATTTGGAATGGGGAGAATGGTTTTATGCAGGTAGTTTTATTCATGCCACTGTTCCTAGTATGATGACACCTGGCAACCATGAGTACCGAAACGACAGCCTCACCGTACTTTGGAAACCACAGTTTAACCTGCCCCAAAATGGTCCTACCCCTAGCGTATCCGAAACTTGCTATGCAATAGACTATCAGAATATGAAATTGGTTTCTATAGATGCTCCAGCATTAGACCCAAACCATGAAGATGGACATGCGCAGGTACAATGGCTCGACTCGGTCTTGGCAAACAACACTAAAAAATGGACGGCACTTACCTTACATTATCCTATTTTTTCTACGGTAAAAGATAGAGATAATAAATCGCTTCGCGAAGCCATTAAGCCTTTAATTGATAAGTATAAAGTAGATATTGTATTGCAAGGCCACGACCATACTTATGCCCGAGGTGCGGTTGCCAATACGCCACAAGGAGCCACAAATGTAGATGCAGTAGGCACTATATATACTGTTTCGGTAAGTGGTCCAAAAATGTATCAATCCAAAGACCAAGAATGGATGAAGCGTCGTGGAGAGTTTACACAACTATTCCAAATTCTTAGCGTAGGGCAAGATACACTTTCCTATAAAGCTTATACACCTATTGGTAGTTTATACGATGCTTTCGATTTGGTAAAAAAGAATGGACGCAAAACCCTAATTGAAGTTTCGGAAACCATACCAGAACGGTTTAAAAACAACGTGCTTAAGTAAATTTTTATATCATGGATAGCACTATCATGACGCTGCGAAAAGGCGTATACGAAATCCAATTTGACCTGAGTTCGATATACTTTAAACTCAGAGTGTTTTTTGATTCTCTTAGTCCTAAAAGCTTTCGGTAAGGTGTGGCTTCCAAGGGCTAGTTTTAGCTCGACAAGTAAGGAAATATAAAACCATCTTTAGAAAGCCTTGGCTACAGCAATCTTTGTTGCAAAAAGACTTGAATGATACCCAAACAACCATCTAAAGAGTAAAGGCTACTTTTCATCTGTACAAAAAGGCTACTCGAACCACGCACAAATATTAATAAGAAAATTATTACTAAATTAGTAGGTAATATGATATAATAGTTCTTAGTATATGCGACGGGTAATACTTTTATTTTTTCTCTTTTGTACGACATTCGTTTTTGCCAATAAGGGTTTGCCTGCGATTGATTCGCTTGTTCAAGTAGCGAATAGGGAATCCTTCATGACGTCTGAAGAATCGGATCGGTTTAGTTGGGAGTATCTCGAGAAATTGTATCCTGTTTCGCCAGTGGTAAATGAGAATCGGGATAAAGCAAAAAGCTCTTTCACTGTCATAGAGGATAAGGGTTCTTGGGTAGATTCTTTTTCCAGTGAGGACATACAAGAACTACCGGTAGGGGTAAAACATTTGATAGGCAATGTGGAATATGCCATAGGAGTGACCAAGGCAACAATAACTAAGGATTATACGGTATTGACGGTTTTTGCCAGAGCAAGGCTACCGAAAACCAACAAAAATGGGATTCCTATGGAATTGTTTTTTGGAGCAGATAATGTAAAAATGTCTCATCAAGGAGGAATCATAGGGGATGCCAATTTGGTGTTGTTAGGGGATGTACACATGCCTTTCAATGCGGGTAAATGGATGTTGACACTTAAGGGTGGTTTTGACTACAAAACTGGTGATTTTGGTAAAAAGACCTATGCAACTATAAATTGTGATGGTGTAAAGGAAATGGGTATCGAAGGGGTTGTGGCATTTTCGAGAAATTTGATGATTCCTCTTGAAGAAAATGGGGAAGTAAACGAACAAAAGACTACCGTTCCTTTTCAAATGGATACCGAAAAAGGTACCCATACCATAGAAATTCCCCACCGAGTAAAGGGAGAGTTTGATGTGGTAATAGAGGATTGGAACGATATATTGGTGAATATTAGCTTGCAACCTTTTGTATTAGCAAAAAAAAGAAATGGTTCTAATTATCATGCAAACCTGCAATTTTATTTGAATGAAGCTGTATTTGATTTTAGCGACCTCAGAAATGACGGCGCGGTTAAATTTCCGCAATACTATACAGACAACGGTCTTTTGATGCCTAGTAAAAATGCTTGGAGGGGCGTATATGTAAACTCCCTAGAAGTGAAACTTCCCAAAGAATTTAAAACGACTAAAACCATTAAAACAGGTAAACGCACAGGTTTTGGTGCCCATCATCTTATTATTGATAACAATGGTGTTTCAGGAGATTTTTATGCAGATCAGGTTATTTCTATGAAAGAAGGTCGTACTAACGAAAAGAAGGCTTGGGCCTATTCGCTAGATCATATCGAATTTTCCTTGGCGGCAAATCAATTTATAAAAGGGGAAATGGAAGGGCGCATTTTGCTTCCAGTTTCCAAAAATAAAAAATCTACCAATAGTAGTGCCGATCGGGTTGGATTGCGCTACAAAGGATTGATTTCCCCAGATGAATATTTGTTGCGGGTTAGCAATGACTCCGTGGTAGATTTTAATTTATGGAAAGCCAAAGGACAATTACTGCCCAATAGTGCTATAGAATTGGCAGTTCGAGAAGGACAATTTCGCCCCAAGGCTGTGTTGCACGGAAGACTAGCCATTTCAGCAGATCAGGTAAAAAGCCTAGAAAAGGAAGGAGATTCTATAGCTGGTGCTAAAAAGGGAAAAGAAAAACTTGTGGAGTTCAAAGGAGTAGTTTTTCAAAATCTGGTATTGCAAACCGATTCACCTGTTTTTCAGGTAGACTATATGGGCTATCAGGATGAGGTGAAATTAGGGGGGTTTCCGATATCTATCGCGAATGTAGGGATAAAAGCTACGGAGAATGAAGCCAATTTGTATTTCGATTTGAATGTCAATTTGATGGGGTCTGCTAATGGATTTGGAGGTAGCGCTTCTTTAGGTATTATTGGGGCTTTTGAAGAAAAAGACCATCAGCAGAAATGGGCGTTTAAGGGAGTAGAACTAGGAGCTATAAACGTAGACACGGATTTGGGAGAAATTGCTATTAAGGGGGGATTGCAAATTATGAAAGACGATCCGGAATATGGCAATGGTTTTGCAGCCCAACTCGAGGCAAAGTTTAAAAGTTTAGAACTTACCGTAGGAGCAAAAGGGGTTTTTGGAAAAAAAGACTTTCGATATTGGCAATTTGAAGCCATGGTGGATGGTTTGAATATAGGATCAGGTGTGGTAAATATCAAGGGTTTTTCTGGAGGTGCTTCTTATCGTATGAAACGAATAGGATTTTCATCCGAATTCTCCCCTACGGGAATTGGGTATACCCCAGATGCAGATTCCGAACTCGGCGTCAAAGCCATGGTGCTACTAAATATAGGCAGGAACGAAGTGTGTAATGGTGGTGCTGGATTTGAAATAAATTTTAATAAACATGGTGGGGTTAATAACCTTGGGTTTTATGGTCAAGTGACGCTTTTGCAAATGAATATTCCAGGAATGGAAAAAGTCTCCGACCTCATGGACAAAGTAAAAGAACATGCTGGGGCTGCAGGAGAATTCTTGGCAAAAAAGGCAGGGGGAGTCGATTCTTGGGCTGGAAAAAAACTTATGGATAAAGCCGAAACTTCCTTTCCTTCTATCCCCAATGAAAAAATGTCTATTAGTGCCAAAATGGGTATCACTTTCGATTTTCAAAATAGGGTCATGCACGGCGAGTTGGATGTGTTTATCAAGACACCCAGTGGATTTTTACAGGGAAGAGGGCCTGGAGGTAGAGCGGGATGGGCTGTGGTACACGTATCCCCAGAAGAATGGTATATTCATATAGGTACACCTACAGATAAGATTGGTATAAAACTAGGTGTAGGGCCTATTTCTTTGCAAACAGGAAGTTATTTTATGGTAGGAACCAAATTGCCTGGTTCCCCACCACCACCTCCTATCGTGGCGGAAATACTAGGGGTTGAAGCGGCAGAACTCGATTATATGCGCGATGAAAATGCATTATCCAACGGCGGCGGATTTGCCTTTGGAGCCGATTTTTCGTTGGATACAGGGGATTTAAGTTTCTTGATATTTTATGCGCGTTTGCAAGCTGGTGTTGGTTTTGACATCATGCTCAAAGATTATGGAAAAGCCCAATGTTCCAATACAGGAAAGCAAGTAGGAATAAATGGATGGTATGCCAATGGGCAATCTTATGCTTACTTGCAAGGGGAAATAGGGGTGAATATCAAATTGTTTTTTGTACGAAAGAAAATACCCATTATAAAAGGAGGAGCGGCTGTACTGATGCAAGCCAAAGCACCAAACCCAGTTTGGATGCGTGGCTATGTTGGTGGGCATTTTAATGTAATGGGAATCATTAAAGGCAAATTCCGGTTTAAACTGGTTATTGGAAAAGAATGTGAACTTGAAAATGCAGCACCTCTTGGTGGGCTCAAAATGATCACCGATGTGCGACCCACAGAAAACAAAAAAGAGGTAGATGTGTTTGGTGTCCCTCAAGCTACATTTAGCCTAAAAGTAGGGGAACCAGTTGTATTGCCAGAAGATGATGGCGATAAAACCTATAGGGTGAAATTGAAAAAATTTGAATTGACTCATGAGGGAAAAATCATAGAAGGGGAATTGAAATGGGCCAATACCAAAGATAGAGTAAACTTTGTATCTAAAGATATTTTACCACCATATTCTAAATTGAAGGCTACCGTTACCGTGCTTTTTGAAGAAAAAGTCAATGGTATTTTTAGACCAATAATGGTGGATGGTAAAGAAGCAGAAGAAACAGAAGAAAGACAATTTACAACGGGAGGAGCACCTAATAAAATACCGTTGCACAATATAGAATTTGCTTATCCGGTAGTAGATCAAAAATACTTTTTAGCAGACGAATCCAAGAAAGGATATATCCGACTGAAACGAGGACAAGATTATTTGTTTGAAGATAATAAGTGGAAAACGAGTATCCATTTTTACAAGGAAAATAATCCCAAGCCAGAAAAGGTTACATTTCATTATAATATTGCTAATAATGAGGTATTCTACCATTTCCCAAAAATCAGTCAAAGTACGGGTTATCAATTGCAAATAATCAGTGCTTCAAAAGCTGCCGTATCTGAAAATAAGCAGGAATCCACCACCTATACTACAGAGAATATGGGGGAGGACAATCGTATAGAACGCATACAAAATAAGGCGCAAATGGCGCTTAAAGATGGAGAAATTGAACGGCTGACTTATGGTTTTGGTGTGTCGAAATACAAAACCTTTAAGCAAAAGGTAAATGCAATTACAGTTTCGCAATACAATTTTGGAGTAATCTATTCGGATATTATTTATCTATCTAATCGCATTAAAAATCACGAAGGATTTGATTTGGCTGAGTTACAAGGTAATTCCTATACAAATAATGTTTCTTTAGTTCAAGCGGAAGCTAAATTAACAGATGCCTATTATAAAAAAGACATTTTTCCTTATTTGTATCAGCCATATCCAATATCTGAAAACTATAAAATTGAAAATAGAGACGTAAGTCATTTAGGGGTGCCACCAAAGAGAGCATTAATAATAAATTCTTCTTATTTAAATTATTTAGAAAATGTAGTGGAAAATAGTTTGTTGCATACGGTGTTTCCTTATACCTATAATTTGGGTTTGATTTATAAACAAGATTGGTTGGATTTACAATCGCAAATTGTAAATGATGTGGCTCAGAATAAACCTATAACCCTTGCAGCAGAACGAATACTGGATACTAACTACGCATTTATGCGGTATGGCAAGTATGCGATAAAAATGCAATATGTACTCCCCGGTAATAGACTAGGAACGAGTGCTGATATAAATTTTAAAAATCCAAATAAATTCCGATTATGATTAGCAGAGCTCTTACGTTCTTTTTTTTCTGGGCTGTATTCTCCAATAGTATGTTGGCGCAAAAAGAGGAATTACAGCCAAAGCCACAAGTGCAATTGATTTCTAGAGTGCAGAAAGATAAAATCTTGTTGCGATGGGCATTAGACCAGCCTCTTGCTTGGAAACGATCGAATGTATCCGGTTTTATATTAGAAAAATTCCTTTATACCGAAAATGGGGTGAAATTATCGAGGCCTAAATTGCTTTGGAAAAAACCTTTACGAGCAGCTCCTTTAGATACTTGGCGTAGCATAGTGGAAGAAAACAATTATGCTGCTATTATTGCCCAAGCCCTGTATGGGGAAAGTTTTGAGGTGGGTGGAACAGAGGGCACTCTGGCCGATATAGTGAATACCGCTGCCGAATTGGAACAGCGTTTTTCTTTCTCTCTTTTGGCTGCAGATATGAATTTTGAAGCGGCGAAAAAAGCAGCTTGGGGCTATGTGGATACTGAAGTTAAAGCAAACAACAAATATGTGTATCGAATTCGTTCTGCAGTTGCCCAGGAGAAGATGCATATAGAAAGTTCGGCAGTATTGGTTTCCTTAAAAGACTATAGAGCGCTGCCAGCACCGATACATTTTCAGGCCATATTTGGGGATAAACATGCCATGCTCATGTGGGAATATGACATGTTCAAATCTATTTATACTTCCTATCGCATAGAGCGTTCGGAAGATGGCACCAACTTTATGCCATTGAGCAAAGAACCTTTAGTGAACTTAAATGACAAGCCAGATAACCCAGCAAAGAGAATGTTTTATATCGATTCTTTAGCCAAAAATGATAAAACCTATTATTATCGCGTGCAGGGGATTACCCCTTTCGCAGAGCGAGGAACATTTTCCGATACCATTTCGGGAGTTGGAAAACCAAGTTTGCCATTTACACCAAGAATTTCAGATTTTAGGTTTACGGATCAGCCAAATGAAGCGGTTCTATATTGGGAATTTCCTAAAGAAGGGGAGGCAGTAACCCAAAAATTTCAATTACAGCGCGCCGATGCCGATGCTGGCCCTTTTCGGGTAGTGGTAGATAGTATAGCTCCGGACCAAAGACAAGTGCGTTTTTCAGAATTGGAAACATCCAATTATTTTAGCATTACAGCTGTAGGAAAAGACCCTAGACAGAAGAAAACCTCCTTTACTACTTTGATACAACCCATAGATAGTATGCCTCCAAATCCGCCTATTGGATTGAAAGGAACCATAGACAGTTTGGGTGTAGTGCGCTTTCAGTGGAAACCCAATGAAGAAAAAGACCTTTTGGGATATAGGGTGTTTAGAGGTTTTCAAGAGAAGGAAGAACCTGCCCAATTAACCAAAGAACCGCAATATGGGAATCAGTTTATAGACAGTGTGACGGTTAAAAATCTGAATTCGAAAGTGTACTATTATGTCGTAGCAGTAGACAAACGATATAATGCATCCGGTTTTTCGGAAGTATTGGTATTGGAAAAACCGGATTTTATTCCGCCGACGGCAGCTGTTTTTTCCAATTACCACATAGTGGAGGCTGGTATAGAATTGCACTGGATCCCCTCATCCGAGCAAGGAGCCAAACATATTATCCTTAGAGAGCAACTAGGGGAGAAAACTCCTCCAACAGTGATATTTGAAAGCCAGGAAATCACCACGGTTTTTGTAGATCAAAATGTCCAGACAAATAATACCTATCGTTATAGGATAAAAGCTGTGGACAAGGCAGGCTTAGAATCCGCACCATCTAGCCCGATTACGGTACAGATGTTAGATTTGAAAAGCCCGAAACTCATCAAAGATTTTCAAGCACATTTGGATAGAGAAAACCATTATATCGAACTGTTTTGGCGGGCCAAATCTGCCCAAATAGCAGAATATACCATATACAAACAAAAAAAAGACCAACCACTATCGACTTGGCGCATTTTACCTTCCAATAGCAACAGCGTAGTAGACCAGCATTTGACTCCAAATGAGGTGTATATCTACCACATACGCGCTACCCAGACCAATGGGAAATACAGTAATATTAAAAAAATTGAGGTAAAATTTTAAGAAGATGAAATATTGGTTATTAAGTGTGTTGTTGTTTTTCGGAATGATCTTAAAAGTTCATTCACAAGAAGGAGAATATGTTCTTAAATGGAAATTGGACTATGATTTTAGTAGCAAGCATTTCCATTGTAATGTTTTTAAGATGGAGGCAAGATTTGAAAAGGGTAGTCCAAAAAAAGTTTTTGAATTAATAGGGATTCCGAGAGGAAAGCAGTCTTATTCTAACGTCTTTAGATATTCTTCAAGTTTGAAATTGAATCAAATACGTTTTTGGGGAAGAAGACATATTGGATCAAAATGTTTACAAAGACAAAGAGAAGATGGTGGAACTATTCATAGGATTAATGAAAAAGGCTGTTTTAATAAAGTTTTCGGCATTAATATGGATGTTTTTGGCTATTCATTATGGAATGAAAAAGTAGAGATAGAAAAAAAGCCCATTTTACAAATAATAGATCCTGGTGAGGATAATTTAATTTCATCAGATAAAAAAAGATGGATTACATCGCATACAGGATTTGATTCATCAGAATATAACTGGCAAGTATCCTTAAACGCTAAAGATTGGTTGAACTTACCTCAATTTGATGGCCATTCCAAAATTTTAGTGAATGGAAATGATCTTTTAAGTGGTTATCAAATAAACAATAAGCATTGTAGAAAAATTCATGTGAGACAGGTTGCGTGTAATGCGCAATCAAATCCAGTTACATATACCTATGCCGTCTCCGCTCCTAAAATCAAAACATTAAATTATGGTAAAACCAAATGTTTTGATGCTACAGGGCAAATCGAATTAGAATTCGATAGAACAATGTATTCTAGGGAGTTGATGAGTGTTTCTTTAAGAAACAAGAGTTTAAACACCGATTATTCGGTTCCTAATATTAATTATGGGCGTAATCTTAAGTATGTTATAAATAACTTACCAGCTGGGAAGTATAGCTTAAGAATTATTGGTAGTTTACCCAAACAAGATGGAAGTTTATTTAATACGTATTCAGAGGGCCCAGATTATACTAGAGATTTCGAAATCAAAAAGCCAGATCCTGTTTCTTTTACCACTTCTAAGACAACGGTGTTTTGTCATGGAGGGAGCGATGGTACCATTACCGTTAAAGGTTCTGGGGGAAAAAATGTATTCGAGATAAAAATAGACGATCAGGATTGGATACCTTTCAATCGGGGGAAGATCCATTTCATAGAGGGTAGACCCAAGGGAGAAGTACGCATACAAGTAAGGGACAGCAATGGTTGTATAGCGAAAGAAATCATAAGAGATGTTAAAGGAAAAATTCAGGGTCTTGGAAAGGAGATCTTAGCACAAGTAGTTATAGAAGAGCCGACAGCACCATTAAAGGCTGAAATGGTATACGACTTACCCCCGAGAGCATTTGGTTTTAGCGACGGACAATTACGCGCCAAAGTTACTGGGGGAACCCCATATGCGGATAAGAGCTACAAGTTTGAGTGGCGACATGAAAACGGCACCAAATGGGAAACTTTCTCTCAGGAAAACCATGCCGATGGTTGGTTTTTAACCTTGGAAAATGCCATAGCAGGAACTTACTTCTTAACCGTTTGGGATCAAAATTATGATAAGGCGAGTCAAAAAAATAGCTGTACGGTACAAAAGATGGCTTTTACCCTCTCACAACCCGAACCTCTGCTAGCTTCTTTAGAAGTAATACATCCAATTTCTTGTAATGCGAGCAATGTTTTTGGAGATCCATACTCCGATGGCGTTTTGGAAGCCACCGTTAGCGGAGGAGTACCTTTTGAACCACTTTTAAATGGAAAATATGCGTATAAATACATTTGGAAGAAACAAAATGAGGCTGGGGAATTTGAAGAACTGGCTGGAGAAAATGCAGCCAGACTGCAAAACTTATCGGCTGGTACATATGCCTTAAACGTAGTGGATAAAAATGACATTATAATTGGGGTATATGTCCAGAATGTCTTGGTAGAAGCAACGGATGTTTTGTTGGAGCTAAAAGATCCGCAACTATTGCAAGTGAAGGCTACCGCAACAGCTTTGGAATGTGCACAAGGCGGCAATGCCAAGGCCAAAGCAGTGGTCACTGGTGGGCTGCCTCCCTACCAAATAGAATGGTCCAATGGGGCCAAAGGGGTAGAAGCAGACCATCTTATCGCTGGAAACTATTTGGTCTTTGTTACCGATGCAAAAGGCTGTAGGGCTACTACTAGTGTTGCGGTAGTGCAACCTGGTGGTTTACAAATAGAAACCATACTGGCAAGAGCACCTACTTGTCCTGAGGGTGCCGATGGAGAGATACAATTGAGAGTGTCTGGAGGGGAGCCACCTTATAGCTTCCAATGGAATACGGGGAGCCAGCAAAGAGATTTAAAGAATTTGTCTGCGGGCAACTACCGTTTAGAACTAATAGATGCCAACGGCTGTAAGGCTATTCGGGAAATCCGTTTGGAAGATCCCAAGGTATATCCTCTAGACCTTGGACCCTATAGGACCTTATGCAATGGACAAACGCATCATTTGGATGCGACTATAGACGACGCAGCAGCAAGTTATTATTGGATGGGGCCAAATGGATACCGTTCCACGGAGGCAAAAATAGAAGTTTCACAAGCCGGAACCTATCAAGTGGAAGTATTAACCGCCAAAGGCTGTATACAAATAGAAACCATAGATGTAGAAGTTGTAAATGAGGCTATTGATGCCAATTTTTTGATGAGTTCTCAGGTGTATATCGATCAGGAAGTCGTGCTTTTTGATATAAGCGATCCCGAATCTCCGCAAACCGAATGGATGTTACCAAAACAAGCGATTGAAATAGAGCGAAAAGACCGAACAATTGTGCTCGAGTTTCAAAAAGCAGGTAGTTATACGATAGGTTTACAAACCAAACAAGGCGATTGTTTTGCTCGTTTGTACAAAACTATTGTTGTTTTGGAACAACACGAATTTGCCCAGCCAAGTGCAACCAACGACCTATTTGTGAAACAATTTGAGGTGACACCCAATCCTAGTTCTGGTCCATTTGATGTACAGATACAATTGGCCGAAGCTGGGGAAATAAAACTATCCGCCTATTCCGTTTCTGGCGAATTGGTGGCACAGCCAAAGATAGGTGCAATTGCGGCCAATTACTATATCCCAATTACAAACGTGTTGAGTAAGGGGATGTACTTATTGGTATTGGAAACAGCTAAAGAAACCCAGGTAAAACGAATCATCAGAAACTAATGCGAAAAAAGGAGATATATCGGGTGTTTATTATATTGGTTGCTAGCTTGTTTTGGGCTTGCTATCAGGAGACCCTAGTCCCTGTAGAAGTAGACTTTAGTACTAGTTTTACAGCCGAAGATCGTTCGGTACCTGTTCGAATTCAATTAGAAAATCGTACACAAGGTGCCGATACCTACAGTTGGACTTTCGAAGGTGGTACACCAAGCAGCTCCAATGAGAAAAGTCCTAGTGAAATAAGCTATAAAAGTCCGGGCACTTATACGATTACCCTAAAAGCATCCAACAGAGACGATAGCGTGGATAGCCTATCGAAAAGCATAAGGGTTTACGACAAAATTCTTATCGATTATGATATCACAGTCCTTAAAAACAATTATCCCCCGGTGACCATAGCCATAGAGAACCGTACCAAGGGCAAAGGCTTGTACTATAATTGGACCTTTGATGGTGGAATTCCCAATACATTCAAAGGACAGCATCCGCCTCAAATACAGTATAATTCCCCCGGAAACCATGCCGTAACTCTAGAAGTCGGGAGCGATTTTGAAAGTTTTGCAGTAGAAAAAATGGTGACTGTAGCTCCAGAAATGAAGGTGAATTTTGACTGGAAGGTCGATTTTTTCGATGATGACTACCAGGCTCCTGTGCATCTGCAATTACAAAACCATACCGAAAATGCCATTGCTTACCAATGGACTATGCCTGGTGCAACTACACTAAATAGTTCTGAAAAGGAACCGCGCTTGCTTTTTGAAAATCCTGGAGTGTATCGCATTAGGCTACTTGCTAGTAACGGAAAAGTCACTTCGGAAATCGAAAAACAATTGGTTGTAAAAGAAAACACCAATTTGCGAAGCTTTACCGATTTGGAATTTGGAATTAACACTGCACATCATGCAAATGAAAAAGGGGCTTTTTTCTCGGGAAGTCTCCGAAAAATTCTAAATCTAGAAGACCTGAATGTAGAAAATCAGGCAAAGGTAGATTTGGCCTTTTTTGGACTGAATGCCGACTTTACATTCAACAAATTTGTGTCTCCGGATGCGGTACAGAATAACGGCTTCGCCAGTTTGAGTGGTGCAAAAAAAACCAAGATTATCAATCGACTAGACCAGTGTGATTGTGGCATTAGTTTTAGTACACAACAATTTGACGCCATGCAAAACGATAGCCCTTTACGCGCAATAAATATACAAGAAACTGCTGCTGGATCGCTTTCTTTTGACGATAGCGTGCTTCCGAGATTGGTACTTTTTCAAACGGAAGATGGCAGAAAAGGGGTGCTGAAGATAAAAGCCTTTGAAAAACAAGGAAATGCCTCCTTTATACGATGCGATTTGAAAATACAAAAATTAGCAGTGAATTAAGATGCAAAAACAAAGGAAGAATATCCTATTTAGCTTGCTGTTTGGATTGGGAATCTTTTTTGGTTGGACCCAAAACTACCCCGCACAAGTACAACAAACCTTTTATCCGCCCTACCAAACCAAGCTTAGCAGTTACGCCACTTCTAGCAATGAGCTGCTACGTGTATATCTCACCATGACAGATATACAGGTGGCCAATCGGCAGGTGCGCTTACAACTAAAAATTAGCGGCAATGGGCTGCAAGCCCAATCCAATCATTTTGTAATAGATGCCAGTCCAGTGTATTTAACTGGTGGCACCCAAACGATATTGACCAATTTGGATTTGGCGCCTTATTTCCGATTGGAAAACTTACAAGGAATATCTGCCCAGCAGTATAGTCGTTCTTTGCCAGAGGGGCAGTATCGTATCTGCTGGGAGGTATATGACTTTTTTACCAATCAGCGT
>JAOXRU010000379.1 GCA_025800395.1 Flavobacteriaceae bacterium
CTAGGTATTGGGGTATTCCATTGCCCATTTGGAGAACAGAAGACGGGCAAGAGGAAAAAATTATAGGTTCTGTCGAAGAACTTAAAAACGAAATGGCAAAAAGTGTAGCTGCTGGCCTTATGGAAGAAGATATATTTGCCGATTTCGAAATTGGGAATATGTCGGAGGAAAATTATGAGAAAATAGATTTGCATAAAAACATAGTAGATCAGATCGTTTTATGTTCTTCTCAAGGTGCACCAATGAAGCGCGAAAGCGATTTAATAGATGTGTGGTTCGATAGCGGTTCTATGCCATTTGCGCAGTGGCACTATCCGTTCGAAAACAAGGATTTGATCGATAGTGGTAAGGCATATCCAGCAGATTTTATCTGCGAAGGAGTAGACCAAACTAGAGGTTGGTTTTATACCTTACATGCTATATCTACTATGGTAATGGATTCGGTTGCATACAAAAATGTGGTTTCTAATGGTTTGGTGTTAGATAAAAATGGGCAAAAAATGTCGAAGCGTTTAGGAAATGCTGTAGATCCATTTGAAACCATGGAGCAATATGGTCCCGATGCCACTAGGTGGTATATGATGGTAAATGCCAATCCTTGGGACAATCTAAAATTCGATTTGGAAGGTGTGGCAGAAGTACGAAGAAAATTCTTTGGTACTTTATACAATACCTATTCTTTCTTTGCGCTCTACGCCAATATAGATAACTTTAGTTATGCAGAAGAAAATGTACCCTTGGAAGAGCGACCAGAGATAGACCAATGGATACTTTCCGAACTAAATAGTTTAATTAAAAAAGTAGATGCTTATTATGCAGATTTTGAACCAACCAAGGTAACGCGAGCCATATCCGATTTTGTACAGGAGAACCTGAGTAACTGGTATGTGCGTTTGTGTAGGAGACGATTTTGGAAAGGAGATTACGGAAAAGATAAGATTTCTGCCTATCAAACCTTGTATACCTGTTTG
>JAOXRU010000387.1 GCA_025800395.1 Flavobacteriaceae bacterium
TAATGCTTGTTTATAGGCATCGGCGGCTCTAGAACCGTCTTCTCCATATAATCCATTACTAGTAGTTGCCCAACCTGTTTCTCCAATATGGACTGGTTTTGTTGCATCTATTCTACCTACAAATTGCTTTACGCTATCGTATTGACGTTGCGCAAATACAAGCGCACGATTCATTGCCAGTTCTATCTGTTGTTTTTTAGACAAATCCTCTTCACTTTCAGGCAGGCGCCAAAAGGCTGGATTATAATGCGTATTGTGAAAAGGATAGGTATGCATAGAAACAAAGTCTACTGCTTGTACCAAAGCAATTAAATCTTTGTTTTTATAATCTGGACTGCCACCTCCCCAAGAGGCAAAATCGTCTGAAGAAGTGATCCAAAGATGTCTAGGAAGCTTATCTTCTTTTTTCATTTTTTGTAAATGTAGTACCCATTTAAGGATAACTTTTGCTTGAACAAAATAGGACGCAGCCCAATGCACCATAGCTTCATTTCCAACCGCAATAATTTTCACTATATCCGAATAGGTGTTGGCTAAACGTATTGCTTCCGCTATTTCTTTTTCATTCTCTGGGTTTTCTTTTTGGTGATTTGGACCATCACCCTCCCAATTAAATGCATTTTCACAAGAAATCCATGCTCCCAACATTACATACATTTCAAAACTTGCATCTGCTTGTTTTAATTTTCTAATAGCCTTTAGAATATTTTCCGCTTGTGGTAAATGCACATTATAAGTTCGTATTACACGTATTCCTAAAGCAGATAAAATTCGCATATCCTCTTGAATTTCTTCCACTGTTGGTTGTACATCCCTTGTATTAAAACGATACCCACCATAAGATATAGCCAAATACTCTGGGTTACCCAGTATGTCTTTTGCCTGTAAATTCGAATTTTTTGTCGTTTTCTTTACATCTGGTGCACAAGACACCAAAAACAAGACGAAACAAATAACAATAAATCGAATCCGTTTCATACTACGCTTTTTTAAAATAAACTATTACTGTAGAAATACTATTATTTCGTTTCCAAATTGCATTACTAGTTAACCGATCTAGCTGCAATCCGGCCTTTTCTTTTTTGTTTTTTTGATGATCCAATACTAGAATTTTATTTTCCTCTGCCCTTATGTACAGAATTGGAATTTGGCAATAAGTAAAAGCCAAACTACCCTTTTCTAGAGCAAGGCTTTTAGCTTTTCCTTCCACATTAAAATACGAAAAAGAAGTATCTTGGCTCAAGTAGTCGGAAGCTTGCAGTAAATTTGGTCTGAAAGTTATACAAGCATCTTCTATTCCTAAGCCAAGTCTTCTAAATCGAACTAATATATCTTCTTTCACCTGCCCAGTCATACCCGGTTGCTGTACCCCTTTATGAAAAGGAGTATGCGAATACGGGTCTATTGGAAATGCACCATACTCGGTTGGTGATTTATGCGCTCCTATACCTTTTTCTATTTCTGAAAGATGTACTTCCAGAGAACTAAGGTCGGACTCTGGGGTTTTATTTACAACTCCTTGCCAATAGATCT
>JAOXRU010000424.1 GCA_025800395.1 Flavobacteriaceae bacterium
TATACCTAGTGAATATGCTCATGCCATGGGTAATAGCACGGGAAACTTTCAAGATTATTGGGACATCATAGAACAGCACAACAACCTTCAAGGTGGTTTTATTTGGGATTGGGTAGACCAATCGATTTGGAAAACCCATGCAGATGGAATAAAATACTACGCCTATGGGGGTGATTATGGAACCAATATGCCTAGCGACGATTCTTTTTTAAATAACGGGATTGTTTTTCCAGACCGTACCCCACAACCTGCCTTATACGAAGTGAAAAAAGCCCATGAATATCTCAATTTTAAACACAAAGGCATTCAAAAAGACAGTATGTTACGCGTTTTGGTCGAAAATTTATACGATTTCACCAACGGAAACCAATTTCAAATTCAGGCAACTATAGAAGCCGACGGCACAGTGTTAAAAAGCAATACTTTTAACAATTTAGATATTCCACCACATACGGGAAAATTGCTGCGAATTCCTTTAGGAGCTTTAAAAGTAAAAGCCAATACCGAGTATTTTGTGCGCTTTTCTGCTACTACCAAGAAAGAATGGGGCTTATTGCCGGCTGGTTATGAAGTAGCAAAGGAGCAATTCGCCTTGCCAAGCTTGTATCAGGAGAAGGCAAAGCAGCTAGAGAGCAAAGTATTTCCTAAATTAGAAGTACAAGAAACTGCCCTTAGTTTTCGCATCTATAACCAAGACGTGAATGTAATCTTTGATAAAAAGTCGGGACGTATGCAGAGGTATAACTACAAAGGAGAAGAGCAGATAAAACCAGGCAAAGGGCCTAAACTAAACTTTTGGCGATCACCAACCGATAACGATTTTGGTAATAAGATGCAGTTACAAAGTATCGAATGGAAAAAGGCTTCTCTCTTTGCAGAAGTGGTAGAGATTGCCAAGAATCGTTTATCCGAAGA
>JAOXRU010000427.1 GCA_025800395.1 Flavobacteriaceae bacterium
AAGTGTTGAAATTATAGGAGTTTCTTTTAGGGATTCAAAAAATAACTGGAAGCAAACAATTAGTTCAAAAAAACTTGATTGGCCCCAATTATTTAATTCAGATTTAAATGCTCATAAGAAACTTGGTGTAACTGTTTTTCCCACAAAAATCCTTATTGATACGAACAAGAGAATCATAAACGTCTATCAAGGAAATTCTAAAAAATTCTATACGGAAATTAACTCATTCCTTAAAGGAGATTAAATATGTTTTCTATTTCTTAATAAACACATATCCAATTCCAAAACGAAACATTTCGCGTGCTGTATCAAACTTAATCAAAAAGCTAATTCTCTTGAAATTATAAAAAATTCCCATATCTGCACCATAAGATGGCCTTAGGCCCGAATTGTCAAAATATATGGTATAGCCGCCTTCCTCATAAAAATACAGAGGCTTGTAATTTGGTCCATAATATATTTTAAATCCTGCCGTAATACCTAAAGCGTGAGATGGCTTTCGCAATAGATAATGACTCAAACCAATATTAGCATTATAAAAATTGATACTACTATCATCCGTAGTATTCGCTATTTGATTAGGGTTATAGTCTTGTAAATAGGCACTTACACCAAGTTGTACCCCTATATGTTTTCCAAAAAAGTAATTGGCTTCAACTCCTGGCGCTTGTAAAAATTTTGAATATCCATGTGTCATCCACAAATTGGCCTTTTGTGCCTTCAAATTAAAACTAACGCTTATTAAAGCACATACTAATATGGTATTAAATAATCTATTCATTCTCTAGAGTAATTAGCACAGATTTTATAAAAGCATTTCGTTGGTTGTTAAAAACAATAAGTTCTTGAATGGCATCTTCCCATTTGCTATAGGAAATTGTATTCCATTTTTTCTGATGGTTATTATACTCTGGAGCAATTTTATCTTTTAATTGCAGAATTATACTAGCTACTCTTTGCTCCTCAAAGACCTTTTCTACATAAAATTTGTAACGCTCTAGAAACTGATTTCTAAACTTCTTGTTTTTTATTAGATGATTAAAAATGAAGAACCCATCTATTTTATCTATCTCTTCATCTTTCTTATATAAATTCCCAATCCAAAGCTTTTGTTCATTTCCTTTGCGAAACCCCCAATCGGAATCATGGACTACCCAACGCCATTTTCTATGATTAGAGGATGTTTTATCTCTCCACCATTTTACATTTTCCAATGGCCAATCTGTTTTGTGCACATAGGTATTAATAATGATGTAATCTATATAACTATCTATCTCGATAAGATTTCCAAACTGATTGTAATTGGTATCTACACTCAAATCATTATTGTTAAGATAGTCTACCACTACTGACAAATAATCTGAAGAAGAGCCATCATCGGCTTCCGGATTCACTTCTGATCCTTCTAAAAGGTCTACGGTATCATCATCCACATCATAATGGTATTTGAAATGATGTGGGGTTATCATCTCTCGCATATTGTATATTCCCCAATACTGGCCATTTAAATAGAGAACACTTGGCCGATATGCCTGATAGTCTACCTTAGCAAAATCTTTTATTATTTCTGTAATCGCAGCATCTCTAAGATGTGTAATACCAAAATCATTACCCGAGTTTCTCAGAAATAATCTTTTGTATTTTTTAATCTCTTGGTCTGGGAAAAGCTGATGTTTCAAATTTTTCTTACCGTATTCTTTGCGCCAGTATAAACCAATAGATTTCATGGGTTTTTGTCGACTACATTTACCCTTAATTCTAAAACCTACACTATCTGCAAACACCAATTCCTTATTTTCATAAAAGGATATTTTAGCGGGGTACTCCCATTTTTGATTAAAATTTGCCACCATGGGGCAGTCTGCATAGCTAATTCCATTACTGCCAACGACATATAATCCGCTATTTTCAGACCATAGATATTTATCTTCTATTTGCAATTTAACTACAGGTAAAACATTCTGATCTTGAATTATGGGTAAGTCATCATTCTTACAACCCATAACAACCAAAAAAAGTATTCCAATAATTTTAAGGAATATCGGTTTTTTTCTAATCGCGCACATCATAAATTTTTATAAATATTTTCTTTTCAAAAATAAATAATTCGCCTACGATTTAGCAAGTACTTATAAATTTTTTATCCGATACCATTTTGCCTGATGATACCAATCTGCCAAGGACACTTCCAAAAATGCGGAGGCTATAGTACTTCATTGGTCGATTCGTTTTCTAATACCGTTCTAGATTAAAATGCCCTTAAAAGAAATAAATGTTACAAGAAAATTAGAATAAACCGTGCATAAGTTATATCCCACATGCGTTAAATTAGCTTACTTCACCAAAGCAACGCTACATTTTGTAAGTATATAATTAAAATGTTCTACCTCATCTGCATTTAATTGCAAAATGCCCGTAACCCGCACTACAGCATCGGTTTTTATGTTCCTATTTTTAACCAATTGCAACTCCACTACTGTTTCTGGTCCTCCTACTCCGCAAAAAAAACATGAAGACATGGGTCCTTTCGACAATATATAGAGTTTGTTTTTAGGATCTATATTTAAAAAATACCCTATCATGGTAACTTTCTTTCCCTCCAACGCTTTCATTTCTTTAGAAAATGCTGGATATAAAAACGGTGCATCATAGGCAGCAAAGTACTTTTCGGTAAAAGTAATATTTGCCAATTGCTTCCAATTTATTTTTTGCTGCCCCCAACAGTAGGTACTTATACAAAATGCCAACAAAATAATATAATTACTTCTCATGGTACAGTAGTTTAGGTATATTCATTTTAAGTATTGGATATGCTGCAATTGCAACCGCCAAAATAAGTGGCACGGAAACAGTAAAAAGAACTTGTATTATATCAGCTATTTGCATAGGAAATGCTAAAAAAGGTACATAAATATCGGCTATATTATCCAACAAGATATAATACCCAATACATAATGCCAAGCATGCTAAAACTAAAGATGCACTAGCAATGCATGCCACCTCCACAATTAATATAGTTACAAGCTGTAACGGGGTAGCACCATAAGTACGCATAAGCATGAGGTCGAAACGCTGCTCTTCTACCATCTTATACAAATGTATTGCCATACTAATACCCGAAATCACAAGTACCAAATAGGCAATTGCCCCTATAGATTGAAGACCAAAACCAGTAAAACGATGCAATTTATCCAATTCGTATTTAGGTATAGCTGCTTGCAAATTAGTTTTGGTATTTATATGTCTATTATATCGTAGCAATGCTGCCATATTTTTAAAACGCAAAAGCAAAGCAGTAATTTGTTTCTCACTATGCGCAGACTTGGTGGGTTGCAGTTTTTGGTGCCCATCTTCATGCCCATGCAATGTATTGTTATGTGCAGCCAAGGCATCTTTATGCCCTCCGTCTTGGTGCTGTTTATGTGGTTCGGATGCTTCGTGTTCGTGCAATTCCCAAACCGTTTCTAATTGCGTTATAATTAGTCGATCTATGGGCTGTTGGGTAGGTTTTAAAATACCCACTACACGCAAGGGTTTTTCATGTACTTCTACTTCATTATCCACCAAACCATGAGCACTTTTAAAGGTGTCGCCCAACTTTAAATTTAATTTCTTTGCTACACTGCTTCCGAGCACTACCTGCATGCTTGCTGTTACATACTGCCCCAATTGCAATTCGGCGTTATAGAGTTTTACAAATTCTACATTGGTTCCAACAATTCGATATCCTTTATAATTGTCGCCATAAGCAATAGGAACCGCTGTTTTTACCATAGGATGCTCGCCTATTCTTTGGGCATCTTCGAGGGCAATATTGCCCGTAGGATTATCTATATGCAATACAGATGCCAATATCAATTGCAAAGGGCTTCCTTTAGCACCAACCACCAACTCTATATCGGACAAACTATGTTGTAACTGATAATCGGTACCAGATTTTAACTGCTGAAGTCCAACCAACAAAGCAATACTAATTCCAAAACTAAATACATTTAGCGTGGTATATAGTGGCTTATGCCGTAAATTCTTTATGCCTAACTTCCAAATATTCATAAACAAACAGTTTTAGAAAACAAAGATTGAATTCGGGTATCGTGAGATATCACCACCAAATTGGCTTTGGTTTGTGCTGCTTGCTCTTGTAGCAAGTCGATAACGATTTTACTATTTTCCGTATCTAAGCTAGAAGTAGGCTCATCTGCAAATATTACTTTAGGTTGGTGTACCACAGCCATGGCAATGTTTAGTCGCTGTAATTGCCCCTCACTTAGTTCGTAAATTCTAGACTTTTTGTGCGCCAACAAATCCAAACGTTCTAATAAAAGGTTTATAGCCCTAGGATCTATTTTTTTCTTGCTCAAAAAAAGTCTTGCATGTATATTATCCAAAACATGAAGCGACTGTATTGCATGTTTTTTCTGAAAAACCAAACCAATATGTTGCCCACGAAATCGATCCCTTTCTTTGGTAGTAAGTTCAAATATATCTACGTTATCTATACACACACTTCCCCTTGCAGGCTTAAGCAATCCTGCCATAAGATGCATCCAAGTGGTCTTACCTACACCAGATTTACCTAAAACCAGTAAATCTTTGGCGTCCTCTAATACTAAATTAGGAAAAGCAAATCTGCTTTCTTTGTTTTTATAGCGGTATTCTAGTTTGCTTAATGCGATCATTTTTATTCTTTGAAATATGTCCTTTACTATTATTTTTTAGTCCGTAATAATTGTCTCACACGCTAATTTAGAACATAATTTTCTATAAAAAACAAACTATGGTAAGTGTTTATAAAACGCGCCTTCCTTCTCTGGTAAATTTTGGCATGGAGTTTTACAGGATGCTTCAAAAAAAAGCTTATACTATTGTTAAACATCTCTATACGTTTATTTAAGTAATACGACAAAACAGCTATGTAGGCATTCTTTTTTTCGCACAGTAAATTGCAATGCCTACTTTGTTTAGTCAGCTCTGCGCATAAGTCCCTTAATACTTTAATTTCCGAAAACAGTTGTCCTTCTGTTGCTTCTTTAATAATCTTATTGTCATCGGCAAGTACAAAGCAAACCGATGTAATTTGTTCTCTTTCTATGCAATCTTTTAGACCGGTAAGTGTATCTATATCCAACGAAAGGCAATTGCCTAAAGTCGCATAAAAAAACTGTTCCTTATCGAAAGTTTTTGTGATAATTGTCTCCATACAATCGGTAGGACATACAAAGTAAAGGCTTTTCTGCATTAGTCTAACTCATAAGGAAAAGAAGAATGATGCACATCTATTTTCAATTCACCATCTAATACTCTGTAGCCAAATGTATATTCTACTTTTGTTTCCTCTCCATCCAAATCTGTAAAATAATAATTACCCATAGCCAGTGCCCTATTTTCCTCTAATATAATATTGGCATTTTCGAAGCGCACCTTAGTCCATGGTTGTATTGCAAAACCCTTGTCTTCTTTACAAACCCGATCCGAACCAGCAATAAAATACGATAGTGCTTCTGGCTTCGTTGGCCGAAATTGCTCTACAGCACATTTGGTAGGTTTAAACGAAACTGCACCATGCCGAAAAGCATATAAACGATCTAGAAAATCGTTTGCAAAAATTTCGCAAGCGGCTCTATCTTCTTTTAAAGATCCAATTTTCACCACTCCCGAACCCCATAGTTCTTGGGCATCTAATACTTGTTTTTTTGTAATCATAATGCTATTTAAATAATAATATATTTCAATGGTATTGCATATTGTAGAATCCTAATCTCCATTTGTTAATAAATTCCTATTTATTGGAGCTATTTTAGTCTAGAAATGGTATAAGCAAACAAATACCTATTGGTTATGCACACAACAGCCATCTTCTTTGCATTGGCAATATCTTAGATTGTATAAATGCAACACTACCAAGGCCATGGCTGCAATATAAGTTACTACTTCTGGTAAGGCTACCCACCCTAGTCTTTCGTTAACAATGGTGAGAAACAAAGCAATCCAACTCATCCATAGTGCAGGTTTAATCCAACGCTTATTGGTTGTTTTGGTTGTTTGATAAACCGCTAAAAAGGATATTGCCAAAAAGAAATAATCTATCCATTTCCACCAGTTTGGTGCAGCATCACAACAGCTTACCGAACAACTTTGCACGATAAATATAAATGGTGTTGCGAAACAGTGTATCATACAAAGTCCACTGGCCAGAGCACCTATAGTATCGGATTTTTTTAAACTTAAATTCATTGTACTTAATATTTCTACATAAAAATGCCATTACACATGCTATAAACACACTCCCGTATCGTATCATCCTATACTCTTATTCTATACTAAACAGATTACAAAGCGTACAAAACCAATACATGTTTTTCTTAATGCAACTCAGTTGCAAATATAAAAAGAAGATTTGTTAATGCAACTAAGTTGCGTTAAATTTGTTGTATGGGAATTCTCAGAAAGACAAAATCGTTGGACTTATTATTAAAAGAGTTTGATGCCACAACCAAAGCCATCTCGGTAGTAGAATTGGTAGATCGGTTGATGTTATCGGTAAACAAAAGCACCATATATAGGGCTTTAGACAAATTAGAAAAAGAAGGGATTTTGCACTCTTTTTTAGACCAAAATGGCATTAAATGGTACGCCAAATGTCATGGTTGCTCCGCTTCGAAACATACAGATGTACATCCTCACTTTCAATGTAAAAATTGCGGAGAAGTAGAGTGTTTACCCATTAATTATTCGCTTCCCGGCCTAAACAATTACAAAGTAGAATCTACAAGTATACTGCTAACTGGGCTATGCGCACAGTGTACCTAAAGTCTTCAGAATAAAAATTGCCTGGAGTGTAAACGCTTCCTTTTATTTCTAATAATTCTTGCGCATTTATGTAGAAATGCAATAGATATAACAATGGGGTCTTCATCGCTAGTTGTCGTTTAATGAATAAAAAGAGCCCAGCCTATGCACGACTCCCTCCACCTTTTCAAGACCGATTTAAAGGAGAATTTAAATACCGTATAAATGAGTGTATCGATTTAAAAAATCACCAATAATTATATATTTATAACCTATTTACCGAATTTGCACCAATTGAAAAAAAGAAAATAAACGACACTAATAATATATTTTAATCTAACTTAAATTATATCTCACAAATATTTATAGAATAAGTAGCTAAATAAATATTGCATACAGAATATATGTATTTTAAATAGTATATAACCTAAGTACATCAAAATCCATGAGTTTTGCATACATATTTAGAAAACTTACAACAATAAGGCGGTATTATATAGCTTTTATTATATATTTAGAGTGTAAAATTTGTTAGACACCTACTATCCTTTGTAGCGGTAACAGAAACAAACATTATGGTTTCCCAAAATCTATTTTAATCGGTTTCTCCAATCCCCCCCTTTTTTTGTGAATAAAAGAAGGGGGATTTTTTGACACTAATAATTAAGTTAACCTTAATTTGGTATTCCTTATCTTTTAAATCAAAAATAAATGATGCAATCTAAGGGGGTGCCAGTAATTTCAAATAGTGAATGGAACTCGTATTCGAAATAAGCTTTACTAAAAAAACATGGTACAACAACTAATGCAGTACCGACAGTTATTTCCAAACCCACAACAACTCTGTATTCTCCATATTCTGGTACGTTAAACCTATCTTAAAACATCTTTCTGAGATACTATTTTTCTATAGATTCGTTATAAACATATGAAAAAGAATCTATCGCAAATTGGTTTTAAACATTGGATATTGTTATTTTTTGTAGGCATTAATAGTTTTAATGCAGCATCATTTATTGGGTTACACCAGATAAACTCCAAAAAGGAAACTGTAAAATGCAAAGAAAAAACAGAAACCTCAGATATAGATAAAAATACAGACCAACTACATTGCTGCCAAATTAACTGTAGTTAAGATACTGTAAATTTGTATGGCCTAGAACAATAGATTACATTTACTACAAATTGTTCGCTATGAAAACACATCAATACAACTGCAACTTAAAATGGACGGGCAACACTGGAACAGGAACCAAAAATTACACCTCATATAAAAGAGATCATGAGATTTCTTTTCCTAATAAAAATCACCATATATCTGCCAGCTCCGATACTGCATTTTTAGGTGACCCAAACAAACTAAATCCAGAAGAATTACTAGTTGCCAGTATCTCTAGCTGTCATATGTTATGGTATTTACATTTGTGTGCTACCAAAAAAATTTTAGTAACTACTTACACAGATCAGCCCAAGGGAGAAATGACAGAATATCCGAATGGCAGCGGCAGGTTTTCTTTGGTAGCTTTACGCCCTGTAGTAACAATTAAAAACCAAAAAAACCAGCAGCAAGCCATAGAATTACATAGGGAAGCACACAAGATGTGCTTTATAGCAAATAGCTGTAATTTTCCTATAAGGGTAGAACCAACCATAATTATACAACAATAACAAAAAAGCGCAACCGATTTCATTTTGGTTGCGCTTAATTGTAATTGTTTTAATGCCTAATATTATTGTTCTTGCAACAACCGATATAACAAGATAGCTGTTCGCTGTGTAAGCAATTCGAATTTGTTAATATTTACTGTTTCCTCGGGAGTATGTGCATGATGCCCATAAGCCCCAAGACTATCCATGGCATCGCAATATGCAGCTACGAAAGACACATCAGCAGCTCCTTTCTTAACAGGATTAGATGCTACTACTGGCCCAAGACCTAAGGCCTGATTCACCTGACTTAATTTATCTAGTAGTCTTTCATTTCCATTGGTTGGCGCCATAGCAGGATAACTATCTTTAAAAGATATTTTGGCACTTGTATTCGGTAAATTATTCGCAACTATTTCGCGCATTTTTTCACGCGCTGTTTCTTTTTCTTCTTCCGAAATAAAACGAAGCCCTCCATCTACAACCGCCGTTTGTGCCACTACATTAGTCTTGCCAAAAACATTTCCTTTATTATTCGGGGCGTCGTATTCCATAAGTGTTCCTCCCAATAATGCGCCAGGGTTAAAAGTAAGCGTAGCTTTGTCACGCACATCGGTATAAAACTGATGTAAAATTCGAGACATTTCAAAAATGGCACCGGCTCCTATTTCTTCCGAAAACACCAAAGAAGAGTGAGCCCGTTCTCCGGTTGTCTCTACTGTCCAACCAGATATTCCTCGCCTTCCTATAGTGGCCTCATTCATATTCGCAGCAGGCTCAAAACCCAAAGCAATATCGGAGCGTTTACCTGCTTCTACCAAATCTCTTCTACTAATACTTTTAGGATTTCCTGTATGCTCCTCGTCTCCTGTGAAACCTACTATTACTTGTGCATTTTTTAACAAACCCTGCTCCTGTAAGGCCTTTAAAGCATATAAAATTATTACATTACCTCCTTTCATATCATTACCTCCTGGTGCATGCGCAATGCTATCGTTTACCATATTCCATTGCTGAAAAGGACTATTTTCTTCAAAAACCGTATCTAAATGACCAATAAGTAAGAGCTTTTTCCCTTTCACTTTTTTAGGTTGTGTTTCTGCAAAGAAATGACCAGCTCTGTTTACCTCGGACATATCTATCCATTTGGTTTTAAAACCAATTGCTTTAAATTCCGTATCAAATACATCGGCAACGGCTTTCACTCCCTTGTGGTTCATACTACCACTATTAATATTGACTACTTTGGTCAACAAGGCTAGAGCTTCCGCATTGTTGGCAGCTACTGCCTGCATCAGTTTTTTCTCTTTTTTGCTTAGCTTGGTCTGAGCAACGGTCATGGCCGGAAACAAAAACACCAAAGCCAAAATCAGATTTAATATTCTCTTAGTTTGTAGCATCCCATCTAGTTATTTAAAAGGTTAGTTAATCAAATTTTATCGCACGTATGGGCGTTATTTTGGTAATTATAAACGAAGCAACCACAAGCATCAACACACATGCCAGCAATACACCTATATTCAACATTAATATATAATCCCAATGCATATGCACCGGTGCTTCCGCCACATGATATTGGGAAGGGTCTAAAGTAATCACACCAAAATACTGCTGTATAAACAACAACCCCAAACCGATCATATTTCCCCAAAAAAGTCCAATTCCTATCAGATAGGTGGCCTTTATCAAAAACATCTTCCGTATGCTCCAATCCGAAGCACCTAAGGCCTTCAGTATACCAATCATAGGAGTACGTTCCAATATCAAAACCAATAATGCTGTGACCATATTAATACCACCAACCAACAACATTACCGATATAATTAATGCAATATTAAAATCAAAAACCTGCAACCACTGAAAAATACTATAATATTTGCGAAGTATGGATTCAGAATCGAGATTTTTCAATATTTTTCCATAAACCTGATTCGAAATCTCAGGCAACTGATCAAATTCTTTCACAAAAAGTTCAAAATTCCCAATCTGATCTGCTTCCCATTTATTCATCCTTTGAATATGACGCAAGTCTACCATGATATACGAACTATCAAACTCATCTATACCACTATTGTATATTCCTACGACCTCAAAACTTCGCTGATTGGGAAAATCACTACTGCTGTTTTTTAAAAAAAAAGAAAAAAACTTGTCGCCTGTTTTCAATTCCAAACGATTGGCCAAATGTTCTGATATTAAGACTTCAAAATTAAGCGCACCAGTATAATCAGGCAAGCGCCCTTCTATCAAATATTCTTCAAAATATTGCCAATGATAATTTGCATCCACTCCCTTGGCAATAATGGCTTCAAAGGTCTTCTCGTTTCGAATAATCCCCGCTTTGGTCGCCACCACATTCATATGACCTACTCCTTCTACATCTTTGAACTGTGGATAAAACGCCTGATTCTTACTTATAGGCACTACAGAAACATCCGAATTGTTGTTGTCGTAATTGAAAATTTGTATATGCCCATTAAAAGCTGCTACCTTCTCTCGTATCTTGTATCGAAGCCCCAATCCTGTAGCGATAGTGATCAACATCATGGTCAACCCTATAGCAATTGCTGCTATTGCAATTTTTATTATTGGTGCCGAAACACTACTTTTATCATTGGAGCCTTTGATAAGGCGTTTTGCTATAAATAATTCTAAATTCAACGATATGCAGTTTACTTCCTTCAAAAGTAAGATATTATTATTGGTTATTATAATAATTGGATGCGGAAATAAAAATATCTCATCGCAATCCTCGCATGAGATTTCCTCAGATTTGATCACAAAAAAACTGCTAGTTGCCGCCAACCAAACCGAAAAATATCTTCCGCTACTAAAAAATAAAAAAATCGCTATAGTAGCCAATCAAACTTCGGTAATATTCCGCAATTCGGACAATAATTACGTACATCTGGTAGATTCCTTAGTTCGTTTAAAACAAAACATTCAAAAAGTTTTTGCTCCAGAGCATGGTTTTAGAGGAAAAGCCGATGCTGGTGAAACGGTAAAAGATGGCATCGATACCAAAACAGGCTTGCCCATTGTTTCTCTTTACGGAAAAAACAAAAAACCTAGTGCACAACAGCTAGAAGGTATTGATATGGTCATTTTCGACATACAGGATGTCGGTGCTAGATTCTATACCTATATTTCCAGTCTGCACTATGTGATGGAAGCTTGTGCAGAAAACCGCATTCCATTGTTGGTTTTGGACCGTCCAAACCCAAATGGCCACTATATCGATGGGCCAATATTGGAAATGCAACACCAGAGCTTTGTGGGTATGCATCCCATACCTGTCGTACATGGGATGACCATTGGAGAATACGCAAAAATGATTAATGGAGAAAAGTGGCTACAACAAAAAATCCAATGTGAACTTACGGTGATCCCTGTGGCCAATTACAATAGAAACAACTCCTATCATTTGCCTATAAAACCTTCTCCCAATTTGCCCAATGACAAATCCATCAATCTATATCCCAGTCTTTGTTTTTTTGAGGGTACCAATGTAAATGCCGGCAGAGGAACCACCAAACAATTTCAAATTTATGGGTCTCCATATTTACCCCAAAATGGTTTTGCCTATACCCCAATTTCGCGACCTGGAGCAAAATACCCGAAACATCAAAACAAAAAATGCTTTGGAGAAGATCTCAGCCAGGAAGCCGCTCTTAGCAATATCCGCTTGAATTGGCTGACACAAGCATATCAAAAAACAAAAAATAAAGAGCAATTTTTCAATAAATTCTTTACCAAACTCGCAGGTACCAAAAGCTTACAAAAACAAATAGAAGCGGGTATGGATGAAAAAGAAATCAAAAAGACTTGGCAAAAAGGATTGCAAGAATTTCAAAAAACACGAAGCAAATATCTGTTATATCCAATGTAGTCCCAGCGAGATAATATTACCTATGCTCCTTCTTTAAAGACATATTCGGCCATTTTTATATATCGCGTACCATTGTTTTTCTCCAACGCATCGGACCACTGCTTGATAGCGGCCTTGTTTTTGTCATTTTTGCTTATCAAATAATGAAGATATCGATACAACTGTAGATTCATAGGTGCTACAACAGCCAGATCTTGTTTTTTCAATTGCTTTTTGATTTTTTTAAAACGTCCCGAATAACCATCTCTCAGATATTTCAAAAACTCCAAACGCTGTACATAGTCTTGGTATTTACTACCATCTTTATCGAGCTTCTTGCGGGTTTCAATGATATAATGGTTGGCCAAATTCAAAAATGATTTTTTCTCTTTCCCTGTTAATATCGCAAAATCCAAATACTTCTGTGTCAATCGCAAGCTATTGTTAAAACTATCCTCTCTATAATAGTTTACCAATTCGCGTTGTAAATACTTAGAATTCACCGCAAATCGTTTGAGGATTTTTACCATTTGACTTTTGTCCTTATAACTCATCTCTGCATATAGCACATTGCCCAAAGGATCCAAAATAAACACATAGGGAATACCGCGTACATTGTATTTGGTTGCCAATGTTCTATGGGTGTCTATATCTATTTTCACACTTACATAGTGTTGCATCCATTCCTGTACCTCTTCGGTACCCCAGGTATCTACATCCATCGCTTTACACGGACCACACCAATTGGCCCAAAAATCTACCAATATATAACGATTTGTCCCCAAAGCCATTTTTTGTGCATCCTCAAACGAATACTGCCATTGCTGGGCAGAAACCACAAAACTACTCAATAAAACAAAGAATAGAACGATGCGTCTCATACTGTAAGATTATACGCCAATATACAACTTTCATCCAATATTACCTACCTATTTTCTCTTTTAACTGCCCTACCACCAATTCAGCTGCCGGACAGATTGCAATATTTTTCATGGTTAACGAAGCTATCTGATGAAACTTCTTTCGATCGGTATGCGGATATTCCGCACATGCCTTTGGCCGAACCGAATATATACTACAATAATTGTCTGCTCCCAAAAAAGCACATGGCAACTGTTGCAACACATAATCCTGATCCTCATCCACATACAAATACGCTTCGATAAACTGCTGTTGTTTCATTTTTAAATATTTGGAAATGCGCCGAATATCATTAGCAGTAAACAAAGGTCCCGCTATCTTACAGCAATTCGCACATGCCAGACAGTCTATCTGCTCAAAGGCCTCTTGGTGCAACCCCTGCATGATATAATCGAGTCTTTTGGGAGGTTTCTTTTTTAGTTGCCGAAAAAACTTCTTGTTTTCTTTTTGTTTTTCTTGGGCTCTTCGTGCCAAAGCTTTTAGGTCGTATGCCACTTTTTTGATGCTTTATTTACAAAACAACAAAAAAATGGTGATTTTTGCACCTATGAATGATGTTTTTGGAACTGCAGTCTTAGATTATCAAAAAGGAAATTATCTCCAAGACATCTTGGTGTCATCTCCAACTATGGAAGACGACATACTTTCGGTACCCTATTTATTTCGTTCCTATAGTCAAATGCCAAAAATCGAGCAAAAAGCATTAAACAGCTGTCGCGGTAAAGTGCTCGATATTGGTTGTGGTGCTGGCAGTCACAGTCTCCATCTACAACAAAAAGGACTAGATGTTACCGCTCTAGACAATTCTCCTGGCGCAATTCAATGCTGCAAATCTAGAGGAATCAGACAAACCATTTTATCAGACATCCTATCTTTTAAAGATCAAAAATTTGAAACTATATTACTCCTAATGAACGGCATAGGACTGGCTGGGACCTTTAGAGAAATTCCAAATTTCCTACACCACCTCAAAAGTCTTTTGATTCCCGATGGGCAAATCATTTTAGATTCTTCCGATTTGCGTTATTTGTTCGAATCTACAGAAGATGGAGGGCTTATTTTACCAGAACAAACAGCTTATTATGGCGAAGTACAATTCGAATTGCAATACCAACAATATCGTCAAAAAATAAATTGGGTCTACCTCGATCCCGATAATCTGGCAGGAATCTCCCAACAGATTGGTTTTAAAACCAACATCATAACCCAAGGGGAGCATTACGATTATTTGGCCAAACTAGAAATCAACCATCATTTATACTAAATCCTCTAATTCAACGTTTTATTGTTTTACCAATCCAACCTATTTATTTAGGATTATTCATCCGTTTATGGCCGCAAACAAAAAACAACTATTCTTTCTATGTATCTGTTACACCTTCTTTTGGCTGTTTAGCTGCGGCAAAGAAAGCAATCAAGAAGAAGACCAACAATCCAATCAAAATGGCACCGCCCATTTGAAAGCCGTTGGCGATTCTGCCTTAGATCTCCTATCCGCAAACACCTTTCCCAATATAGTTTTCGACATGGTCTACCCAAAGGACCACAAGCCTTCCGACCAAGCAATAACCGAATTTTCTGAATTTGTATTGAAACGTACCCACAAACAAACTCCTACATACAAATTCACCGAGATTCCCTCACAAAACCAAGACAATTACAGCTTACAAGAAATTGTAGATATCGAAAAAAAGTATCGAACGGCCTTCAATACCGATGACACCATAGCGGTATTCGTGTTTTTTGCCGATGCCGAGGCCGAAGCAGATTTCAATTCCAATGGCATTACCCTAGGCGTTGCATTTCGCAATACTTCCATGGCAATTTATCAAGGAAAAATAAAGAGCCTAACCACTAACCAAAATTTAATTAAAACCTTAGAAAGTTCCACTTTACAACACGAATTGGGACATCTTTTTGGATTGGTAAACAACGGTGCGCATATGATAGAAGCTCATGAAGACAAACCCAATGGTCATCACTGCAACAACGGTGATTGTCTGATGACCGCAGTCATAGAATTCACTACACCAGCTAAACTATGGTCGAGACTATCCAAAAACAATGGGGTGCCAGAACTAGACCACAACTGTATCGCTGATTTACAAGAAATTGGCGGAAGATAATCGCCAAAAAAAACGCCATTACTTTTGCCAACCACAGACCTTGTAAGCATTTTTAAACAAGTACAATTAGCGTCAATTTTTTAAGACAACTCTTTAATTTTTCTATAATTCGAAAAATTTCAACGACCAAAACCTACCATCAATCTACAGAAAAAGCCCTCTCAAAGAAGTCTTTTCTTTTAAACATTCTTCTGTTCGTAATTTAGACTTTAAAGTTATCCATTAAAAAGAAAATCATGAACAAAAGATTACTTTTCCTAATCAGTTTAATATTTATCATCGCCCCTTTATCTTCCCTATTGGCGCAAGACGCCCCCTTTAAAGTTTCTGTGGAATTAAAGGAAAACAGTTGTTTCGGCATAGAAGATGCCCAAATCATCATAGTGAATGTGGATGGAGGTGTCGCTCCCTACCAATATAAAGTAGACATAAAAGATTCTAATACAGGAGCGTCGATAAAAAATGGGACATACCAAGATTCCAATGTCATAAAAAACTTACCGCCTGCCACTTATGTCGTGACTATTAAAGACAGTTCGGGCAAGACCTATGTATTAACTGCTTTTACAAGTCCTGCGGATAAATTGGATTTCAATTTGTACAAATCTGCACCGAGCACAGACAACAGTTCAGACGGTCGAATAGAACTTCAACCAACAGCTGGTGTACCTCCAATTCATTTCAAAATAAATGATGGAGAATACAAAGCCGATAGATCCTACAAAAATCTACCTAATGGTCTATATACCGTTACAATGAAAGACAGTAAAGGATGTACTGTTAGCAAAACAGTTCTATTTGGAGATCCTGCACCTTTAACCGCAACCTTAGAAATTCAGGATAATTTGTGCTATCAGGGAGAAGATGGAAGTATCTCCATAAAGGCTCAAGGTGGTTTGCCACCTTACACCTATCAGTTAAATGATCAAACCCCCACTAGCGAAGCTACTATTAGCGGTCTTACTTCTGGAAACTATACCGTTACCGTTGCCGACTCTCAAAACCAAACTTACAAGGCTACTGCGCAATTATTTGGACCTGCACATTTGGCCGCAGATCTAATTCTCCAAAATCCGAGTTGTTCAAACACTGCAGATGGTGGTGTAAAACTAGATATTCGAGGTGGCGTACCTCCTTTTCAAGTAAAAATGAATGATGGCGATTATGAAACAAAATCTCATTTTGGAGACTTAGGCCCTGGTACTTTCAAATTCACTGTAAAGGATAGCAACAATTGTACAAGCAGCTATTCGGCAACCCTACAGGTAGAAGATGGCGCAGATTTTGACAAAGACGGAATAACCGATTCTTGCGACACAGATATAGACGGAGATGGGGTTCCCAACTCCTTAGACAATTGTCCAAAATCACCCCTAGGTGAAAAGGTAGGAAAGCAAGGCTGTAAAATCTTAGATCTAAAACAAGACGCCTTTCAAATAACCGTAAAAAAAGCCTGTCCTAATCAAAAAAACGGTACCTTACTCCTAAAAACAGATTCAGATCTCATCTTCAACCTCAAGTTGTTAGATAAAAATCTTGCCCCTGTGTACAATACCAGCTTTCAGGATGCCGCAGAAATAAACAATCTAGAAGCCAACTCGTATGTACTAGTGGTTACCCACAGAGATTATCCAACTTTTGAACAAATCTTATCCGCAAACATTGCACCATTAGAGAAAATAGCGGTAAAGCATACCCTTCTAAAAGACAATAAAGTAAAGCTAGAGCTACAAGGAGCTGATACATACAACATTTATCACAACGGAAAACGAACCAAAGTCGAAGACAATGAAATGACACTCGATCTAGAAGCAGGTCGAAATGCCATAAGTGTTAGTACTGACCTAGAATGCCAAGGTAGTTGGTCGGAGATATTCTCTACCCAAAAAGAAATCACAGTTTATCCAAATCCAGTGAGTAATAGCGAGCCGCTTAAGGTCGAATTATCCTCACAATTCAACAATAAATTAAGCTCCTACGCCATCTATTCTAGTTCTGGTATCGTAGTGAAAAGCGGACAATATATGGTGAATGACAACATCATCGAAATAGCAGTAAACAATCTACCTGCAGGAATATACACCCTTATCGTAGATGTGAAAGACTCTAGGTTCACCAAAAAAATAGCCAAAAATTAAATAGTTTAAGGAATATTTAGGTATTTATGCGTTTGTAGGGAAACAATCCATTTTGGATTTTTCATTACAAACGCAACTATTTTTGGAATCATCGCATCCTTCTTACTCCATTCGGGCTGCAAATACAATATACAGTTCTCATGCACCTTGGCCGCTTGTTCCTCAGCAAATTTAAAATCGTGCTCGTTATAAATGATCACTTTTAATTCATCGGCAACAGCGTATATTTCGTCTTTAGGCAACATCGTTTTTTTGGGCGACAAACATATCCAATCCCAGTGGCCAGACAAGGCATAAGCGCCAGATGTTTCTATATGGGTTTGTATTCCAACAGTTTTTAATGCTGTTGTTAAGGGTTTCATATTCCACATTAATGGTTCTCCTCCTGTAACGACTATAGTGTCCGAGTACATTTTCGCTTCTTCAACTATTCTATCTATAGCTGTAGGCGGATGTATGCTTGCATCCCAACTTTCCTTTACATCACACCAATGGCAACCAACATCACACCCCCCAATCCGAACAAAATATGCCGCCTTTCCTTTGTGATACCCTTCTCCTTGTATGGTATAAAAGGCCTCCATTAAAGGAAGCATCATTCCTTGATCCACCAATTTTTTGCTGTCGTTTTGCTTCATGCGGCAAAGATACCTATTTTTTAAAGTTATAAATACGAAGAACAAAAAGGTATTAAACTTCAAAATCTAACTGTCCCTACGATACCAATCCCATTATATGTGAATAACTTCTCTTTTCTGAATGATGGATTTAGCGTATTTTTATCGAAAATATCAAATAATGGATAAAAAACAGGAGTTTTTCAACCATATAGAAGAAGGCTATACCACCAAAGGAGAATACCTCAATATGGGAGCTGCTATGCTGGAAGGAGAAGCCATCACCAAAGCCTATGTAAAAGTTCCGCTCAAAACCATGAATCGTCATGGCCTTATAGCTGGAGCAACAGGAACGGGAAAAACAAAAACCTTGCAAGTGATAGCCGAAAATCTTTCAGACAAAGGTGTTCCAGTATTACTCATGGATCTAAAAGGAGATTTGAGTGGATTGGCAAAAGCTAGTCCAGGCCACCCAAAAATTGATGAAAGACACCAAAAAATAGGATTCCCCTTTGAAGCCAAAGGCTTTCCAGTTGAAATGCTAACACTTTCTGAACAAAATGGGGTGCGATTGCGTGCAACCGTGAGCGAATTTGGCCCTGTTCTCTTATCTAGAATCTTAGACCTAACGGTAACACAAGAAGGAATTGTAGCAGTAATATTTAAATATTGTGACGACAACCAATTACCATTACTAGATCTAAAAGATTTCAAAAAAGTATTGCAATATGCTACGGGAGATGGCAAAAAAGAATTTGCCGAAGCTTATGGGCGTATTTCTACTGCCTCTACAGGTACCATACTTAGAAAAATCATAGAACTAGAACAGCAAGGTGCAGATCTGTTTTTCGGGGAAACTTCCTTCGAAGTAGACGATCTTACACGCATTGATGAGAATGGCAGAGGTTTCATCAACATTATCCGCCTAACAGACATACAGGACAAACCAAAGCTTTTCTCCACATTTATGATTAGTCTATTGGCAGAAATCTACCAAACTTTTCCAGAGCAAGGAGATAGCGACAGACCCGAATTGGTGCTTTTTATAGATGAAGCCCATTTACTCTTCGACGAGGCTTCCAAGGCTTTAGTCGATCAGATTGAAAGCATCGTAAAGCTCATTCGATCTAAAGGAGTTGGTTTGTATTTTGTAACCCAAAACCCAACCGATGTGCCAGATGCGGTATTATCACAATTAGGACTTAAAGTACAGCATGCCTTGCGCGCTTTTACAGCCAAGGACAGAAAAGCCATAAAGCTCACAGCAGAAAACTATCCTGATTCGCCTTATTACGACACCAAAACCATCTTAACCAACCTAGGAATTGGAGAAGCACTAATTTCTGCACTAGACGAAAAAGGCCGTCCAACCCCTCTGGCAGCTACCTTGCTGCGGGCACCAATGAGTAGAATGGATGTGCTAACTGCCTCCGAACTAAAAGAAATTATCAACGAATCCAAACTCGTTAAAAAATACAACAAAGAAGTAGACAGAGAAAGTGCCTATGAAATGTTGAACGAAAAAATTGCCCGAGCCGAAAAACTTCGAGCAGAGGAAGAAGAAAAGGAAAAAGAAGCCAAATCTTCTCGCTCTAGAAGCCGAAGTAGTCGCTCTTCTGGGACCAATCCTTACCTCAAAGCAGCCTTGAAAGTAGTCACCAGCGCAACCTTCATCAGAGGGGTTCTTGGTGTACTCACCAAATCGAGAAGATAAAAACATCATCAATTCATAACAAAAATCAAATAAATTACCCTTGAAAACAAAATCATATCTATTATTCGCTATCCTATTGTCAACACTTTTATTGGTGCAATGCAAAAAAGAGAATCCTTATTTATTGAGTAAAAATCAAATAGGAAATTTACATAAAGACACTGCATACAAAACTATAGACTCCTTATTTATAAACGATTCTGTAGTGCACGCAAAGGCAGCTGACTATGGAAAACTCAATAGCAGTAGTTCCGTTTCTATCTTTAGAGATGGTAAAGAGCTCATGAAAATTAGTCCTTCCTCGGATAGCATTCCCAAAATAGGACATGTACAGATATTAGACAATCGCTTTGCTACAGACAAAGGCATAGGTCTTGCCAGCACCTTTAAGGATGTACAAAAACACTATACCGTAAACAACATCATCAATTCTTTAAATAATTTGGTGGTTTTCATAGCAGAGTCTGATTTATATTTTACCATAGATAAAAAAGAACTTCCAGAAAATCTCCGCTATAATATGGGCAAAATAGAAGCCATCCAAATACCCAACGATGCCAAAATAAAATATTTAATGATTGGATGGGGGGAGTAAAAAAAGCATATCAATTACAAAAAAGCCCTTTCCTTGTTCCTACCACGGACGGGAAACACATTGCAGAACATTGGGGCCAAGCCACAGATGGCAACAAAGATATCAGTATCGCCCATATGATTGCACCATCAGGTTGGAGTGAGCCAGCCCAATGCCCAGAGTTTGACGAATACACCTTTGTTTTTCAAGGAAAGAAGCAAATAGAAATCAACGACGAAACCATTATTCTAAACGCTGGAGAATCCATCAAAATAAACAAAGGAAATCGGGTTCGCTACAGCAATCCCTTCGACAAAGACTGTATCTATCTGGCCATTTGCCAACCCGCATTTTCCTTAGATAAGGTACATAGAGAAACAAGTGAAAATTGATTTTAGACGCGCATTACAAAAACAAAACCTTCACAGAATTCGAGTTGTGCAACAAACAATTCGAAAACTGCGACTTTGATGACTGTAATTTGGAAGGAATCAACCTCAATCAAAGTGGATTTGTAGAATGCACTTTTACCAATTGCAACCTCAGCAACGTACAGGTAGAACAAACAAGCTTCAAAGATGTAGCATTTGCACACTGTAAAATGATGGGGATTAATTTTGGAAATTGCAACAACTTTATGCTGCAGTTTTCTTTTGCGCATTCCAATCTTAGCTATAGTAGTTTCGAAAACCTCGACATCAAAAACACCAACTTTGTAAATTGTATTTTAGAACAGCTCGATTACACCCAAGCCAATTGTAAACAAGTTACTTGGGACAGTTGCAATCTTCGAAATAGCATTTTTCAAGAAACCCAATTGCAAGAATCTAGTATATTTAATTGCACACAAATCCCAATTCCTATTAAAAACAATTTTTTGAAAAACGTAAAAATAGATTCCCACAGTGCCTTGCAGTTGCTTGCGGCTAATGGGTTTGTTTTGGTATAAAATCATCATTACATTCTCGTATTTCTTCAAGAATCCTTACTTTTAGCCAAAAGTAAAAACATGAGTACGATCCATCCTTTTCACTTAGCCATTCCTGTAGACGATGTAGAAACCTGTAGAACTTTTTATAGAGAAACTATGGGCTGCACCGAAGGTAGAAGCAGTGATCATTGGGTGGATTTTAATTTTTACGGCCACCAATTGGTGATTCATTATAAACCCAAAAGCAATGAGGCCTTACACACCAATCCCGTAGACGGCAAAAACGTACCTGTCCCACATTTTGGCGTAGTGCTACCTTGGGGCGATTTTTGGACATTCGCCAAAAAACTAGAAAAACAAAACCTAGATTTTATTATTGCTCCTTATATACGGTTCGAAGGGGAAGTTGGTGAGCAAGCCACCATGTTTTTTTACGACCCCGCTGGCAATGCACTCGAATTCAAATCTTTTAAAGATATTTCCCAACTATTTGTAAAATAATATAGCATGAGATTATTACTACTAAGTATCTACACCTTATTGAGTATCCATTTTGGATATACACAAGCAAGCAAAAATATAGATATACTCCATTACCACTACAAGCTTCGGGTAAGTGATACTAACGACACCATTTATGGCTTGACCGAAATTCAGGCTGTCTTTAAAAACAACACAAATAGTATTTCCCTAGATCTGGAAAACGCAGATACCAAAGGCGGAATGCTAGTAGAAGACGTCTCCGTAGAGGGAAGCGTTATTATGTATAGTCACACCAGCAACAGGATAGCCATTTCCATAGCTGCCCCACAAGACACTACTGTTATTCGCATAAAATATAAAGGCGTGCCAAAAGACGGACTCGTTATAGCAAAAAACAAATTTGGAGACCGTACATTTTTTGGAGACAATTGGCCAAATCGAGCACACCAATGGTTGCCATGTATAGACCATCCTTCCGAAAAAGCTATAGTAGCTTTTAGTGTGGAGGCACCAGATCATTACCAGGTAGTTGGAAATGGTATTTTAAAAGAAATATCCAATACCGCAAACGGGAAACTACACCGATGGGAAACCCAAGTTCCCATACCATCTAAAGTGATGGTTGTTGGAATTGCCCGTTTTGCTGTAGAGTACATTGGAAAAGTACATCAGATCCCAATGTCTACTTGGGTGTATCCGCAGAACAAAAATGCTGGGTTTTATGACTATGCACAAGCAAAAGAAATTTTACAATGGTTTATAGACCATATCGCGCCCTATCCTTATGGGAAGCTTGCCAACGTACAAAGCAAGACACGTTTTGGAGGTATGGAAAATGCTTCCAATATATTTTATTACGAAAACTCGGTAACTGGGAAACGAAAAGCAGAAAGCCTTCTGGCTCACGAGATTGCCCACCAATGGTTTGGAAATTCCGCTACAGAAAGCAACTGGAGTCACCTCTGGCTAAGCGAAGGCTTTGCGACCTATTTCACCAATCTCTACATGGAAAGCAAATACGGAAAAGAAAAGCTCAAGGAACGCATGCAAACACAGCGACAAGAAATTATTGCTTTCTCCAAAAAACGCTATACCCCAGTTATAGATACCCAAACTAAAAACCTGATGCAATTGCTCAATGCCAATTCTTACCAAAAAGGTGGCTGGTTTTTGCATATGCTACGTATGCAAACTGGGGACGAGGTCTTTTGGGAAATCATTAAAGACTACTACCAAAATTTCCAATTGGCAAATGCCGATACCGAAGATTTTAAAAAAACAGTACAGCAACATTACGATCCAAAAAAAAATTATTTAGACACTTTCTTTCAGCAATGGCTTTCCCAAGCTGGTCATCCCATACTACAACATAGCTGGAATCAGGAAGGAAAACAAGTCAGTTTACAACTACAGCAAAAACAAAACAACAGCTTTGTATTTCCTTTAGAAATCGCAGTACATTATCTAGATGGTAGTGTTGAAAAACGTAGCCTTTATATAGTAGACAAAAAGCATAATTGGAATTGGAAAAGCAAGAAAAAAATCAAAGACATTGTTCTCGACCCAGAGGTAAAGCTCTTGTTTGAAGAATAATTTCATTTCATTTACCATTTGAAATTACTGGTATCAGAGCATCGCAAAAAAAAAGGTCGGTCCTCCAAGCGAACCGACCTTTTTTATCTTAATAGATATTTTTATTTCCTAGCCAACATATGCTTCTCTCTTGCCAACAAAGTGTTTTTCATTAGCATTGCAATGGTCATTGGCCCTACGCCACCAGGAACAGGAGTAATATAACTTGCTTTTTTACTTACATTTTCAAAATCCACATCCCCTACTATACGGTACCCACGTTTGGCGCTTTCGTCTGGCACTCTAGAAATTCCCACATCGATAATTACCGCATCGTCTTTTACCATTTCTGCTTTTAGAAAGTTAGGAACTCCCAAGGCCGAAATCACTATATCTGCTTGAGAAATAATCTGTGTTATATTTTTGGTATGGCTATGGGTAAGGGTTACCGTCGAATTTCCAGGAAATCCTTTACGCCCCATAAGAATACTCATTGGTCTACCCACGATATGGCTGCGACCAATAACCACAGTATGCTTGCCATTGGTTTCCACTTTATAGCGTTCCAACAATTCCAATATTCCAAATGGGGTTGCAGGGATGAACGTACTCATATCCAAGGCCATTTTTCCAAAGTTCGTTGGATGAAAACCATCCACATCCTTATCTGGGTCAATCGCCATAAGCACTTTCTGGGTATCTATTTGTTTTGGCAAAGGCAATTGCACGATAAATCCGTCTATCTCGTCATTTTCATTCAGCTCCTTTACCGTTCTCAGCAATTCTACTTCCGATGTGGTACTCGGCAGTTGCACCAATGTAGATTCAAAACCAACCAGCTTACAAGCCTTCACCTTGCTACCAACATAAGTCAAACTTGCGCCATCATTCCCAACAATAACTGCAGCCAGATGCGGAACTTTCTCTCCGCGCTCCTTCATTTTATTTACAGTTACTGCAATCTCTTCTTTGATTTGCTTTGATACTAATTTACCATCTAATAATTCCATGGGACCGATATTTTTGGTTAGTCTTATTTATTTCTTTTTGTCCTGCTCCAAAAGACAGCTGATGATGAATATCCCTAGCGCATGCCACGCATCATTTGCATCATTTGTCTACCGCCGCCGCCTTGCATCATCTTCATCATTTTACTCATTTGCTGAAACTGCTTCAATAGTTTGTTTACTTCTTGTATAGAAGTACCACTTCCCTTAGCAACCCTTTTCTTTCTAGAAGCATTTAATATTGCAGGAGCACTGCGTTCTTCGGGAGTCATAGAATGGATAATTGCTTCGATATGCTTAAAAGCATCGTCGTCTATATCCACATCTTTCAATGCCTTTCCAGCCCCAGGGATCATGCCCATAAGGTCTTTCATGCTCCCCATTTTCTTTATTTGCTGAATCTGATTTAAGAAATCATCAAATCCAAACTGATTCTTGGCTATCTTCTTTTGCAGTTTACGCGCTTCCTCTTCATCAAATTGCTCTTGTGCACGCTCTACCAAAGACACCACATCCCCCATTCCAAGAATACGGTCTGCCATACGAGATGGATGAAACACATCTATGGCCTCCATTTTCTCTCCCGTACCTATAAATTTGATAGGCTTATTCACTACCGATTTAATCGATATCGCCGCACCACCACGAGTATCCCCATCGAGTTTGGTTAGGATTACCCCATCGAAATTCAATACATCGTTAAAGGCTTTGGCCGTATTCACCGCATCCTGCCCCGTCATAGAGTCCACTACAAACAAGGTTTCGTTTGGTTTTATCGCCTTGTGAATATTGGCAATCTCCGTCATCATTTCCTCATCCACAGCCAAACGACCCGCCGTATCCACGATCACCACGTTATGTCCATTGCTCTTGGCATGCTTCAAAGCCGCCTCCGCAATTTTAACCGGATTTTTTTCTTCTCTATTCGAAAAAACCTCTACGCCAATCTGCTCTCCTACCACATGCAACTGATCTATTGCCGCAGGACGATATACATCACAGGCCACCAACAAAGGTTTCTTTGTTTTTTTGTTCTTTAAAAAATTGGCTAGTTTACCAGAAAAAGTGGTTTTACCCGAACCCTGTAAACCAGACATGAGAATAACCGATGGGTTGCCAGAAAGATCAACTCCAGCAGCATCGCCCCCCATGAGTTCGGTAAGCTCGTCTTTTACCAACTTCACCATCAATTGCCCTGGTTGCAAAGAGGTCAATACCTTTTGCCCCATGGCTTTCTCCTTCACCTTGGCGGTAAATTCTTTGGCTATCCTAAAATTGACATCCGCATCCAATAGTGCCTTACGCACCTCCTTCAGTGTCTCGGCTACATTAATTTCGGTAATCTGCCCATGCCCTTTCAGACGGTGTAAGGCCTTATCTAACTTATCACTTAAATTATCGAACATAAATCGCAATTATTTTGAAAGTTGCAAATTTAAGCAATTACCAGCTATTGTAGAAGTTTCGCCGCATTTATTTGGGGCTGCCCCCACGCTCCATGCGTGGCGTCGGGCTCTCCCTTCTAGTTTTTTTTCACAAAAGGGAGCTACTACGGCTGCGGTAGCTTCCGCTGGTCGCTTCCTCACTCTAGTAGCTCCATCTTTTCTTCAAAAAAAGCTATCCCATCCATCCCTCAGCCAAAAATCACAAACCCATATCAAAAAAAAAGAGGCTGCCATTAGCGACAGCCTCTTTTTATTTCAAGGTTATAAAAGGGGTTAAAAAGTGTTAATCTATTTTTCTAAATGTCAAATAATCATACTGATCATTGCCATTATCGTGTTTCAATACTATTTCATCATCCTTCTTTTCCGCTATTTTCCAGTCGTTTACCAGGGGAAAGTAATTTGAAGTCAAATCAAAATTGATCATCATCTCCAACACACCATAACTGTTGCGATATACTTTCCAAAAACCGCTACTTAGCAAAGTACCATTCGCATCCTTCACACCAAGCTCCATGTCCTCCGTAAACTCAAATATATCCGCACTATAGCCCTCCATCGGATCTCCATTCTGCTCAAACTTGCTTACTTGCCACTCGGCACTCATCAGCACATCGGTAATCTCCGCCACATCCTCATCTATAGGACCATCCGCACAAAACTTCTCCAACTTTAACTGCGATCCATTTCCATTGTACAATTTCAATCGCTTCGTTTTGATTTCATATACTGGCAACTTCATATTTAAAGCAGTCATATTGGAAAATTCACGCAAATCCACATACCATGTTTCTCCTTCTTTAGACAAACTCCATTCTCCATAGCCAACTAAGCTATTTCCACGATACACAGCTACCACATCCTCTTCGGCAAATTGCAATTGGTATCCTATAAGCGTATCCTGTGCCGTACCATTGTTCTCCACATTCTTGATCAACCACTTGCAATCCATCATCTGCTCCTTTACAGATTTGTTTTCGCTAGTATCATCATCGCAATATGTATTCAAGAAAATCTTATTGGCATCATCTATATACAGCTTTATTTTTCCTTCACTTAACTCACATACTTTCCACTCTCCACTAAAATCTGGCGCATCTTCTACTTGGGTTTTCAACACCAAATCGTATCCGTTTTTCACCAAATACCATGTGCCCGTCATCACAGTTCCTCCCTCATTTTCGATCTTCAACCTGTTTTCCGAATCAAATTCAACTTCCCACGACTTATACTGTACACTACTATCTTGTTCGTTGCGAATCACTTTCACCACTTTAAAATCGCAGTCCTTCAAAAAGCTTTCCAAATGTCCCGAATCAAAATCATCGTCATTATAGTCATTGTCATCGTCTTCATCACAAAGCCCTTTGTTTTGATCTATAGTCGCTACCAATTGCGCATTGTTTTGTACATCAATCACTTCCCCTGTAGAAGTCTTTAACTGAATAGGGTACTGAATACTCACCAATTCTTTATCGTTTAGTTGATCAAGCAACTTGCGCATCTCCTTATCGCTATTTACTTGTACTTGAGAAGTTTTCACTCCTTGTAGGTTTAACTTATCAAATGTAATAGGATATACAAAGTCTACACACTCTATATCGTTATCATCACCATTCTCGATACACTGTTTGGCCAATTCGACCAAAGCAGCCTTGTCTGCGATAACTATGGTTTCATAATTGGGCATTTCCACCATAATAGGGAAACTAATTTCTAGTATATCTTCATCGGTATCCAATGCGTCAAATACATTTTCAATCAATTTTAGTCCTTTTTCCGATTCGATAGTAATACCGATTCCATTGGCAGTGACTGTCACCGGATACACTATACTGATACAGCTAGCCCCATCAATTATATTATCAAAAGAACCATCATTACTTACCGTACGCATCATGAGGTTGGCCGCCTCCGAATCTGGAGTAATGTTTTCGGTTTCTGTATTGTCTATAATGTCTAATTCTTCATTCTGGCAGGATTGCAGAAATACCAATCCTAAAATAAGTAGGCTGAAAATAAATAATTGTTTCATTTTTTTCATCATTTATTGCTTTATGAGGTTTACGATAATAAAACAACTTTTAGAAAAAAAACCCTACCTCATTTTTATTTTTTTTTTGTAATGCGTATTTTTCGATCTAAATAAACAATGTTTGGAATCTAAAGAACATAACCTTTGCAAAGAACAAACCTATCAAAAAGTGCATCAATCACATGCACAAGCTCTCTACAACTTTATTTATTATAAATGTGGCGATAGTGCCAAGGCAGCTGATGTGGTACAGGAGGCTTTTATAAAACTCTGGGAACACTGCAAAAAAGTACCGGTTGAAAAGGCAAAAGCCTACCTTTTTATGGTTGCCAGAAACAATTTTCTCAATACCGTAAAAGCAGAAAAGGTGCGCTTGGAATACAAACCATTACAAACTGGCATCTCCAATCAAGATCCAGAATTTGTTCTTGAAGAAAAACAATATAGAGAAAAATTGGAAAAAGCCATTGCCCATTTATCCGAAGCACAACGAACTGCATTTTTACTCAATAGAATAGAGGGTAAAAAATACAAAGAAATAGCCCAAATGTTGGACATTTCAATAAAAGCAGTAGAAAAGAGAATTTCAAAAGCATTAGAATCTTTGCGAAAAGAAATCGAAGGAATATAATTTTTTAACCAACAGAGTAGGGTAAACACCTTTTCAATTGTTTTAAAAGTATGGAAGCAAAAAACACAGAACAACCATTGATCCAAAAATGGCTCGAAGGTACGCTCAGCAAAGCTGAGCAAGAGGCATTTGATCGGCTTCCATATGCCGATTCTTATAAACGTATTGGGCAAACAGCATCCCAATTAACCCCCCCAACTTTGAACCTCCAAGCATCTTTTGATGCGATTCAAAACAAAAAACCCAACACCAAAGTCAGGTCCCTCTTGCATACCAAGCATTGGCTTCAGATAGCCGCTAGCTTTATCATACTGCTTAGCATAGGATACTTTGCTTGGAACAATAGTCCAGAAGAAATCCATTTTGAAACATCCATTGCCTCCCAACGAAATATATCCCTCCCAGACCACTCGCAGGTTTCCCTGAATTCTTTTTCCCAATTGCGATACCAACCAGACGATTGGAATAAGAATCGCTTATTACAGCTCCAAGGACAAGCATATTTTAAAGTAGCCAAAGGAAGTACATTCACCGTAGAGACAAATAGCGGTACCGTGCAAGTGCTCGGCACCCAATTTGATGTCGTCCACCGCAAAGAACGCTTTGAAGTGATCTGCTATGAAGGCAAAGTGGCTGTAAACTACCAACAACAGCAATTTACCTTAACAGCCGGAAGTAGTATTCGCATTTATGAAAATAAAGTTCTCCAAAGCACTACTTCGGCTAGCGAGCCCTCTTGGATACATCAGGAAACAACCTATACCAGCATGCCCTTACACCTTGTTTTGGACGAGTTACAAAGACAATACCATATGCAATTGAAATTGAAAAATGTCAATACCAATTTGAAATTTTCTGGTACATTTACACACAAAAATTTAGAGCTTGCTTTACAAAGTATATGCTTACCTTTACAACTTGGGTATCATATCGATGGAAATAAAGTATTGATCTATGACAAACATCAAGACTAATCTTGTCTTTCTTCTCTTTTTTTGTAATTGTTTCCTATATGCTCAAGAACAAAAAAAAGAGAACACCCAAAGCCTTCGAGAGTTTATTCGTGAAGTAGAAAACAAATTTTCTGTCAAATTTTCCTTTTCCGATAGCAGTATCCAAGGCATGCAAAGCAAAGATACGATCCAAACCCTAAACCTAGAAAAAGCCATCTATCTATTGCAAAACAAGTATGGTCTCAAAGTGCAAAAACTAAATGAGCGCTACTATGTCATACACCCAAGTGGAATAGGTTCTATTTGTGGTATACTGCGCAATAGCAAAAGCAACAAACCCATATTTGGAGCAAGCATCAAACTCCTAGGCACCCAACAAGGTCGGGTTTCTAAAAGGGATGGTAGCTTTTATTTCCAAAAAACAGAAAATGCAACCGAGATAAAAATCAAACACTTAGGATACAAACCAGCAAGTATTTCAATCTCCTATACCCCAAACGGAGATTGCATAGAAATTGCTATGGAAGAAAGAGTATACCAACTTACCGAAGTAGTAGTCAGCGATTATCTTACCAAAGGCATAAGACAAAGCAACTCTGGATTTATACAAATAAAACCCAACCAATTTGGGTCCTTACCAGGTTTGGCAGAACCAGATGTTTTACAAATCATACAAGCCCTACCGGGTATCAAAAGTATAGACGAAACCGTATCGGACATCAATATCCGTGGGGGCACCAATGACCAAAACTTGGTGCTCTGGAATGGAATCAAAATGTACCAAACCGGACACTTCTTTGGACTCATATCGGCATTCAACCCCTACCTCACCAATACGGTAACCATTTTTAAAAATGGCACACCAGTACAGTACACCGATGGGGTAAGTAGTACGATTGCCATAGACACCAAAGACAAACTCAATGACCATCTATATGCCGGAGGAGGCTTCAATATGCTAGCAGCAGATGTCTTTGCCCAATTTCCGCTTTGGGAAAACGTCAATCTACAATTATCTGCCAGAAGATCCTATACCGACTTATGGCGAAGCCCCACCTACAAGACCTTCTTCAACAAAGCTTTTCAAGACACCAAAATAAGCATCGTAAACACCCCAGACAGCGAGGAAGGACTCATCAATCAAGAACGTTTTTACTATCAAGATCTCAGCGCAAAACTCTTGTGGGACATCCACCCAAAACATCGAATCCGACTCAGTGCTATTCAATTGGGAAATGTGCTCAATTATACCGAACAACTCCAAAAAGATGGTAGACTCCTCAGCACCAATAGCAATCTGACCCAAAATCAAGCTGGAGTAGGCATACAGGTCAAAAGCAAATGGTCGGATGTGTTTTGGACCACAGCCAATGCCTACTATTCCAAATTCAACCTAGATGCCAACAACCGTAGTCCTTATACCGATATGGTTCTTTTTCAAGACAATGAAGTAAGCGAAACGGCTGCTACTTTAGATGCCAATTGGCAGTGGAAAGAAGCTGTAAAAATACAATTTGGAATACATGCTTCCGAAACCGCTATCGTCAATTTTACCGACATCAATAGACCCAAATACAAAAGCTATATCAAAGATGTCGTACGCCAATATGCCGCTTTTGCTGCCTTGGATTTCCGTGCTTTCGATAGACGTCTGACGGGAAATATCGGATTGCGAACCAATTATTATAACAATCCCAATAGTTTTGACGATGGCAAATCTTTCAACGAATGGCTTTTTGAACCTAGGCTCAGACTGACCTACAAATTTTACGGTGGTTTTGCCATACAAGCAAAAGCAGAAAAGAAAAGTCAGGTAGCCAACCAGATCATCGATTTGGAACAAAACTTTTTGGGAATCGAAAAACGTCGTTGGACATTGGCCGATGAAAACCAATTGCCTATTACCAAGAGCCGGCAACTCGCCTTGGGCTTTCTATACAATCAGAAAGGATGGTATACCGCAGTCGAAGGCTTTACCAAAAAAGTGGATGGCATCACCACAGCCAACCAGGGCTTTATCAACGAAGACCAATTCGAAATCTGGCACCAAGGGAACTATACCGTAAGTGGATTGGAATTTCTCATCAACAAAAAAAGTGAATTCCACAGTAGTTGGCTCAGCTATGCGTACAATAGAAATACCTACACTTTTGAAGATTTGAACCCAAAACAGTTTCCCAACAACTTAGAAATCGAACACCAGCTTACGCTCGGTACCACCTACAATATCGCCGCTTTCAAATTGGGCTTCGGCTTGTTGTGGCGCTCCGGCAGAGCATATACCGAACCAGATCCACAAAACCCCATCGATTTTCGAAAAATTCCAAACCAATTGGTCTACCAACCCACCAATAGCAGCACCCTACCAGCCTATTTGCGCTTAGACACTTCCCTCAGTTACGAGTTTGATTTTTGGAAACTCAAAAGCAGTATAGGCCTTTCCCTTCTCAATCTACTCAACGACAAACAAGCTTTAAACATATATTACCGCCTAGACGAATCTACTGGGTCTATTGAAAAAATAGAACGTCTCTCTCTTGGGATTACGCCAAACTTCAGTTTTCGAGTAACATTTTGAGCAAACCCATGCCTATCACACCAAAGTACGACAGCATAGCGAATTAACACTATTTAATAAATTGATTTCTAAATAATTATACCCACCCACCGTAGGAAAACATCCATTGATCGAAATTTGCTGTTATCCATTTCTATTTCTGCTAATAAATGTTATTTTTATAGATGATGTACAAATAAGAGATTTCCTATACTTGTCATGTTGGCAATAAGATTTGGAATTTTGTATAATCTACATACCACCACCTTCCATCCTATTTTATTATCGAAACGATTTGGTTAACTAAAAATAGGAACATGGAAAACAACAAAGCAAAAAACAAGACCAAACTAGCCATTAATGGTAGTTTTGTACAAGGCTTTCACGATCTGTATTTGGAACAAACGATGTACAACCACCATCGTTTTTCGGTACGTATCGATCATGAGCTTGGGGAAAAACGCGGTAACTACACCCTCGAAACCTCCCAAAAATGGTTGGGTGCTCCCTTGGCCATTCACTTTGGGGAGATCGATTTTGTAGGCACCATTACCAATATCAGCCTAGCCCATGAGCACGGACATGAAGGCGACATTATTCTAGAGGGCTATTCCCAATCGATCAAACTAGAGGATGCACCCAGTCTTCACTCCTGGAACGATCACAGTTTGGGATCTATCTTCGAAAAGCTAATTCAACCCAGCGGCTTACCCGCCCAAATTCAACCGAAGATCAAACGGCAGATTCCTTATATGTGCCAATTCGAAGAGAGCAGTTTTGAATTTATCCGTCGTTTGGCTGCCCAATATTATGAATGGTTATTTTGGGATGGGGTAAAACTTGTCATCGGTCGCCCCGATTACACCCGTCCTGTAAAACTCGAATATGGACCACATCTAGACAATGTGCGCATTAGTATCGAGAGTCGTCCCCATCAATTTGAAGTCTACAGTTATGGAGATGTGGATCATCATCTCACCCAAAACAAAACCAACAACACCATAGCAGGGGTCAACCTATTGGGGCATCATGCCGTGCGAAGCTCACAAGAGCTCTACCGCAAGCCTGGGCGTACCCACAGCCAACGATCGGCTATCGATAGGGCCTGGATGGATCCTTATCTGGAAGGCAAACAAGGTGCCGCAGTAGCCGATATACATGTATTGCGTGCCAATTGTAGCGTACAAGGACTAAAGCTCAATAGTATCCTCAAAATTTCCAGCCTACGTACTGGCGACAAATACCAAGAAAACGAACCCGAACACTATGGAGAATATCGGATTATCGACATTCGTCATCATGCCGAAGTCAATGGGGTGTATCATTGTAGTTTTACCGCCATCCCATCGGGCATGGAATACCTACCAAAACCCGACTACAAAGTTCCCACCGCCTATCCCCAATTGGCCACCGTTATCAACAATGACGATCCGAGAAAACAAGGGCGTATCAAAGCCCGATTTCCTTGGCAAGATGGAAGTCAAGATACCGATTGGATACAAGTGATGACCCCAGATGCAGGTAGTAGCGATGTCATCGAAAAAAACCGCGGCCAGTTGTTCATACCCGAGATGGGAGACCAAGTGATGATCGGTTTTCGCTATGGAGATCCTATGCGCCCCTTTGCAATGGGAAGCATGTACCATGGCGAAAACAGCATTGGAGGAGGTCCCAACAACCATATCAAAAGCATTAGCACACGATCTGGTCATACTATACAATTCAACGACGACACCAAAGAACAAGGGATTACCATTACCGATGCGTCCAATAACGTCATTTTTATCGATACCCGCAATTCGAGCATTCGCATCAGTGCACCGGAGAATATCGAAATCGAAGCTAAGAATATCTCCATCACTGCAAGTGAAAACATTAGCCAAAATGCCCAGAACATCCAAACAGCGGCTAGTGAAAACATCGGTATAAGCGCCGGAGAAAATATTAGTACCAACGCTGGAGAACAATACAGTTTGTCTGCAAATGATATAGCAGAACGCGCTACCAACAATTTTGAACGTATGGGAAAAAGCATCAGCGAGATAGCCGAAAAAATTACCGTAGATAGCACCAAAGAAAACATGGAGCTAACCAGCAAAAAACAAATCATATCACAAAGTGGTGAAAAAACCAAACTATTTTAAGCCATGCACGCCCCTACAACATTTAATGGAATCCCATATGCCGTGGGTAAAGACGAGCAACTTCCTTTTTTGGTAGACAAATTTGGATTTGCTAGTATGAAAGCTTTGGTCATGTACCACAATAGGTATTGCGAAGAAAACCAACGAATTCGCCCACACAGTAGATTAAAACCAAATCAGCAACTCTGTCTACCTGCGTATCATCCAGACAAAGACCGCAATCTATTGCTGCAAGATGCACAAGCAAAGCAAGATCCTGCCTTTGGGGAATGTCAAAAATCCGGACGCCCCAATTTCTATAGGCTGAAAAAGCAAAAATCCTTTGCGGTACATCATCAGTTAAACATACGCCTAGGAGATACTAGCGAAGAAAGCACTACCAATTCCCAATTGGAGGTGTTCCCAGTACATTGGGAAGATGGCATCCATAGTATCGGTATCGAATGGAAACATACCCAAGCATTTGAAAATCCTGTTTTGGATAAGGCTGCACTACTCAACGATTGCCTTTATCCAGTAGTTGTAGCTATGGACGGATTTGGTCATTACCGTGGTCTTATGGGTTACGATCTATGGAAAGAAGAATGGAAAAAGCGCTGTAATATGGTACGCAAAAAATTCCCTGCCTCCTATGTGCAAAACCTAATCGAAAACATAGATGAAAAAACCCAATCCCAAGCAAAATGGGAATCCTATCTTTTGTCTGCAGGAACCATAAATACCCTTCTATTTCCTATCTATCGCGATTTTGAAAACATAAGCCATTGGGAACATCATTGGTATGTTCCAGAAATTGGCACCTTGTATTTTAAAGGACCTATACAACAAAAACCCAAAGGCGATTTGCAACATATCCAGTTTGAGGCAACATTGGTCTTACATTCTAGGAGTGCCAAGCAACTTCAAGCTTTTATAGAAAAAAACGGGCATAAAGGCGATCAAAAATGGCGCGCAAGTCTGCAATTGGAAGCCACTACCTCTCCTTATGACTTTCCGTGTATAGAAAAAACAGCACATATCCAAGTCCACTATGGATCGGTATGGCGTTATGAAGAAAAAATAAACCTCCGTCTTACAAAAAACAATTAGAGAAACACGATTATGGAAGAATGGCATTTTAGACATACCGTACGAGCAGGAAAATTTACTGGAAAAATTTACAACCAACATGGCACGACCTACGCCAAGGCAAAAAACTATTCCAAAAACAGAGAAAGTGGGGTGCTAGATGATGACACTATTTTTGCCGAGGAACATATTTGGTTTCCCAATGGCGCACAATGTCCCGATTGTGAAGATATGCGTCCAGTGCATACGGATCCCGAACCGGTGACACCAGTTGGTCCGAGCCAAAACATGGTTTTAAACCAAAGTCACTACCTCAAAAAACTGGCACCTATATTTGGTGGGCAAACCCAGAAGCTAGAAGAAACTACCGAGATAAAGTTCGACAAAGAAGCAAAAAAAGGCTATTTGGTATGCCAAGGCGCCAAACTGTATTGTATAAAATCTGCGAATGCCAACAATAAAGGAAGTGCGTTGCCTTTTACCAAATTGTCCCAAGAAAAAATTGTATTGGCCAACGAGATGCCAGTGGCTACTACCAAAGATAACACCGTGGCACATATCAACTTTGGCAGCTGTGCCAGCAAATACCCCAATGTGCCCTGTGCCGCCCGTTTGCAATGGAAGCATATAAACAAAAATATAGAAGTTGGCGGAGGCTATCCCCTACTGAGTATTTCCAAGGCGGATTGTAATGCTATGGGAGAAAAAGAGGTGGTTTCCATAGCAGAACACGGACAGGGAAATGAAGTGAGCAGCGTCTTGGAGGACAGCACCACAGCATCTAGCAAAATCTACTTGGTCTCCCCATTGATTCGTCCTGCCAAAGCCAAAAAAAAACCAAGTGTGACCGCCATTTCCTTATTCCACAACAACAAAAAAATACAAGGAAATAGTAGCTTAAGCATAGAAAAAAAAGCCAACAAAAAACATTGCTTTAGGTTTGAAGCAAGTTTCAAAAACGGTAGTGAATGGCGAATCAATTGGGCGATTTACAAAAAGAAAGATAGCGAACTCATAAAGCTGAAAGAATATCGCAATCATGGTAAAATCCTACAATTTGAAACCGACCAGCAAACAGAAACTGGCGAATTTATCATTGAAGCATTTGGGAGAAAAAGCAATCCCACCCGATACAAAAAATGCACCATACAGATCCAATACCAGGCCAATGGCATATTGGAAAACAGCATTCAAAACACCCACAACACCAGCACGGTATTGGCAGAGGAAGTCATCGCCTTTAGTTGCAAAAAGCGATTCGACTCTCCTTTAAACATCCAATGGTATGTGTATGAAATCACAGAAGAGGCTAAAATCCTATATTATTCGCCCGAACTGCCCAAACCCACTATAGACAAACCCCAAAACATATGGCAAAACCTCTTTGGGATGGTCACCAATAGGAGCTTGGGAGATGGTATGGATATAGAACCCTACCAATTTTCTATCCTGTTCAAAAACCAAGGAACCTATTTGGTTGTGGCAGAAGATGCCAATGGCAAAAGAATAAGTAAGGAATTTAAAGCGGTAAGCCATCCCAAGCTAAACAAAATATCGCATGGCCCGATCAAATTGTCTCCCAACCAACATATAGAAGCTGCGGTGACAAAATCCAATGTAGCTCTGGATAGTTTAGAGCACAAAAACTGTTACTGGCATTTAAAAAAAGGAGGAAAAGTATTTCCTTTTCAAACCCAAGGTACCTCCTTTCAGTTAGCTGTAAAAGAACTCCAGTACAGAGGTCTAACTAGTAATTTGTATGGATCGTATATATTGGAAGCCAGTGGAGACGGTACCAAAGGCAATTTTAGTGGCACCGATAGTTATCTTTTCGAAGTCTGCAATAACTATTTGGTACAAATACCCAATATCCCCATTTACCTTCCTATTGGTGCCAAATGGAAGCCAAAACCCATTTTGAACATGCCCCAACAACTCGATCAAAAAATGGTATTTAGCTCCACAAATCTAGAAGATCTCTCCAAACTACAATTGAGCGATAGCGTGCAAATAAACGCCTTGGGCAGCTACAAGCTTTATGCCCAATTGGAAGGCGAATATACCGATACAACCAAAGGTCTAGACATCCAAATACAGGCCGTTCACATCCAATTCAAAAAAGCCCTATGGTGCTATGGCAACAATCGCAAACGTTGGCAGATAGGGGCAGGAGAAATCGCCTTTGCTTACCTAAAACTACAGCATCTAAGCAACCACCCCATAAACATCTCTATCTGGGTGCAAGGAGAAGTCAGTAGCCCAGGAGAGGCCATGAGCGACCCCAAAAACCTTTTGCTTACACAAAGTGCTAAAATAGATGCACAAGGCAATGCCCAACTTAAATTCGAAACCACTGAGGAGATGGTCGAAAAAATACAAAATGCCCTCAATCTCATCGAGCTCGAAAATATTCCACTCTTTTTTACGTTTAGTTTACATAAGAAAAATATGTCTTTTGAACTAGGTGATAACGTACAAATAATAGATGCCAATGGCGACCAAATTCCTCAAATCGCAGTAGATGGGGTGGCACACTATATCGTATTGGAACCTAGCGAGAGACTGGTATATACCCAACAACAAAAAGTAAAGAGCGTATTGTTTAGCAATCCAGAAAAAACCGATATCCAATTGGGCAAGACCACCAAAGAGGTCACCCACGCCATTTGGGTGCATACCACGGGCATGGTAGGCCAGAAACTCAGCTTGGCGGTATATCAAAAAATGGGAGATGATACCGTGGCAGCCAGTTTTTCGAGCAGTACAACTACAGCAGACAACCAAAGTATGGCACAAGGTGTCGTAGCCAGTGCCGTAGAAAAATACGAAGACCAGGAAATCCCCAAATCGGGTTATCTGCAACTAGACTTTAGCGTACCCGCCTGGACCCCCGAAGACCAAAGCGCCTTTTTCTCTATAGAAGTTTTCCAAAAACAGCCCGATGGCAGTATAAAGGATATGGGCCATGGCTACCAAAGTAGTTTTGTACAAAAATACATCGCCCCAGACCTCAACCAGGTGGAAATACAAGCCCTAGTAGATCTCGATAATGCTACGGACGAAATCAAAGCAAAAATCGCCAAGAAACTCGTATGCCACAACCAACTCTATGCCGTACCCCCAAACCTGCTACCCGCCCAAACCGATACCAG
>JAOXRU010000429.1 GCA_025800395.1 Flavobacteriaceae bacterium
TGTGCACATCTGCAAGTATATCATTTCCTCATGATTTAGCGATTTACAATCCGAATTTTGCATTAAAATGCTAAAAGAAGGCTGCGTTAGATTTTCTATTGCATCCTCTAGGTTCGAAGTACATCGCCATATAAGTTGTACAGGAAATGAAAGGAATAAGCCAAGTAGAAAGGGCTTCTTGCGAATTGTTTATAGGACAAGGTGCAGGAAAAAAATTAATGCGAGAAATGCATAAGGCCGAAGCATCTATTTATATAGTAACTTCGGAAATATCGGAAGATTTAATAGATTCTCTACTATTAATCTCTAAGCAAAATGTACATATTCAATTGTATACCATGGGAAGTAATACCTTGTATAATGGTATAGATGATAATTGGGTACGGAAACTTGTGGTACAACATCGAGAAATAGATGAAGGCGCTAGCAAACAAAGAAAACATTGGCGAAGCTGGCAACGGTATTTGTTGTTGGTTAATATCTGTATTGCAATTGGTCTAGGTATAGGGTGGTGGTATTTTAAAGATAATATAATATTGTACGGGTATAGTATTACTGGCTTACTGCTAGGAATACAAAGCGTTTTACAATGGAAAATAGCAAAAAAGGTACTGTATAGCTACCGATACAGCACTAAATTTCCGTTTACGATTTATTTTATGGATGAAAAACATTTTAGTCCTCATATACAAATACATAGCAATATTTACCTAATAGATGACAAGATATTGTATTTGGGGTCTATGTCTTTAACCAAAAACGGCATGGGCATGCAACACGAGTGTCGGGTTCGTTCGGAAGATAAAACCAGTATAATAGCCGCCAAAAAAAGCATAGAGGCTATTGCCAAAGAAATGCCTAATCGTTGCTTTGATTTGAATACCTATGTAGCAAAGAACTATACAGA
>JAOXRU010000457.1 GCA_025800395.1 Flavobacteriaceae bacterium
TTAGGCCTAAATCTTCTAAGGTGGTTTTAATATTGTATAAACCAATTCGATGTGCCAGTGGGGCATAGATATATAAAGTTTCCGAAGCAATTTTCACTTGTTTGTGCTCTGGCATACTATCCATGGTAAGCATATTGTGCAAGCGATCGGCAATTTTTATAATAATAACCCGAATATCATCGTGCAGCGTTAGCAGCATTTTACGAAAGTTCTCTGCCTGATGGGAAACATCTTTATCCTTTTTAAGATGTGCAATTTTGGTAAGCCCATCTACAATTCTTGCTACAGATTCTCCAAAGAGTCTTTCCAAGTCGTCTAGGGTGTATTCGGTATCTTCTACAACATCGTGCAATAGGGCAGCGGCTATAGAAATAGCATCTAAGCCTATTTCCGAGGCCACAATTTTTGCCACAGAAATAGGATGGAAAATATAAGCTTCTCCAGATTTTCGCCTTTGGTTTTTATGTGCGTCTACAGCAGTATCGAAGGCTAAACGTATTAGTTTTTTATCTTCATCGGATAAAGTTCTATAACTAATTCGAAGAAGTTCTTTGTATTGCTGGGCTATTTCTTTATTTTCTTTTTCAATTTCTACTTCCGTCATAGGGCTACCGTTTCTACTTCAAATTTAAGAATAAATTATTTGTTCCGCATTTTT
>JAOXRU010000460.1 GCA_025800395.1 Flavobacteriaceae bacterium
CAAACCGTTGTCCTGAGCACATTTTCTGACCAATTTGAATGGTGAAAGCTTTATTAAGCTTCAAACATATCGATCTTTGACATATCATTACACCAACTACGGAAAATTGAAAAATCATAGGCGTATTCAGGGAAACTAAAATGGAGGTATTTTGAAAATTTTGAAAATTTTTCTCGATTTTTTCGTCCTGTTTCGGGGTCAATTTGATGCCCTACGATGCTATGCACTTGCAAAAGTGCTAAAACAGTGGTCTTATTCCTTTAAACAACATATTGTGCATAGGCGGATTCAGGTGGGCAGAATGGTAGGCATCATTGGCAGCACCAGTGGTTATCGCCTCCCACTGTTCGTACCTGAGTACGCCGCCGCTGAAAATAGGTTCAATCGATAGCATTTTTATGGCAGATTGCCATACAAGTGCATTCGGCGCGATTACGGTGATGAAGAACACATAAGAAGAGAGCAAGCTCCAGGTGCTCGTCAGTACCTAGCGCCTCGGGCGCTAAAAAATTCCTCCCAAAACAACAGTCCAA
>JAOXRU010000103.1 GCA_025800395.1 Flavobacteriaceae bacterium
TAAAAACAATAGCGGTTTGCTAGAAGGCGCAAGAATGCTTACCCTAGCTAGAGCTACAAAACCAGGAGAAAGAGACGTGCAATACAGCGGTAGTCTTGTATTAGACTTACCAAAGCTAGGATGGCTTCAGGGTGGATACCACTCCTATTATGGACTGTCTGGCGGAATTGGCTTTAATTTAAACAAACGTATTTCTTTAGGGTATTCTATAGAAAAAGGTTTAGAAGAAGAAAGAGAGAACCTAGGGCTTACCCATGAATTAAATTTTGCTTATTCTTTTCAGCCTAAGCTTACCGAAGATCGTGTAGACCTAGAAAACAAAGAATCTCTAGCAGATAATAAAAACAAAGAGCAACAAGAGTTTTTAGAGTTAGATGAAGAAATTGCGAAGCGCGATGCCGAAATTGCAAAACTAAAAGAAGCCTTAAAGGAAAACGATGGGGTGCTAGCAGAGGTTATTTATCGCCAAGACTCTTTAGAACGTAGCCGAAATGCCGATTTGGAACGCAGATTTGCTCAAGTACTTAAACTGGCTAAAAAAGAAAACGACCCCAGCTTTAAGGAAGAAGCAAAAGACATTTTCTTCGAATCTAACGATGGCGTAAACAAAGTTGCTACTATAGATAAACAGAAAAAACTTGAAAACAAGATAAATAAGTCTACTAAGTTAAAGCAAAAAAACACCACCAGTACACCTGTAAAAAAGAACAAAAACACCAATATAGTTGCACAAAAAAGCAAAAAGAAAAATAAAATACCAAACAGTATAAAAAAATCGAACACCAAATCTGCCGAAGCGGTAGCTTTTGAGAAAGCAGCCAAAAGCAAAGGGGTTAGAAGTAGAAGACTTACCAATGTAGAGGGTGTAGATAAAGGCTATTATATGGTAGCTAATGTGTACAAAGGCAATTACTACTTTAATAAGTTTATGGAAGACCTTAAAGCAAGGGGTCATGAACCTAAATATTTTGTTAATCCGAAAAACGGGATGAAGTATGTGTACTTAGAAAAGTTTAACGATTGGCAAGATGCCATGGATGCCTATACCTCTAAAATGGATGGTAATTATAAACAAGATATGTGGGTGATGAATGTAGACAACGGAAGTAGTGGAGCAGCTTCTTCTAAACGCCAACCAGTATTGCAGAAAAATGTAGTAACGGACAAATCGAAAAAAATTCGTAAATTTGACCAAGCGAAAGACGAGACTGCCGTTGCCGCCAATAGAACCTACACAAAAAGTAATGCAGTCCGCAAAAAGCCATTAAACAAGGTACGCGTAGTTGCAACCAACGATGTTGGAGCAGGGTACTATATTGTTGCCAATGTGTTTTCTGTGAAGCGAAATGCAGATAATTTTGTTAGAAAATTAA
>JAOXRU010000303.1 GCA_025800395.1 Flavobacteriaceae bacterium
CATTAGAGATAAACAATTAAGTAGAGAAGAAGAAATAGATTATCTAAAGAGGCACGGGGTAGACAAGGCTTGGGAAAAAGCAAAATACTCTATTAATCAGGGTTTGTGGGGTACTAGTGTAGGTGGTGCCGAGACTTTAACCTCTTGCGATGGTTTGCCAGAAAACGCCTATCCTTCGCAATTACAAAAAGAAGAGCCGCAAAAAGTAAGTTTGTTATTCGAAAAAGGCGAATTGGTCGGTGTAAATGGTGAGAAAGATACGCCTGTAGCTTGTATTCAATTGTTACAACAAATTGCGAAAGTGTATGCTATTGGAAGAGATATACACATAGGAGATACGATTATTGGTATAAAAGGACGTGTTGGGTTTGAAGCTGCGGCTCCATTAATTATTATTAAGGCTCACCATACTTTAGAAAAACACGTACTTACCAAGTGGCAATTACATCATAAAGAACAATTGGGATCTTTCTATGGTATGTTGTTGCATGAAGGACAATACCAAGATGCGGTAATGCGCGATTTCGAAGCTTTTTTAAAAAGTTCCCAAGAACAGGTGTCTGGGGAAGTTTTTGTAACCTTGTATCCGTATCGATTTGAAGTTACAGGAATTCATTCTCCACATGATTTGATGGATGCAGGATTTGGAAGCTATGGCGAAATGAATAAGGCATGGACGGCGGAGGATGCTAAAGGATTTATTAAGATTACTGCCAATGCTGGAAAGATTTACGAATTTAAAAATAACAAAACATGAAACAGATTGGAATAATAGGAGGCAGTGGCTATACTGGAGGCGAATTAATTCGTATTTTGTTAAGGCATCCGAAAGTGGCAATTAATTTTGTGTATAGTACCACCAAAGCAGGAGCATTTGTTTCAGATACACATACCGATTTGATTGGTCGTACCGATTTGAAATTCTCTGGAGAAATTCAATCCGAAGTCGATGTGGTTTTCTTGTGCTTAGGACATGGAAATTCTACCAAGTTTTTAGAAAGTAATACATTTGCTTCGCATACCAAAATTATTGATTTAAGTAACGATTTTAGATTAAAAAACGATGCCAAATGGCGCAGTAGAAACTTTGTTTATGGTTTGCCCGAGTTACAGAAAGAAGCAATCCAACAGGCAAATGCTATTGCTAATCCAGGTTGTTTTGCTACTGCAATCCAATTGGCTTTATTGCCCTTGGCAAAACATAAAAAATTACTGCATGAGATTCATGTGAATGCCGTAACCGGAAGTACTGGGGCTGGTGTGCGTTTAAGTCCAACTACACATTTTAGTTGGCGACACGATAATGTATCTTGGTACAAACCATTTACGCACCAACATTTGGGAGAGATAGGAGAATCTTTAGAGCGTTTTCAAAACAAAAAAGCACAAATTCATTTTCTTCCTATGCGAGGCGTATTTACAAGAGGAATTTTTGCAACTGCATACACCCAGTTCGATGGTAATTTGGAAGAAGCAAAACAATG
>JAOXRU010000507.1 GCA_025800395.1 Flavobacteriaceae bacterium
AAATAAATCTATAGAAAGCCTTATAAACAGCAATCTTTGTTCCAAAAAGCCTTGAATTAAGGGTTTAACCTGCGCCTTTTTAATCCAAATCTCACTATTTATAAGGCTTCTGTGAAGATAATTTATATCGAACTCACGTTAGTTAAATCTATACCAAGTTTCTATTCTTTGTAGAATTTTTGACTTACAGTTTGCATATCATCTTGTAGCAAGAGCACATACAAGCCTTTTGGTAGGTCGGATACATCTATTGGCTTAAAGTTTTCATAGTTGCTGGCGCGTATTACATTACCACCAGTATTGATGATTCTATAGGTAGAGCCTTGAAGCATTTTGAGGTGATTTACTTTGATGTATTCTGTGCTGGGATTTGGGGTAATATTAATTTTAAATTTTGCTTCAAACGGATTGTAGGTTACTTCTTCGCTTTCGGTATCTTCGGGTATGCCCAAATCGATGCCACTTACAATAAGAGAAAAGGCTTGTTTTCCGCTTAAAAGACTGCCTTTGTGGCTTACGACGATTTCGTAACTGCCTTCGGCACTTTCCAATTGGATGCGCTCGTAAGGATCTACGGTATTGTCGCCAAAAACTGCGCCATTGTCTAGAGCATGCAATTGTAGTTTCCAAGGTAAGTACTCTTCACCATTTTGATAGATGCGAATATCTAGATCGTTTACCAAGGCTGCACGGCTATCGTTGAGTTTGTTTACCATTATTTTCCCCGGTGCGTCTGTCCAAGATATGGAAGCAAATAAAGGGTTCTTCCCATCCGATTTTACGATATAGCTATAGATTTCTCCTTCCGACAGTTCCAATTCTTTTATACTCGATCGCATCCCTTCGTTTTGTATGACTTCCGCAGCAGTTTTGGCATTGAGAGCCCCCCAACCGCTTTTAGGATCTGGACCTCTTTCGCCCAAATCGTCGGCCGTGTGTAGGGCTAAGCCTTTCAGCGTAGCTGCTTGCATATGTTTTCCTTTTTCTTTTTGGTAGTACTGTTGCAACAACAAAAGGCTGCCACTTACTCCTGGTGTAGCTGCTGAAGTTCCCGACAAAAGGGTATATGCTTTGTTGGTGGTGGAACTCGTACTATATACCCCGCTACCATGGGTTACGATTTCGGGTTTTATACGGCCATCATCTGCAGGCCCATAGCTGGAGTAGGAGGCCATGTCTGCACCTAATAATTGGCCATGTGTATCTATCTGGCTGTTTTTGATTGCACCTACTGTAAGTGCATTTTTGGATAGGGAAAAACCTATAAGAAGATCGAGATCGTCGTTGCTGCCTCCATACATCGGGCTATCGTTGTAGCCATTGCCTTGTGAATTTCCTGCTGCAACTACGACCAAATAATGAGGTGCATTGTACATGATTTTATCCCAGTCGTAAGCCTGATAAATATAGGAACCAAAATACCAATCGGGTACATTTTTGGGGTCTATTCCATAAGAATGGTTGGAGAGCAACATGCCATTGCCTGCTTGTTCTAGCACTTCTATTTCGTCTCGGTACCAGTCAAAGCTGGTAGCAGTGGCTTTGGTTGCAATTCCTTTTGCTTTGGAATCTTTTCCTTTGGCTAGAAGGATACCTGCTACATGTGTTGCATGCACATGAGTGTTGCTGGGATTGTCTCCGTGTGCTATGCGTTGGTCGAACTCCTGATGACCAGTGCGTACTCCTCCAGCGTCCCATATTCCAATAGACATATTGCTCCCATCCAAAGAACCGTTTGCAAAATTGGCCTGCTGTATATGGTTTACTCGTGTAACCTCATTTATGGTATGATTGAGAGTGGTATAGTATATAGGAGTTCCATCTACAGCAATGTGTTGCAAGGCCATATAATTTCCGTTTTGGTCGGTTTTTCGCAAGGGTAAATTGTTGGCTTTGGCAAATGCCATAGTATATTTCCAATCGCGCTCATGCGTCGACTTTAATTTCTTTCTTAGAGATAATATTCTGCTTTTTTCTGTGTTGGATAGAGGTTTTTTTTCTTGTGCATAGCTATAGCTATGCAGCAATAGCAGACAGACAAGGCTACAACACCAAGAGGTGTAGGTTTGGGGAAATTGTAATGTCATTTTTAGGGCGATTTGAGAACAAAATTTTTATAGAAATTTAATAAAATCTACAAAACATCGATTAAAAGTATAAAAACATCGCCAAACTACCAAATTTATTTTCGTTTTTTCGATAAAATAATCTCTACGAATGATATTTTAAAAGGATATAAACAGGGAAGTGATCACTAAAACCGCCGATGTATTTGTTGCCTATATAAGTACGGAATGGGGAATTTTTGAATCGTCCCTTCCATTCTCTAAGAAATTTTCTATCGAAAATATTTGCATACTGGAATTGATGGGTTTTTGGTTCAAAATCGAAAAAATTGTGGGAGACAATGATTTGGTCATACAGACGCCATTTGCCTTTGTAATATGCGCTTCCTTTATGCGGAGACAATAGTTGTAGCATCGGATTGTAAAGTCTATGATGCATGAGCTCACCGATGCTTTCGGATCGAGGATCGGCATTAAAATCGCCCATAATCATAAAAGCAGGATTGGATTGTTGTGCGGCAATTTCTTCTATTTTGTTTCGAAGTACTTTGGCAACCGCTACTCTTTTGTATTCGGTTTCTTCATCGCTTCGTCTAGAAGGCCAATGGTTGACAAAAACATGTATTTCTTCTCCATTTAATTTGCCACGAACATATAAAATATCTCTAGTGTGGTCTTGCACACCATCATGCTCTATAAGTTCCAAGCGCAAAATATCGCTATGTATAGGCTGAAAGAACTTTGGTTGGTACAAGAGCCCAGTATCGATACCTCTTTCGTCGGGAGAATCAAAATGAATGACTTGAAATCCGTGTTTTTTTAAATATTTGCTATTGGCCAAATCTTTTAGAACAAAATGGTTCTCTACCTCTGCCACGCCTACAATGGCTGGTGCACCGCCAGTTTTGTGCTTACCTATGGAGGCAATTACGCGACCGAGTTTGTAGATTTTTTTGTCGTATCGTTTGCGTGTCCAGTTTTTTTTACCTCTTGGTGTAAAGTCTCGATCCAAACTGCCTTTGTCGTTGGTGGTATTGAAAAGGTTCTCGAGATTGTAAAAAGCTACGCTGTGCACACTAGGGCTCTTATTCATGGTTTTTGATTAAAAGAAACACAAAGATATCGAACTCAAGTTTATTTATCTTTATTGGGGAAGAGTATCTGTTAAACCCAAAGCAATTTTTACATTTTTTTTATAGGTTCGTCCTATTGGTAGTTGTTGTTGACCAATATACAGTTTGTTGCCCTGTATTTTTTGTATGTGTTGGCTATTTACCAAGTAGGATTTGTGAATTTGTATAAATGGCGCTCCTAGTTTTGCTTTCCAGTGCTGTAAACTATCTATAATGCATAGCTTTTTATTGGTGCATACCATAGTGATATAGTTGCGATCCGATTCGATATATATAAGGGTTTTTAAAGGGATGTTGTGTAGTGTTTTATCTGCATTCACATAGATATATCGGGCTAAGGTTTCTTCTTGTTGTTGCCATTTGTTTATTTTTTGTACGGTTTTTTGAAAGCGATCAAAAGAAAAAGGTTTCACCAGATAATCCACTATGGATTCGATTTCAAAACTCGAAGCGGCATATTGGGGATAGGCGGTGGTAAATACAATGGCAGGACTATTGGGTAATTGTTGTACAAATTCAAAGCCGTTGGCATCTGGTAGTTCAATATCTACAAATAAGAGATCTATTGTATGTTTTTCCAGATAATCTTGTGCCGCTGTTATACATTGAAAACTAGCCAAGAGGGAGACCTCCGGTGTTTGATGCAGATAGTTTTGCAAAATTTTTTGAGCGGGCAATTCGTCTTCTATGTGTATGGCTTGTATCATGCGAGGGGAATTTCTAATTGTACAACAAATGGATCCTTTTTTTCTATACGCAATAGGTAGCTCTCTTTGTAGAGAAGTTCTAGGCGTTTTTTGAGGTTGCGTAGTCCGATTTTTTGATGGTCATCCTCTTTACTGTCTAGAGCCATATCGTTGGAACAACTACAATACAATCTGCTTGCTTTGGCTGCAATGTCGATTTGGATGTTACTCCCAATACGACTGTGCTTAAATGCATTTTCTATGATGGTAATGAGCAACAAAGGAACGATTTGATAGTTGCTTTGGTCGGTTGTTTTGGTATAGTAAATTTGTTTGATGCCCTCGGTGCGTATTTTTTGAAATACGATATAGTTGTCTATAAAATGAAGCTCGTCTTCCAAAGACACCAATGGGCTCTGATTGTTGTATAATATATGTTTCAAATTGTCCGACAGCATGAGGATGAGGTCTGAACTTTCTTTGGGTTTTTCCAAACTATAGGCATAGATGGTGTTGAGTGTATTGAGCAACATATGTGGGTTGATTTGCGAACGCAAAAGTTGCAATTCCATTTCTTGGTGTTTCTGCTCGAGTTTTTGCATGCTTTCTTGGCTATCTATATAACGATATATCATGCCTAAGAAGCCAAAAAATATCAGTGGAACCAATGTTTGCCATAGATAATCGCTCAAACATTTCATGATGGAACAACCACATTGGGCAAACACCTGGCAATACAATTGGGTAGCAGAAACGGCTATGGCAAAAAATAGTATCGTATAGACAGCATACCACTTTTTGGCAATTAAATAAGGCTGTAATACTAGAGTGTTGAAATAGACGATAGCAATGAGCAATAGTGCATATTGTAAAAAGGGATTGGCTTTCCAATAGTAATCCGAAAACACAAAAAGAGATACCAATACAAAAGCCACCCAAAATAATAGATGGGCGAGAACCCTTAAAAACCATTTGTTGTTTACGTATGCAAGCATGCTTGTAAGTTACAGCATTCTTTGTTAATCATGCTTTTTGTGGTACAAATAGCATGGAAAACGGTATCAATTCCTAAAAAAGAGATTGAAATTGGGCCTTATTAGAATTATTTATGGGTTCTTTAACCAAATGTGGTATGATTTTGGTATATTTTTGCAAAAATAACCTCTTTATTATTGTTGTAAAGGCATTTTGCGTTGGTAAAGATGCCGCTTTAAAACTTTTACTATGATACGTACCCTATTATCTTTGATGGCTTGTTTGGCTTTTTTTTCGGCAATTTCTCAAGATTTTGAAGAAGAAGTTGCCATTTTTCAAATGGAATTGAACTTGGAATATACCGATGTGAAGAAGAGTCCGTTGTTGCCCAAAGACCGTGTGGACTTTAAGGGACATCCTTTTTTTTTACCTAACAAAAAGTTTCGTGTTACCGCCAAATTTGAGAAAAACCCCAATCCAACGCCTTTTGCAATGAAAACCACTACCGAGCGATTGCCGATATATGTTGCTTATGGATGGGCGAATTTTGAAATAGATGGAAAGCAATACAGCCTTACGATATACCAAAATCAGGGTTTGATGGAAATGGCACAATATAAAGACCATTTGTTTTTGCCATTCAACGACAAAACCAATGGAGAAGAATCTTATGCAGGAGGGCGATATATGGACCTCAAAATACCAGAAGGAAATACCATAGTGCTCGACTTCAATCAGACCTATCACCCATTGTGCGCCTACAACCCAAGATATTCGTGTCCCATACCACCACAAGAAAACAATCTACCTATCCGTATCGAAGCTGGAGTGAGGCTCGATCCGCATTTTAAACATTAGTTTCCTTTGCATTTTGAAGAAAATTCTTATGTTAGATTGGAAGATTGCTCGTTTGCGAAGCAGAACTGAAATTGGCAGCTGCCTTAGTGGTTTTTGGGATGGTAATACCATTTCTAGTTTAAAATCACCCCAATAAATAGCCCTTTCCTAACGGGTCTTGTAATATAAAAATGACTGCCTGAAAAGGCAGTCATTTTATTTAAACTAATGAATAAAAGGTTATGACAGAACCGTGTATTAATCTTTAATGGGTTTCTCCACTTTTTCAACACCAGGCAAATAATCTTCTACAGTTTCTGCTCTTAAAAGTGTTTCTTTAGGGATATAGTTTCTAAAATTAAGCTTAAATATGCCTTTTTCTGGGATAGGAACCCAATTGTTTTTTTTGCCTTCTGGTTCTGTGGATTGGATATATACTGTTAAGCTACCATCTTCATTGTATTCGAGGTTATCAGATCGATCACTTACTGCATAATGAAAATCTTCTCTTGGAATAAGGTTGTATTCGGCATCATAAGCTACAATAGACCAAAAAGCTTTAGCTTGGTGTAATTGCTCTTTGGTAAAATGAATCCGATATTCGTTACCACCAACTAATGGATCTCCGTCTGCATCGTAATAGGTATGAAAATACATGCACTGATTGGCATCGTGCACTACAAAACCTTGCACGGCACCTTCTGCTCTAGCCATAATATCATCGCCGTAGGAGCCGCCTACCAAATCTATATTCCATTTAGTACGTGCTTTGTATCCTCTAGTTCTGGCTTTCCAAGAAAGAATTTCTTTGGCCTTTGGAATGGCTTTAAGTAGTCCTTTTTGTATGGCAGGATCGATTTTGGTGAAATCTACGTTTTTATCGTTTTTATCCACACCTAGTTGCTTCCACAAAAACCAAAAATGTTGGTCGTTGCGCAAATCCGGATAGCGTTTTACATAATCTATCATTTGGCTAAACAATGTTACGCCTTTTGGTATAGGCTCTTTATTCATAACAGGGTATTGCTCGGGTGTTTTTCCTAAAAACGCTTGTAAACCCTGTAATTTAAACTCGTCTTGTAGGGCCACGACTTTTTTAGTATCTCCTGGCTCTTTGGTATTTAGTATCCGTAAAACCGCAAACCCTATGTCTGTTGGCATAGGTATAACCTTGTCTATATTGGTAGGTTTGTTACCCTTCCAGCCAGGTTTTACGAGCATATAGTTTCCTTTATAATCGGCTTTGTTGTTTCCTCCTAAATAATGAACATTTTCCAAATATGCATCGGTAATTTGTATACTATAATATCGGTTTATTTTTGGAACTGTAAAAACTACTGGTCCATCCGAAACATCTATAAAAGCTGGACTATATTGGGTATCTACATTTGGTGTTACACCAGAAGTAAGATGGTGATTGGTAAGCAAACGCAAATGAATTAATTCGTTGAGATGAACGCCATCGTTGGCATTTTTAGAAAACATAGGCTGGTTGTTTGCTACTGCTTTGTTTACCATTAAGTTAAATTTGTTTCGAAATAACATTTCGCGTACTATGGGAATACCATAAACATAGACTTGTACTCCGATGTTTTCGGCCAATTGCTCTTTGGCGAGGGCGTCTAATTTTTTTACTTCTTCTATAGATGTTGCACTTTCGGTAGTAGTAGCTTTTTCTATTTTAGGATTGTTGTTTGCTTTTGGGATGTCTGCTGGTTTTTGTCGACACATAGTCGTGAACAATCCTAGCAGCACTAGGCTAATAATTGTGGGTATTTTGTTTCTATCCATTTTTTAATGTTTTTGGTACTCGTTATTTTTTATTGGTAATACCAGTTTGCTTACTACTGGTTGGTTGTTTATTTGCTTCAATTTTAGACATGGCATATTCCGATATTGCAGTTATAGATAAGGAAGGATTTACACCTGGGTTGGCAGAAATAATAGATCCATCGCATACGAGCATATTTTTATAGCCAAAGACTCTGCAATCCATGTCTATAACACCTTCCGAGGCATTTTTTCCCATAACAGCACCACCCAATATGTGTGCCGTGGTTGGAGACCCCAATAGGGTATCGGTAAAGTTTGCATAAGGTATACCGCCTACTTTGGCGCCATACTTTTTTGCTAAAATACTAGCCTCGGGTATAAAGGCACTTGGCTTAGGCCCGTGTTCGGTAATAGATTTTATTCTGGTTAGGGTGCCCAATTTCATTTTTAAGGTACTATCTAATGTTTGCATAAAAAGCAATACTGTGGTTCTTTGAGCGTATTTTTTTCCAAAGATGGTTTTTAGTAATCTAACAGGTTTTGTAAAGAACAATCCTATAATCCCAATTAATCGAAATAGGGTATATTTATTAGAAATGCTAGGAAGCGTTAAGGCTTTAAAAAAGCCCGAACCTTTTCCGTAGCGTACGGGTTCTAAATGGCTATTCTCGTCTGTATGTAAGATAGAGCCTATAGCCAAGCCTTTGGAATAATCTTTTTCTAAATTTTTGGTAGCAGTAAGTAGTAATAGCGATTCGTTATTGGTGCGTATATTGGCACCAACCTGCTCCGATAATTTCGGGAGCGATTTCCGTTTCTTTAGCTCTAATAATAAAGGAACAGTTCCCATAACACCGCCCGAGAAGATAACCCCTTTGGTAGTAATGGCTCCTTTTTTACCCCTTCCTACTTTGGTTTTGTACTGTATGGAATAGCCTTCAGATCCATCTTCTGGGCCTATGGGTTGTACATCTACCACTTCTTTTTCTGCCAGTATGGTTGCACCAGCGGCTTGTGCCAAATACAAGTAGTTTTTGTCTAAGGTGTTTTTTGCATTATATCTACAACCTGTCATGCATGAGCCACAAAAGTTGCAACCTTCCCTATTTGGGCCTTTCCCCTCGAAATAAGGGTCTGAAACTTCTTTTCCAGGTTCTCCAAAATATACGCCAACTTTGGCAGCTTCAAAATGTTCTTCCTTGCCCATGTCTTCGGCAATTTCTTTAATGGTAGTATCGGCATCAAACAATTTTGGGTTCTTTGCTGCACCTAGCATTTTGTATGCCAAATCATAAAATGGTTCTAGGGTGGTTTTCCAGTTGTTTAGTTTTGCCCAACTTCCAGTGTTAAAAAAATCTTTTTTAGGAACTGGTAAGGTATTGGCGTAGGTGAGAGAACCTCCACCAACACCAACACCTGACAATACGGTTACATGATTTAAAAAGGTCATTTTAAAAAAGCCATACCACCCCATAGGCGGGTACCAAAGCCATTTTTTTAAATTCCAATTGGTTTTGGGAAAATCTTCGGCTTTATACCATTTCCCCTTTTCTATGACCAATACTTTATAGCCTTTTTCGGAAAGACGCAATGCACTCACAGACCCTCCAAATCCGCTACCTATAATTACATAATCGTATTCTAAATTTTTCACCCTTCCCCGTTGGTTAATCTATATGAACTGTCAACTTGGCTAATAATAACCTTCTTACAAATGGCGCATTGGCAATCGGACGATACTTGGTGTCGAATACATTAGTAGCCGAAAGATTTAGTTTCACTTTCGGGCTAAAAATATATCCTAAACTAGCATCCACTACTGTAGAAGATTCTGTAGTTCCAGTCCAAGAGGCACCGTTTACCGATTCGAATTCGCTTCTATACCGAACTGCTGCATTGGCTGTAAACCCTTTGCTAGGCAGATAATCCACCCCAAGTTTTGCACGTAAATCTGGAACGTTTAAAGCAAAAGGAACAGTTTGTTCGCTGTTTAAAATGTTTACCTTATCCCAATAGTTCTTACTTAGCCAAGAAGCATTGGCAAATATGGTAATATCGTCGTTTAAGAAATAATCTACACCGGCATCTACACCAAAATAATCCACAGATTCGATATTATAGAAGGTCAATGGTACAACATTCCTTCTGGTTTGTTGGTCAGGAAGCATAAAGCCTAGAACTGCAGGCTTGCCATCTTTTATAGTTTGTGTTTCTATACCTTTTTTAAACATTTGCGCTAATGTTTCACTTGTTTCAGGATTAGTCCAACCAGAATTATCTACAGCAGCAATTGCATCGTGTAAATCTTGTCCTGCAGAAGCATATACTATAGAAGAGCCAGCCGGTATTGTTGCTGTTAAATTTTTTACCCTCTTATTATAGTAGGCATCAACAGTTACTTTGAATTTCTCTGCGATTCTTCCCACATATCCGATTTCAATTTGATCAGAAGTGGATGACTCTAAAGGGGCTCTTTCTTTGATTGGATCACCTACTAGAGTAGCAGCGGTCGTTCCAGTAATTTGTGAACCTATAGCGTTTACTAAAGGTTCTATAGGTTTTCCGGCAAAGCCGGCTGCTACTAGCTGGTATAAAGCTGCGAGCGGTAAACCGTTTTCTACTACTACCTCGCCAATGCCACCTCCAATGAAGCCCTTGCCTTCTTGAAATGTTAATGGTTGAGCGCCTCCATTTAACCAAACTGGAACTCCATTTTCAGTAGTTCCCACTTGCAAATCGGTATACAAATTCAAGGCAACTGGTGCTCCGGTAGAATGGTTGTAGGTAGCACGAAAGGTATGGTTGTCACTATGCTTATACACCACTCCAAGTCGTGGGGAGAAAGAGGTTTCTTCTAAAGCCTCAAAACGATCTACACGTCCAGCGGCTATAACATCCAATTTGTCGCTGGCTTTGTATTTTCCTTGTACATAGGCACCATATATTTTATAGTCGTCCTCGTCTTCGTATTTTCCGTAAATACTTCCTTTAGAATCGGTGATATTTAAACGATAATCCGCCCCTATAGTAAGATCCAATTTGTTATCCATCACGCCAAAATTGTATTGGGCTTGTCCTTCGTATTGGTCTATATCGTTGTATTGGGTGTTTCCTGTTCCGTATAACCAAGTATTGTCGCCACCTAATTGTTTCGACCAGAATGCTTGTGCAAAAAAGCCTCCAGATTGCATGCGCAATTGTGCATAAGGTCTGGGTAGCTTGGAGTATCCTTCACCCTGTCCAACTCTAATCAAGCCTTCCGATACGCTATACCCTCCCGTTGCGGTAATGGTAGTTTTGTCACTCAAACGATATTCTAAGGTACCGTTAAAGGAATAGCTTTTGGAGTCGTAGTCTGGAAATTCGGTTACTCCTATATTTTTACCAGTTACACTACTGGTAATGGTCGTAGCATCGTCCGAAATACGCTTCAATCCTTCTGGATCATCTATAAAGAAATCTTCTGCAGAACGCATATGTCCTGTTAGCTTAAATCCAAGTTTGTTGTTTTTAGATACTGTGGCATAACGAAATGCGGTTTGAAATTGCTTGCGGTTTCCACCTCCAATACTAAAGGATAGTCCTTGTTTCTTAAACGGACTTTTAGAAATAAAATGCACTACCCCAGCTTCTACACCAGGACCATATAAGGCACTACCTGGCCCTTTAATTACTTCTACACGATCTAGATCTAGTGCGTCTACAGGATTTTGTCCGTATTGGTTTGCTCCAAAACTGGGTATAGAGGTGTTTCGATAATCGGCAATTACAAAAGTTTCTGACTGAAATGCAGTAGATTTACCACGAAGGTTAATTCTACCTTCTCCAACCCCGTATTGGGCAATATCTACCCCAGTAAGGTTTTTTAATCCCATAATTGGGTTTGCTGTGGCGAAAGCTTCCATTTTTTTGGCAGAAATAAGGCTTACTGCTGCAGGTGCTTCCTGTACTTTTTCTCTTTTACGAGAAGCAGAAACGATAACTTCATCTAAAAGGTTTCCTTCTGCTAAAACTACTGTAATTGCTTGTCCTAGGCTAGTAATGTTTACACTTTTGGCTTCATATCCAACACTACTTACCCGAATAACGAAAGGAGGTTGTTGGGTTGTTTTAAGGGCAAAATTTCCGTCGAAATCGGCAACTGTTCCTGTAGTAGTGCCTTCTATAACTACATTTGCGCCAGCCAATGGCATATTGTTACTGTCTATTACGGTTCCTTTAAGTGTTTGTTGTGCAAAGGCATTGAAGCCTAAAAGCAGCAAACAACATAGTATTACTTTTTTCATTTGTTGTATGGTTCTCTTCATTTGTTGTATATTAATTCGTCTATTCTTTAAACATATCAAAGAAGCTCTTAAAGCTTAATAAGCTTCCTTTTTGTATATCCATTTTACCAGAAAAATAGCTTCCCATACCTCCATCTACTCCAGTAACAAGGTTTTTAAAATCGGAAGATTTCATGGCAATAGCTATATCGGGATCTTGGATTTCAAAATTTTGTATTTCTGCAATATTATTTCTTACCTGTATGGACCAATAACTGTCGATATCGGTAAAATGAAATACTACTTTCTGATGAATATCTGTACTTTTTTCTGGTATCAGATTCACCGCTAATCCGTCAAATATGGATTGCAGCGTTAGGGTCTGTGCCACCTCTTCTGTGGCTTTTTGATTGGGAATTTCTAAACCTTTTAGTTCTAGAGCGGAAGTGAGATAGTAATGTCTAGCATTTGGGTTGCTACTGGCTTCTCCAAGTCCAATAAGGCAAGAGTAGCGTATGTTGCTAACTTCTTGGTCTTTAGGTTCTAAAACAAGGAGAAAATCGGTGATTTCCAAAGCCCATTGAAGTTCTTTGTTGTCTAAAGCTTTTTGTGCCTTGCTTTTCAGTTGGGTATAACCTCCTGCAAGTTTAGCCATATTGGTTGCTTTTTCTTTTCGTTTTAAGGGAAGTAACGTGCTTGGATTTCCGTCGAAAAACCCGAGGTAACCATTAAAAACCGATTTTACAGACCAGTCTACACGACCGTAAAATTCTTTCAAATATGGCGAGGACTGCAAATTAGCTGGAAGTTGTACGTTTTCTGCTATTTCATCTGGAGTTTCTCCTTTGTTAATATGGCGAATGGTTTGGTCGTGTACATACTGAATGGCATCTCTATATTGGGTAAGTGCAGTATAAATGCTGTCTTTACCATGAATAGGTTTGGTATGCGACGGAATAAGGATCTCGGGTTCTAAATACCGCATTTTATCCAGGCTTTTTGCCCATTTTTTTATATCTCTGTAAGAGGTGCCTCTAATGGTATATAAATTTGGGAAGGTTTTGTATATATTATCCCCAGAAAGCAAGATTTTTCTATCGGCTATCCATACAAATAACTGATCGTCTGTTTCTCCTGGTGCATGCACCAGTTTTAAAGGGACTCCTGCCAATTCTATTTCTAATTCTGTAGCAAATGTTTTGTTGGGTTTAAGTACGCCCCATTGTACTTCTGTGTCTAGCCCAAGAAACGGACCAATACCTGCATTAACGAGTGCCTCTTGGTCTAAGAGGTTGCCAAACATCCGATAAGAACGTTTGGTTATAATTGGTCGTATAACATTAACTAGTTTTTCTATATGACTTTGGGTAGTTTCATGCGCAACTATCATGGGTTTGTCGTCTCCAGCCATTGCTTTTGCGCCAAAAGTGTGGTCTGGATGAAAATGGGTGTATATAATGGCTTTTGTGGGTTGGTCGCTTATACTATCGAAGGCTTTTTTTACTTCGCTAGCAGTTTTACTAGATTCCATACAATCTACTATAATATTGCCGCCTTTTCCTTCGATTAGAATGGAATTGGCCAACCCATAGCCTATTGCAATATGTATCCCCGGGGCAGCTTCAATTATTTGTTTTTCGAAACTATGGCTGTGTGCTTTTAAATCGTTGTTTGTTAATAGTTTATTAGAGAAAGTTGGGGTGGTTTTGCTGTCGGAGGAACAAGAGATTAGGCTTATAAAAAGCAGACAGAAACCACTAGTTTTAATATGGAAACTAAAACAAAACATCTTATTAATTATCAAATTCAAAATTTGCATACTCTTATATTACAACATTCGCAATTAAATGAGCCGAAATATATGAAAGCTTCAATTTAAAAAAATTTACAATTGTTAAGTTTTACATTCTTAATTGTGTAAATATCTCTTAAACAAGGATTTACTAGGGCATTATTAAACCAGAAATGGCAGTAAATCTAAATAATTGTGGAATAAATTGGTGATTTTATAAAAAGAATGGTTTCTTCAAAAGGAATTATTTCTCCAAATTTCTTTTGATGATTCTAGAAAGGGAAACGGGAGTGATTCCCAGATAATTGGCGATATCTTTGAGGTAGAAATTCTGAAAGAACTTTGGATTTTTTTCCATAAGGTCTAAGTAACGATCCTCGGGCATTTTGTTTATCATAGATTCTATGCGATAAATCATGGTTTGCACAATTTCTTTATAACTATCTAAATATATTTTTAGAATTTTCTGATTGGCAAAGGCTAGTTTTTCCAGTTTTGCAAATTCGAACAAAAGTAGTTCTGTTTCTCCTATAGCCTCGAAGGTGTATTTGGTTGCAGCATCTTTAAACAATGCGTTTGGAGGTCCCATAAAAGTATGGGTTGGTCGAAGAAAAATAATTTTTTCAACCCCTTCTTGGTTTACATGATATCCTCTAATAGCGCCTTTCAAAATAAAGAAAGCCAGATTGGTTTTTTGGCCAACCTTTACAATAGGTTCTTTGTTGGCCATTTTGCGGAAGTTACAAATAGATAAAAAGGATGCTACATCCTCTTTTTCAAGGGACGGGAATAGGGTTTCTAAGGTTTGTTCTAGAAGTTTCTTTGTTATTTCCATTAGTTATGCTCTTTAAAAATACGATTATTAATTGAAAATACGAGGTGTCTCTCACAATTAGTTGGAATTTCTAAAGGGTTTCTTTGAATTTTTGAGTGGAAACAAAGATGTTATTCTACAAAAGTCTTACTTGTCTTAAATAGCTTAATAATAAAGGAAAACACCTTTTTTTTGCTATTTAATTTCTAAAGTCGCACTTTGCAATACCTTTTTTGAGCTGATGAAACTAAAGGGATTTGTTTTTTTTGAAAAAAATCAAAGATGGAGAACACACTTTATATATGGATTTTACTTGGGTTTTATGCCCTAGTAATCTTATTTTTTGTAATACGTGGCGCATTAAAAGCAAAAAACATTTCAGATTATGCATTGGGGAATATTGGTTTTCCAGCTTGGGTAGTTGGCCTGTCTCTGGCCGCCTCCATGACTAGTGCGGCTACCTTTATTATCAACCCAGGGTTTATTGCTTTATACGGCTTGTCTGGTTTTTTGTCCTTCGGAGTGGTTTTTCCGATAGCTGCAATTTTGTCTTTGATCTTATTTACAAAGGGCTTTGCCCGATATGGAAGCTCGGTAAAAGCAGCTACTATGGCACAATGGATAGGCACTAGATACCAGAGTAAAAAATATGCCTTCTTTTTTGGTGTAATTGCATTATTACTCATCACTTTTATAGTGCTTATAAATGTTGGACTTACCCAAGTGATATCCAAAGCCACCCAAACCGATCCGTTTTGGGTATTAATGGGAATAACGGTTTTTGTGTTTGGTTATATTATGTTTGGCGGTGCCAATTCTATGGTGTATACCAATACCATACAGGCAATTATTATGTTTATAGTGGCTATTATTCTTATTGGTTCTGGTTGGGAGTATGTAGAAAATGGAATAGAAGGCTTGTTGCAATCCTTAGAAAAAATAGATCCCAATCTGGTGCAAAGCACCAATCCGTCTAGTTTCTTATTTCGGGATTATTGGGAAATAGTGGTGGCGCAGTTTATTATTGGGGTGGCAGTAGTTTGTCAGCCACATATAATTACAAAATCTTTGTTGCTAAAGGATAAATCCCATATCAATCGCTATTTAATTAGTGGAATCGCTTTTGTAATTGTATTTTTCCTAATTGTTGTTGTGGGTCTATATGCCAGATTGCGTTTTCCAGATCTTCAGTTTAATGGAAATGCGCTAAAAATGGATGAAATAATCCCCACCTATGTGGTGGTTAAGTTTAGTGTTGGTGTGGGGCTTATTATTATTGTTGGATTAATTTCTGCCGGATTGTCTACCCTAGAGAGTTTAATACAATCTTTGTCTACTACCATTACTTCGGATATCCTCAAACCTTTATTTCCCAATACTAACGAAAAACAAGCTTTTGGAATCAATAAATTGGTTATTGTACTTTTGGCAATTGTGAGTTTTGTACTTAGCTGGAAACAGATTGTAAACCCAGATGTGAGTGTGGCCATTTTTGCACAAAATGGGGTCTATGGCTATTTTGCTGCAGCTTTTGTTCCTGTGCTTTTTGGTACTTTTATGAAAAATGTTCGTTTGGAAACGGTTTGGATTTCAAGTGTGGTTGCGCTCATAGTGCATTTTGGCGTATATTACGGTCGTATTACCCCATATATGCAAGAACCAGTTAATAATCCGGGCATATCTGCAGCTATAGGAATTGTGATTTCTTTGGTAGTTGGGCTAATTTTGCAAAAAACGATGAAAAAAGCTGTAGCGACATGATGTTGGATTGGGTGGCAAAATGGGCGGATTACACGCCAAATAAGGTGGCTATAGTATCGCATGAGACAGGGGAACGCTATACCTATTTGCAGCTGCATGCTTATGCCGATAACCTCCGATTGTATTTTCAGGAAATAGGACTAGAAGAAGGAGATCGAGTTGCCGTACTTGCAGAACATGGTTTTCCGATGATTGCTTTGTTTGTAGCATGCCAAAGATCCGGAATTATCTTGGTTCCTCTAAACTATAGATTGAGTTCATCCGAGCTATCGGAGCAGCTAGAGGATGCCAATGCAGGTCTTTTTGTGTATAGCCTAAAACAAGCAACCTTAGCCAATAAAATAGAAAACAAGGTGGCGCATCAGATATCGTATGCAGAACTGCGTTCGTATTTGTGTTATCCAAAAAGAGAATTACCAGTCTATAACATACTAGAAGACAATGCTGTTTTTGTTTTTTATACCTCTGGTACCACAGGCAAACCAAAAGGGGTGATGTATACCAACAAAATGCTATTTTGGAATAGTCTCAATACTTCTATGCAATTGGGAATTACTTTTAGAGACACTACGCTGAGTGTTTCTCCTCCTTATCACACTTCTGGTTGGAATGTGTTTGTTACTCCTTTGTTGCATAAAGGAGCGGAAATTGGAATTTTAGAAAAGTTTGATGCAGAACAGGTTTTATGCCTTTTAGAATTGAACGAAACCTCTTTGTTTATGGTGCTGCCAACCATGTTGCAAATGATGGAGCGTACCAAGATTTTTCAAACGGTAAAAATGCAGCATTTGCGATATGTAATCACAGGTGGGGAATTTATAGCTCCAGAAATGGTAGCACGGTGGAAGTTGGAAAAAAATTTAAAAATAAGACCAGGCTATGGCCTTACAGAGGCTGGTCCAAGTATTACTTCTTTGCATCATGATATGGTTTTGGAAAAACCGGGTTCTATAGGAAAACCAAATTTCTATTTGGAGATAAAAATTATCGATAAGAACGGGGAGATTGCAGCGCCATTTGAAGTTGGAGAACTTTGCATAAAAGGGGAAGTGGTTACCCCAGGATATTGGAACAATTCTGTAGCAACTAATGAGAAAATAAAAAATGGATGGCTGCACACAGGAGATTTTGCTTATGCAGATGCAGAAGGCTACTTGTTTTTGAAAGGACGCAAAAGTGATATGTATATTTCTGGGGGAGAAAATATTTATCCGCAAGAAATAGAAAGAGTGTTGGAAATGCACAATTTGGTAGATAGAGCGGTGGTGTTGCCTAAAAATGATAAGAAATGGGGGCAATGTGGCATTGCTTTTGTAGAGGTTACTAAAGAATCATTAGATGCAAAGGAATTGCGTGTCTTTATTCAGGATAAAATAGGTGCATATAAAATGCCTAAGTATATTTTTGTGTTAACCGAATTACCTAGAACAAGTTTGGGAAAAGCGTCGAGAAAAGCTTTAATGCGATATTTTGAATCGGTAAGTCAAGAACCTTTTTAAAAATCAATTTGTAAATAAAAAAAATAAATAGATGAAAAAGTTAGTAATGGTTATTTGTATGATATGTGCATTAGGCGCCTATGCACAAGAACCTAAGAATATGGATCAAATATTAAAACCGTATTCTTATCCAACACAATTTTTGGAAATAGATTCGGTTTCGGTATGTTATACAGATGTAGGCAAGGGAAAGTCTACCTTAGTTTTTGTACATGGTTTAAGCTCTAATTTGGAGACCTGGAAATTCAATATAGAATCTTTATCCAAAACCTATAGGTGTATTGCCTTAGATTTACCTGGCTTTGGTAGATCTGGAAAAAATGCTACTGTTTATAACGCTACCAGTTTTTCAAAAACTATTTTAGGACTGATGGACCATTTACAATTAGAAAAAGCGGTGCTTGTAGGACATTCTATGGGTGGACAGGCAAGCATTAAATTTGCAGCTTCATATCCAGATCGGGTAGAAAAATTGGTGTTGGTGGCCCCAGCTGGGGTGGAAACCTTTAGTGCGCAAGAGGGTACTTTGATAAAAACCATGATGAGTGCCGCAGTGGTAAAAGCAACTTCCAATGAGCAGATAGATCAAAATTATAAGGCCAATTTTTATGAAATGCCCGAAAACGCTTCGGATATGGTAACGGATAGAAAAAACATCACCAAAGCTTCCGATTTTGAAGCCCATACCATTGCTATAGCCAAGAGTATTTCTGGGATGATAGAAGATCCTGTTTTTCTAGACCTACCCAAAATAGTAGCGGCAACTTTGGTTGTTTTTGGAGAGAAAGATTATTTAATTCCAAATCGGTTTTTACACCCACAGCTAAGCACAAAGAAAGTAGGGGAATTGGCTGTAGAAAAGATTCCAAATGCCATTTTACAAATGATTCCTGCTGCTGGACATTCTATTCAGTTTGAAAAACCAGAAGCATTAAACAACGCCATAGCTGCATTTCTGAAGGAATAAGATGGCGAGACCTAAAATCAAACTAAAGAAATTTACTGCTTTTAGTAAAGAAATATTGCCGCATGAAGCCATGTATTTGCAGTCTAAAGAAGTGTTTGTAGATGCAGAGAAGAAGCAAATTTTACATCGCTTGGTGACCAATGTTCTAAAAACAAAGAATCCTTTAGTTTTTGATGCGGAAATAGATAAAAGAAAATACTCTTATATAAAGGCTTGGATAGAGAAAAAACTGCAACAAATAGATGTAGATAAAACCACTTCTTGGTTGATGGATCTCAAAGGTAAAATTCAGTTAGATGCTATATCTGCTGAAGAAGAAAGGGATTTTTTGCAGTACATTGTTCATTATCAGGAGGTAGATTATAATTTTACCAATGTGTATGATTTGGCGCAAGAATACCAAGCTTATTTGCTTATCCGAATGCGGTATACAGATCATGAAACCTTATCGGGTTTTTTGGAGCAATTTCTTCCTCATTATCAGAAAGCAAAAGAAATACAGCAGCAATTATATCGGGCCACCAAAGAAATCACCAACCAATATACCCAAAACAATAATGAAACTATTTATTGGGAAAAATGGCTAAAAAAAGTGTTTGAAACCCAAAGCATAGACGGAAAAAACAGATATCAGGCCTTTATTTTGTTGGCGTTTATGTACACCAATTACAATGAAAGCGATAAACTTAAATCTCTTTTTGATTCCATAGATGTTTTTTTTGCCGCTGGTTATATGTATTCCAGACGAATATTTTGTAATTATTATGCTAGCCGACTTTTGTTACACGCCAAACGAAACGAACAGCAAAAGGCTGAGTACTATGGCTTCTTGTCTATAAGGCATTACAACAACGATACCATGATGTATGTGAACAATTTGGTTGCCATATTGCTTAAAAATAAAAAGGAAAAATTAGCGCTTTCTATTTTAGAAGAATACAATGGGTTGTACAATCAAATTCATAATTATCACCAGAAAATAGGATTTTGCTCCTATAAAATTAGAGTGTTTAATGCATTAAAAAAACACCAATTGGCAGAAAACTTGGCAAAGATCTTTCTTAGTCAGTATAAACATTCCATATTAAAACTGCGTTGGCATCATTTTTTTACTTCCTATTTTAATAGCTTAATAGCCTTAGAAAAATATGGAGAATTATTGCAGTTAGCAAAAAAATTTAAACTAGAAGAAAAAGAACAATTGCGACGCAAAAAACCTAATTATGTTCCTAATATTTCATGGAGCATCTCCTTGTCTCGGTATATGGAAGGCCGAATAAATGCCGATACATTGTTTGCAGAGATTAAAAAACCCTTACCTCAAAAACCATTGCGTGCCAATCAGAAAGCTTTAATGTTTCAGGTTATAGATCAATTTGCAAAGAACCTTCCTGAGGTCTTTCAGGAGTTAAAGTCTCATGTTTCGTAATTTACTTATTTTAAAACGTTTACACTTCATTTGTCGCATAAAAAACAGAGTAGTCATACCCAAGGCTTTATATTCTGCCTAGCTGCTTACTTATTATTCCTGCTAGTTTGCAGCGAGTAACTATAACTAATAAACGATGAAAAAAATACTAACGCTTTGCATTTTATTCCTCTCTCTAGGAGTATTTGCACAGGATGGCGGTACACTTAGCGGCACCGTTACAGAAACAAACGGAACACCACTAATGGGTGTAAACGTGGTGATATTGGGTGCCAACAAAGGTGCTGTTACCGATTTTGATGGGAAATATCAAATTCCAAATATTGCAGCAGGAACTTATACCGTGCGCATGTCTTCTGTTGGTTATGCAAATCATGAGGCAACAGTAAGTATAACGGCAGGACAAACAACTACACACAATGCTTCTTTAGCTGCTTCTACAAATGCTTTGGAGGAGGTGGTAATTACTGCCAATAAAAAAGCACAGAAGGTTACAGACGTACCGGCAACGGTAAACGTCATCAGAGCTAAAGACATACAAGACTTTCCTAGTTTTAATTTAGGCGAGTTAGCTGCGCGACAAAAAGGGGTAGATTTTGTGAGAACTGGGGTTTTGGGGACCGGAATCAATATTCGTGGTTTTAACTCTGCTTTTAACGCCAAAAACTTACAAGTAACCGATGATCGTATTTCTACGCTTATTGCCACTGGTTTGCCTTTTGGTTCTTTCTCTACAGTAACCAAAGATGATGTAGAGCGAGTAGAAATTCTTTTAGGACCAAACGGAACCCTATATGGCCCAAACGCACATAACGGATTGGTGAGTACCATTACCAAAAACCCCTTTACTTCCGAAGGAACTACCTTAGCAGTTGGCGCAGGAAACCAAAAAGTGGTGACAGCTCGTGTACGTCATGCCCAAAAAATAGGTAAAAAATGGGCATATAAACTACATTTGGAAAAATCTACTGGTACCGAATTCGACTATACCGATACGGTATACTTTGCTGGGAACTCCTATAAAGAATTAGAATTAGATCCAGACTTCGATAGTTTTAAGTATGGTGGTGCAGTTCATTTCCGTCCGAATGAAGGATCGGAAGTAATTGCCTACTACGGCCATAGCAACAATAGCAATTTGGCAGTAACCAATGCTGGTCGAAACCAGATTAAAGATTGGGAAATAGATGTAGCACAAATTAAATATGTGTCTAAGCATATTTTTGCCAACTTCTACTATACCTGGAGTAGAACAGAGGATACCTACGCCATTAACCAACGCACACAAAATTACCAGTCTTTTATCTTGGGCGGTTTTAGCGAACAAGAAGCCTTGCGTCGCTCCTATACCGAACAATGGAATTCTGCTTTTGGTATTGCGTTGCCTAGAGGTGCAGTGTTTAAAGATGCTTCTGAGCGTATGAACGGAGAACTACAATACAACAACAATTGGGGGGCTTTTTACCTTACAGCAGGGGTACAATACCAAAAAGATATGGCAGACTCCAAAGGAACCTATTTGTTAGACCAAGATGGCAGTATCGATATTGCGCAAACGGGTGGCTATGCACAAATGGAATATAAACTAAGCGATCTTGGACTAAACTTCTTGTTTGGTGCACGTTATGACAACCATGACTTATACGGATCTAACTTTATTCCAAAGTTTGCAGTTACCAAGTCTTTAGGAAGTGGCATGCTGCGTTTTACTTACGGGAAAGGTATTGCAGTACCATCTATACTTAATTTAAAAGGAAATCTTTTTGGAGGATTATTAATTGGAAACGGAGAAGGGTTTACCTTATCGGATGGTTCCAAAGTAGATCCATTGGAAGTAGAAACCATCAACTCGTTCGAAGTGGGATATAAAGGGCAACTAGCTGGTAAATTGTATATCGACGCCAATGCCTATTATAATATTTCTGAGAATTTTATAACCCCAGCAATAGAAGTTAGTAATATAGCTGGAGGAGTGTCTGTTACTCATGTTGGAGATCAACCAGTAAGTGAATTACTTGGTATTGCTGCAGCTCCCTTTGTCTTATCTTACAAAAATTTTGGTAAGGTAAATACCTACGGAGCCGATTTGGGATTAAACTACTATTTTACAGATCAGGTTCGCGCCTCTATGAACTATAGTTGGTTCGACAGAAGTTTGGATAAAAACGATTTGGGGAACGATGGAAATGGCGACGGTGTGGTTTTAGAAACCGAATTGCCAATTAACACGCCAAACCACAAATTCTCTTTGGGAGCACATTATGCAGGAAGTAAATTCTACGGATCTGTTTTTGGAAGATATGTACAGAAATACGATTTCTTCTCCGGAATTAATATCGCGGCAAAAACCCAAGATTTGAATGGAGATGGTACCAACGATGTAATCGAGAATGCACAAAATGGACGTACCTGGAATTACGGACAATTAGGCGGATTTACCTTAGATGCCAATATGGGAGTACATCTAAAACCGGGACTTACATTAGGGGTAAATGTGACCAATATTTTGGATGCAGAAATGCGTGAGTTTGTGGCTTCACCAGCTATAGGTCGTTTGTTCTCTATTGAGCTTAAATATAATTTCGATTTGTTTAAGAATTAATTTGTTTTAGTATGCCAACAATAGTTGTAAATGATATTAGGTTGGATTATACAGACCAAGGAAAAGGAGCAGTAGTTATACTGCTCCATGGTCTTGGCTCTACTAAAGCAGATTGGGACGAAATTACTCCTGCCTTAGAAAACCACTTTCGTGTAATTGCAGTAGATATGCGTGGCCATGGCGAAAGCGGCAAACCAAAATCTGCCTATGGTGTGGAATTGATGGCTTCCGACATTCATCAACTCATGGTGCAACTTCAAATAAAAAAGGCAAGTCTAGTTGGTTTTTCTATGGGAGGTGCTGTAGCTTTTGAGTTTGCCTTTCAGTACCCAGAAATGGCAAACAAACTGCTTATTTTAAATAGCGGCCCAGATTTTAACGATATGGGCGAGTTTGGAGCGGAATTATTACGTGTTCGCAATCACGAACTCCAACATGTGGGTTTGCCTTCTTTAGCAAAAGATATTAGCTATCGCATGTTTCCAGAAGACCATCAGTTAGAAATAAGAGAAGTGTTTGAAAAACGATGCGCTGCCAACGATCCTAATGCCTATTACCATAGTTTTAACACCCTTATGACATGGGGTATGGGAGAGCGCCTACACCAAATAAAACATGCAACCATTGCTATTGCTTCAGATATGGATTATACCCCAGTTAAAGACAAGCAAGCATGGGTAGATCGCATGCATCAGGCCGAACTGGTGGTAATTAAAAACTCTCGTCATGGTGTGGTAATGGACCAATCCGAGGCATTAAATCAGGTGATGTTAGAATTTTTATCTAGAAACGGCTAAAATACGCATTGCCAATATATAAACATATAATAATGAACAAAGTAGCACTAATTACAGGAAGTACTAGTGGTATTGGACTAGGAATTGCCAAAGCCTTTGCCCAAAAAGGCTATGCCATTATGTTTCATGGTTTAGAGGCCAATGGCGCAGAAATAGCCGCAGAAATTGGGCAAAAACACGGGGTGCAAACGGCATTTTCCAATGCCAATTTGTTACACGCAACTGCCATTGCACAGCTAGTAGAAGATACCGTGTCCCAATTGGGGGGCATACATGTGTTGGTTAACAATGCAGGTATACAGTATGTAGCTCCAGTTAGCGATTTCCCAGAGGATAGGTATGAGAAAATTATTGCCATTAATATGAATGCGAGTTTCTACGCCTCCAAAGCCGCTTGGCCACATTTTGAAGAACAGCATTTTGGGCGTATTATTAATATTTCTTCTGTACACGGTTTACGGGCTTCCGAATACAAAGTGGCTTATGTTGCCGCCAAACATGGCGTAATAGGAATGACAAAAGTATTGGCAATAGAAGGAGCCAATAAAAACATAACCGCAAACGCCATTTGCCCAGGCTATGTAAAAACCCCTTTGGTAGAAGGGCAAATTGCAGATCAGGCCAAAGCCCACCAGATGTCGGAAGAAGATGTGGTACAAAAAGTAATGCTCAAAAAACAAGCCGTTAAGGAATTTGTTCCCTTACAAACCTTAGCAGATATGGCACTGCTGATGGCAGACGAGAACAATGCCACCATTACGGGTACAAGTTTTACCGCAGACGGCGGTTGGAGTGCACAATAAGAAAGATAATAATTTTATATAACACCCAATTGCTGCTATAGGAATTGGGTTGTTTTTTGGGGGTTGCCGCAGAAAAAGCGGCCGGGCTCTCGGCAGTCGCTTTTTTCTATATCCACTAAAGTTCCTATAGAAAAAGAGCTCCACAATGCCTCCATCCCTAACCCAAATACAGCCAATAGCGTAAACTGCGAGTTAGATTTAGTTGTTCTAGTTTAGCCTGGGCTTTTTTAATACAAACTACAGTATATTAGGATTTTGTGAAAAAAATAAAAAGAAAATAACCTACCACTAACAAGCTGTATAGTTTTGACATTTCCAGTTTAAAAAGAAAAATAGCATCTATTTCTTTTTAGGACATTTTAAAGTAGTAATGGTATTATACCAAAAACACTCTAGCATTAAAAACTTCACAAAACGTCCTTTTTTAGGGATGAAAACGACTTGTGCAACGGTTAGCATTGTTGTGTATAGTGCTTTTTACGTTCTGCTTGGTTTTCCACTGTTTGTTCGTTCTAATGGGTGCGTTGGCAAGACATACTCTTTTGCAATTCTTGGCTTTTGTGTTGGCTGTAGTCCATTGTACATGTGTATGGCTTTGAGCGTTGGCTAATCCGTCAGAATATTAATTCCATTAATATTTTCTTTATATCTAAATGTTTTGTTCCACGAACAGATTTAGAATTCGTTGAAACTATTTCTATCCAATCCAAAATTTTAGTTTTTTCGTTAGTTCTTTCGTTCCAATAGTCAGTTAATTCGATTGCAGAAGTATTTACTAAAATTTCAACTATAAAATCAATGTTTTCAAATAAGTTTATAAATATTCTTGGGACATGCTTATATTCTTTATTGTTTAGTAAGATATCTGCTCTCCCTTTCGCCGTAAAAGCATCTCTAACATTTGGGCAAACCACGCCTTCATTTTTCACTAACCAAATTGCAAAACGACTATACTTATCTTGACGGTGTCCAAAAATTTCTGGAAACATAACCATCGCTTTATTTACAAAACCGTTTTGTTCATTAGAGGATAGGTTATTCCAAATGTTGATGATAAGATTACTTGCTTTCTCTGTATCTTGAATCCACCACAAATCTTGCCCTGGTTTCAGTTTACTTTTGTAGTAGTCCGTAATTGGTTTAATTGGATTTTTCTTTTGACGCAAAGTGTCATAAGGTGTATTGATTTTATCAAAAATGGTTTTACCTTCTTCCAAATTCATATCGATTAAATACCTTGGCGAATGTGTAACAACAACTTCTGATAAACATTCCTCGTAAGCACGACATCTAAATTCAATTGGTTTTCCTAGTTTACCGAAAAGCATAAAAATTCGCTCTACATCATCTACTCTTGTAGATTCCAAAACGCTATTTCCAGTTGTTTTCCAATGATTTTGTGTTGTAGTTTTAACTTCTATGCCATAAAATTTTTTCGCAACAATATCTGGAAATTTTTGTCCACCAATAAGTTCTATAGAGTTTTCAAATTGTGAGCCGACTGCTAAATCAGTCATTAGATCTCGAACATAAGGTTCAAGTTTGTTTCCTCTTAATTGCTCAATCTTTTTAGCTGATTTCTTTGGGTGAACATTTAATTCTTCAATTGTAGAATTTAATAAAGCGTTAAACTCGCTTTTATGAGGTTCTGAATTAACGGATACTACCATTATTTTCTAAAATATAAATCCCAAACATCTTCTATTCTCTTTGCTAAATTGTAAGCGAGTAGTGGCGGAACAGCATTACCAATTACTTTATAAGCTTTCGATGGACTTACTAAATAGGAACCTTTACGACCGTTTTTGTTTGGTATTACAAATTCATAATCAGGTGGGAAAGTTTGTATTAGTGCACATTCTCTAGGTGTTAAACGTCTTTCCTTTAATCCTTTAGAAAGTTCGTCTGTTAAAATTCCACCATTTTTTTTCGATAATCTTCTAAACTCTATGTTTCCGTGATGTTCTGCTCTAATTGTAGGGCTTATGCCATCTGGTTTTATTTCTATTTGGCCTTGGCAATGTTTACCCATAAATTTTGCTTTTGAGTAAAACTGTTGAGATAAATCTTTTGACTTTTCAGGCTCTTCTAAATTCGCAAAAAGTTCTTTTAAATCTACGTGACGTTTTAAATCTTCTCCGTCAGTTGTGTAAGTGTGAGTTGGTCTAGGATACGGATTGTATTTATCCGAAATGTCTTCTTTTTCTAATTGTTCAAGAGCGGATTTTTTTAATGCAGATTTTTTTATACCAATAAAGAAAACTCGTTCCCTTGATTGCGGAACACCATAATCTGCTGCGTGTAAAACACGAGGATTTAATACTAAATATCCATTATCTCCAGCAGAAGAGAAATCATTTTGAATAATGTCCTTGACGTTTGATAGATTTACCAAACCTTTTACATTTTCTGCAATGAAAATTTTTGGTTGCGTTATTTCGATAACTTGTTTCATCCACATATAAAGTTGTCCACGAGTTTCTTCTGTTGCACAAGTTTCTGTATTTAGTTCTCCTTTATGGTTTTTATGTGAATTAAGTCCGTTTCTTTTTCCAGCAACACTAAAATCTTGACAAGGAAAACCACCAGTTACAATGTCTATATTTTTCGGGAAAACTTTTGTTCCGTTTTGGTGTAGTTTTACTAAATCGACTATACTGTCTGTTTGGTAATCTTCTGCATCGTGTCCTCTTTTTGAAAAATAGTGTACCCAAGCGTTTCTTGCATCCTTTAAAATGTCGTTCGCAAAAACTGTTTTAAAACGTGTTTTCGATAGTTTCACAAAGTTGTTGTCAAGTTCTTGAGAAATAAAGTTTGGATTTAAAACTTCGTTTACCGAAGATTTTAAAACGGAAAAATCCCCTTCAAAGCCTAAATCCATTCCTCCACAACCAGAAAATAAAGAAAGCATATTTAAGGTCGATTTCCCTTTTTGTCCTTTCTTTTCAGTTTTTGTTTTTGAATAAAATTTTACTGCCAATTGAGGTTCTTCAACTACACTAGTATTTTCTTTATCAGTTGTTAATGTTCGCATAGTTAGTTTTGAATTGGGTGTGATTTTAAATATTTGATTTTTTTCTCTGCAGCTTTTAGCACTTTACTTGCACAATCTTCATCTGCTATTTCATAAGCAATTTTGTCGCTTATAAATTGTACTAAAAGCTCGTCTTTATCAAGTTTTAGGATTTCCGCAAGTTTTTCCAACATTTCTTTTGTCGGTTTTCGCTCGTTTCTTTCGATTTTACTCAAAATAGCTTGGTCGATATCGACATAAGCAGAAACTTGTCTTAAGAGAAGTCCGAGTGCTTGTCTTTTATTCCGTAAAATTTGTCCGATTGTTTCCATTTGAAAATTATTACTTGACAATAAGTGTCAAATATAGTTTGTCAAATTTTGCAAAGCAAGAAATTCAGATTGTATTTTTCCGAGCGTTGGGAAATTTTAGTGCTTTTGGTTTTTTAGTGCGTTGTGTTAATCGTCAGCAAAAAGTGAACTAAAAAGGTTAGATTTTTAAGAGAGAAAATTATAATAATTTTAGAACTTAAAAATCGATAAAATGAGCAAACAACAAAGTAGTAGATCTTTAATTAAAAATGTGAAGAGAAAAACACGAAAACTTTTTAGCACAGAAGAGAAGATCCGTATAGTAATAGATGGTTTACGAGGCGAAGTATCCATAGCAGAATTA
>JAOXRU010000512.1 GCA_025800395.1 Flavobacteriaceae bacterium
CATTTTAAAACGCAAAATTTCCTCCAATAGTAAGCCCTCCAAAAAGCCCACCAACAAGCCTTTGGGACAAATATAAAAAGAAAAATTCACAGAAGTTGGTTCCAACAGCAAATTTAATTATTACCAAATCTCTTCTAACCAAATATACGGTTTACAAACTAGGCTAGTAAAATCTAGAGAATAATCACTTCTCCCATAAAACCGCCAAAAATTGAAAATGATGATGAATTCGTCTAACAATATAACAGAAGGCTATAAGCTACAATTCAGACGTCCATTTAAAAAGTAACTACAAAATGTGGAAACGAATCCCTATAGTAGGGTCGGAACCTAGTTTTAGAACTATACTAATTTCATAAAAAAGAAGAAGAAGCTTTCTTTTTGCCTTCTGGTTGCCTTGCTTTTTAGCATCTTAGTTAGCTTTTGGCAGCGGAGAGTTACGAGCCATTGCTATCTCATACAAATCAACATTGGTGTAATCTTGGTCATGCTTCGTAATCTCAACGCGGTGGTCGACAAAGTGATAGTCTGGCAGGATGACAGGCTTATTTGCCCTGCAAAAGAAACAAACGGTCTCACATAACACATAACATATCGAAAGAAAGAGGATGGAGGCGGATTGCTAGAAATTAGTTCACGGGGATATAAACATCAACTGGATAGCTGACGAAGAAGTGGTAGGAAATACTAGCAAGAAAAGATTGATGCCTCTTGGAGACCGGTCATTAAATATGGAATGGGCGGGAGGGGGTGGTGGAGGAGAAAGTAAAAGGTCCCACATTTTTTTCCTAT
>JAOXRU010000513.1 GCA_025800395.1 Flavobacteriaceae bacterium
CGGAGAAGGTTCTATTACCAATATAGTACAGTGGTTTTCTGCTCCAGTGGCATCCATGGTTAAACCACCACTTTCCGATTGCTTTTGTTTGGCTGGGTCGTTGGTGGTTAAATCCCCAGAAATCACCTTCCATGTTAGTCCTTTATCGGTACTTTTGTGTACAAATTGCGATCCGAAATAAACCGTACTATTATTAAAAGGATCTTGTGCTATAGCTGCATTCCAATTAAAACGCAATTTCATTTTGGCATCTGGGTGCGTTGGTTTTACGCTATAGTTATTTCCTGTTTTGTGGTCGTAACGCATTACAAACCCTTGTTGACTCATAGCGTATCCGAACTGGGAGTTGTCTAAATCTGGTACTACATCAAAGCCATCTCCAAAAGCAATTTCTTGCCAATAACTATTGCGAATACCTTGAGCTTTCCACACATAAGCAGGACCACGCCAGCTACCATTGTCTTGCATACCTCCGTACACATTGTACGGGTATTCGTTATCTACAGCAATATGGTAAAACTGTGCCACAGGAATATTTCCAATAAAACGCCATGTTTTTCCACCATCTTTGGTAATGTTTAAGCCGCCATCATTTCCATCGATCATAAATTTTCCGTTCTTAGGATGTATCCACCAAGCATGATGATCTGGATGTACGCCATGATCGGAATTATATGCTGGCATTAGTTGTTTAAAGCTTTTCCCTCCGTCTTCCGAAACATTTACGTAGGTAAAAATAGAATACAAACGATTTTCGTTCTGCGAGTCTACATATATTTCCGAATAGTAAAACGGTCTGTTTCCAATACCGGGTTTATCATTAATTTTTTTCCACTTAAAGCCACCGTCGGTAGACTTGTACAAGGCATTCTTTTTGGCTTCTACCAAGGCATAAACTACATTTGGACTACTTGGTGCTATAGCTACTCCTATTCTACCTAAATCTCCTTTTGGAAGGCCTTCTTTTTCGCTAACTTTCTTCCA
>JAOXRU010000516.1 GCA_025800395.1 Flavobacteriaceae bacterium
TACTGTGCATGCTTATAGTTTATACTATACAACAAGAAACTACTTTCAGATCTAATTGGTTGGTGGCTGGGGTAGGTCTGTTATTTTTGGTTTTGGGAAATTTTTTTAAAACAATTCAGCCAAATTATTTTGTTGGAATTCGAACACCTTGGACTTTGGAGCACCCGACGGTTTGGAAGAAGACCCATATTCTCGGAGGCAAACTTTGGTTTGTTGGTGGACTTGTATTGGTAGTTCTAGCATTTGTGCTATCTCGCAAGATCGCTTTTATGGGCCTTACAAGTATAACCATAGTTTTGGTTATGGTGCCTGTAGTTTATTCTTATATGGTATTTCAAAAAATTAGAAAACAAAAGAAAATAGAATCGTAACAAAAGAAACTAGAAATGGTATCTTACTTATAACGATTATTAGCTAAAGCCATATAAAACAAGTTCTAAGAAACTTAGGACTCCTTAATATTTTTTGCAACTTAATACATATTTTTCTTACATTAGCTAGAAATACGTAAATTACCTATGTCTCATTCTGTATTTCGTCTAGACGATTATGATAAGCATATTTCCAGTAAAATTGTAATGGCACTTGCTCGGGTAAGTCAATCTTTTAAACAATTGCTTTGGGAGAAAGCAAAGATAACTGGTTTGAGCCCTATTCAAATTCAGATTCTACTTTTTTTAGAACACCATCATACGAGTTTGGCAACGGTTAGTTATCTTGCAAAAGAGCTTACAGTTACCAAAGCAACTCTTAGCGATGCGGTAAAGGCCTTACATCAAAAAAAATTAGTTCGAAAAAAATATAATCAAACCGATAGGAGAAGTTATCAGTTAATACTTACTGGTAAAGGTAAAACGCTAGTGTTGGAATTAGATAATTTTGCCGATCCGATCAAAGATATTGTTGCCACTAAGAACGAATCGGATCTGTACTTTTTCTACAAAACCCTCAATAGTTTGTTAGCTGGGCTGCACGACAATCAAATATTACAAGTGCAACGCTCTTGTTCCAGTTGTTCTTATTTCGATAGTAATAGTTATTGCAAGCTAT
>JAOXRU010000517.1 GCA_025800395.1 Flavobacteriaceae bacterium
AAGTTCTTGTGGATTGTGCCGTAATAAATAAGGCTCTTCATGTATGTCTAATCCTGTTCCATGTCCTACACGATGTGGCAACCCAGGCAAATCGTAATTAGGGCTCAGCCCACCATTAGCAATAACCCTTCTTGCTGCTGCATCTACAGCACCACAAGTAGCACCCAGTTGCGCTGCGTGAAAGGCCGCTGCTTGTGCCGCTTTTTCCAAATCCCAAATTTTAATATGTTTTTCGTTGGGTTCTCCAAAAACATAAGAACGGGTAATATCGGAATGATAACCAAATAATTGACAACCAGTATCTACAAGAACCATTTCATTGTCTTCCAAAACCTTTGGTTCTGCAACGCCATGCGGATATTGGGTATCTTCTCCAAAAAGCACAATACAAAAACTAGAGCCATTTATAATCCCAGCTTTAGTGTGTGCCTTATCTATAAAATCGATTACCTCTTGTGTGCTAATTCCTACTCGTAAAATAGCAGCAGCTGCACGCTGCACTTCTATAGTTATATCTTTAGCACGTTGTAAAATTGCAATTTCGCTTTCGCTTTTTTGCATGCGACATACTTTAGTAATTTTAGAAGCTAC
>JAOXRU010000518.1 GCA_025800395.1 Flavobacteriaceae bacterium
ATAGCTTCGTGCGGCAATATTTCTTTGCTAAAAGCGGTAAACTTCTTTAGTTTAACTTTAGGCTTCATTCTCCTTAATCCTTCACAAATTCTTCTATCGCATTATTAACCAAAAGTGGCTTTTCGAATTGTACGAAATGACCTGCGTTTTCAATCATTCTAAGTGTTGCGTTGGGGATTCTTTCGACTGCCAATTCGCCAACTTTTTGGGTACTTAAATTAGCATGAAAAAAACGATTAGGTATTAATACATCCTTTGTACCAAAAATAACCAAAGTAGTGCTACTTATTTTAGACAAATCTTCAAAAACAGGATCATCAATCATTCCTGCAATGCTTTTTGAAATTGCAATGGTGTGTTGTTCAAAATCTATAGCTTTGGTTATATTTTTTCTATCGGTTATCATAGCTGTAGCATGCTTTGGCATAATATAGAAGTTTGCGGCGTAGTTTTTATCAATTTGCTCGTTGGTAGTTGCTTTAATTATAGCAGGATTCATGGTGTTTTTGATAAGTATGCCCTCTTGCTCTGTAAATGTTTCTATTCCGGCAGGAGCTATTAAAACTAGCTTCTCTACTCGGTTTGGGTAATTAATAGCAAATTTTATACTGGCTTGTCCGCCCATAGAATGTCCTACCAAAACCACTTTTTCCAATTGAAGATGGTCTAATAAGCCTCGCATAGTAATAGCAAAACTACTAGCATTATAGGCAGCTGCATTCTTACCAGACCTACCAAACCCGGGTAAGTCTAAAGCAATACAGCGATAGCTCTTAGATAAAGTTTCTATATTATACTTC
>JAOXRU010000558.1 GCA_025800395.1 Flavobacteriaceae bacterium
CCCACCCGCCCTGACGCCTTTAAATTCTATACTTTAAATATCATAAGTAGTTATAATACTACACCTTCTGGATGAAATTTCCTGTACTCCACCATACAAAACCCCTGTGAACGAGCGAAGCGAGTGAACCATTAATATATCAATTTTGTACAATTTCATTAATTTTCTAATTTTTGTCATTTTTTTATGAAATATTGGAAATTTTTGAGTCATTATCTGATTAATTTATGTTATTATGCAAAACTGGGCAATAACAGATAAAATGAGACAGAGATAGACAGGAAATTTTGGTACAAAAATGATAGAGAAATGACAGGGGTTTTGTATGGGGGAGTACAGGAAATTTGAGCCAGAAGGTGTAGTTTTATAACTACTTACCAGCTTTGGCAACTGGTGCTGTTTCTGCTTTGGGTTCTTTGGGAATTGATAAGATATTTGGTAAAGGAATTAATATTCCTAAAAAATATTTTCCTATGTTACCTTATATTGTAAATGAATTAACTCAATCACAAATAGATCAAATTAATAAAATCACACAAAGTGGAGGAAGACTTGTAATTAAACCAACAAGAAAACAAGTTGAAGGAGGATTTTTGGGAACACTTGCTTCCATTGGAATACCAATGGCAATCAGTGTTGTATCAAAAATGTTTGGTGGTGGTCTTCAAGTGGATAAAACACCACCACCTCCACCGCCACCATCACCAAATCCTTACTCAAATGTTTATCTACCAAAATCTGGTGGGCAGTATCCAATGTATCCACTACCTTTTTATGGAAACTGGGATGAAACTATTGGAATGGGTAAAAAAAAGGCCAAGGATTGTTGTTGGGAAAAAACAGCCCGTTCAAAGCGATTCCTATCATTGGAAGCATTTTGTAAATAAACCACTTTCCAATTTTGATCTCGAAAAATGGATTGATGATTTGGGTATAAAACATTTCAGAAGTAT
>JAOXRU010000311.1 GCA_025800395.1 Flavobacteriaceae bacterium
GCTCTTGGAAATTGGCCTAGACTAAAAATTCTAAGAAATCAGCAAAAAGAATTCGGATAATCAAAATACGCTTCCTTCACCTCAGCTACAATAGCTCGGGAGCGCCGCCTGTAAGCTAGTCTGAGGGAGAGGGAAGCTTTAGAAATTGGCTTCAATTAACGAATTCTAAGAAATCAGCGAAAAATATTCAGGTAATGGAAACGCGCTGTCTTTATTGCAGCTAGATTTTGCGCGCCGCCATAAAGGCTCATAAAAGCGAGCGCAATGGAGAATAGCTATGGTTGGATGAAACGTAAAATTACTGTAGTTTAATATGCAGAGAACTCAAAATTGAAATGCATCTTAAAAAAGCAAAAGGTTCAACTCAGTTTACGACAGTCCTACTGGCAGTTGGGATAAGCCAAATATTGACACTCTGCTATCCATTTTGGCGGGCTTTTCCGGTTTTGGTGGGATTGAGAAATTGTCCAAGAATCAATACAATGAAACGCTACAATGTATTCTGGGCATTATCGAATTTAATAAAAGCTAGAAGAATCTCCAAATCGCTAGAATTCCTGCCACTGATCA
>JAOXRU010000565.1 GCA_025800395.1 Flavobacteriaceae bacterium
TATTGCCAAAGACGATAACACGTTACGGGCCACGCGCGGCCACAGACTGGCGGGCGACGTTAGCGCCGCCTACAGGTCAGTTGCCGTACTAGGCACTGTAACTCCGCTCTCCGGCACTAGTTTTCCGAATGCAGAGCTTACACCGTGAACGTTTCGCAAAACGCAATATTGGCGTAACGATCTTCAGACATTTGTGCTTATTTCTACCGTATTCAAAATATTCTAGCACCAAAATTGGTATTGGCATTTTTGGGTAGAAGTTAGGAAGATCAACTTTTAAGAGGTTGATATATGACACATATAGACATATTTCAAGAAAAATAATGTTGCGTTGCAAAACGCAATATAGCCGCAATGAAGCTCAGAAAACGGCGCTTGTGTATACTTGCAACAAAATCCTATAGCGCTAAAAATAGCTGTGGCATTTTGGAGTGAAATGTAAAATGATCGTCTCCCAAGACGTGGACAAGTTATACATATACATAAGATATTTCCTGGAAAAAAAGTTTCATCGCAAAAACCATATTACCTTATTGACTTCAGGTTACCTGTGCTTGTATTTGTAGCAGTGAAAACATACCAATGGCAAAATAGCAGCGGCATTATTTTTTAAGTTCTTGACAATCATCAAGGAACTAAATGTCCGCCTCACAATGGCTATTGGCCCGTAACGGGCGCCCCAGCTGTTGCGGTGTTGCGGTCTACCGCAGACCAGGCAGTGACGCGGGAACCGCGGGGAGCAAGGAGCCATAACTTTTTCAATAATGCAAATCTCAACATAGAAATCTAAAAGGAAATTGCCAAGTAAAGAAATTTTAACAGAAATAGCAATTTAAAGAGATGACTCTTTACATGAAATCCTAAAGTGTGACCTTTGAAAACAAACCTATTAATCATTAATTCCCTGTAGCACTGATAATTAGGGCATTTGAAACCCTAACCATAGTCTCTCTATCTTTCTACCTATAACCCAACCCAG
>JAOXRU010000570.1 GCA_025800395.1 Flavobacteriaceae bacterium
GTCGGGTTCTATGAGCTTTAAAATGGTATGGTCTTCTATTACAATTACCGTGTGCCGATAGAGAGCTGACATTTTAAGTAAAGAATCGGTAGTACTTTTTTGCATAATCGCATAATCGTGAGCCATTTTACGAGAAATAGCATTAAACTCAGCTATTGGGTTTTGGTGAGTGGTTATCCGAATAGAGTTGGGTTGTGCTAAAAAGTTTTTAACCAATTGTTTGTTATTGTCTATTTTTCTAGTGTCGTTTTTACATCCTATCAACAAAATCATTACCCATATTACCATTAAACCCCTCATATGTTGTAAGTCGTTTATTTCTTTTTTTATGTAATTTACATCGAAATATAGTTAATCTAAAACGATTTTACTTAAATATTGTTTTACAGTTTTAGGATTTTATGTTTAATATGCACAATTGTAGTAGGTTGTAGTTGGTTTTGAAGTAATAACTGTTGCCCTCATTAACATAAAATTAAGATATTCAAAACCCTATTTTTGTACTTTTATAGGGTAATTCTAACTCACTAAGTACACAGCCTATTCTTAATAGTTGTTTCGAAGAATGGTTGTTTCTAAAACCTAACCAATATGAAGAAAAATTTACTCGGACTCTACTTGTTTTTGGCAAGTATGTCTTTGTTTGCACAAGACTTCGATATGAAGTTGTTGCAAGACGTTAAACCCCGAAACATAGGTCCAGGGGGAATGAGTGGTCGCATTACCTCTATAGATGTGGTAGACAAAAATCCAGATATTTTGTACGTAGGTACTGCCTCTGGGGGATTGTGGAAATCTGCCTCTGGAGGAGTAACCTGGAATCCCATTTTCGATAAAGAGTTAACGGCATCTATTGGTGCGGTAGCTATTCAGCAAAGTAACCCAAGCGTAATTTGGGTTGGAACTGGCGAAGGAAACCCAAGAAATAGTCTTAACGGAGGTTATGGGGTTTATAAATCTTTAGATGGCGGAAAAAACTGGAGTCCTATGGGCTTAGAGAACACCAGACATATTCATAGGATTATTATACACCCTACCAATCCGAATGTGGTATATGTTGGTGCTATAGGTAGCCCTTGGGGAATACATCCAGAACGTGGCGTGTATAAAACCACCGATGGTGGAAAGACCTGGAACAAGATCTTGTATGTAAACAATAAAACAGGAGTTGCAGATTTGGTTATGGATCCAGAAAACCCAAACAAACTCATTGCGGCTATGTGGGAGCACAAACGCGATCCTTGGTTTTTTAACTCTGGAGGAAAAGGAAGCGGTTTATACATTACCCATGATGGTGGC
>JAOXRU010000575.1 GCA_025800395.1 Flavobacteriaceae bacterium
GCTGTATTTTGAACACAAAGGATGCTACCGAGCTGGAAACTTGTGAAAAGATATATTTTTAGTTGTTCCTTCACCTGATGACAATAAAAATTTAGCAGGCCTAGCGAGTTTTGATTTTAGAATTTTATGACGTCACGTGAAAACCAGCTATTAATTCCCAGACGGTCACTCATCCAACTACACACCCCGCCCGACAAGGCTTTACGTCGGTGCTCAGACGAGAATCAGTGCGTTCCATGTGGTATAGTTAGACAAGGGAAAGAAGCCAAACTTTTATTTGTTTTTAGGAAAAAATATATATATAATTTTGTTCCTGAATGGTGCTAGTCCCACGCAACTAACCCAAATAAAACGAGGAAAACAAAAGTTTGGCTTCCCATTCAGTCTACGACCATACTAACTCCTTCGTCCGATTACAGACCAGCTCTACAGTAAAAACCCGCTTATAAGAACCTAGACTTTTCGATGTCAGGCTTAACAGGTTCTTATACTTTAGGGTAGTTTTTTGCAATTCAGGCTGATTAGGTTCTTAATAGGTTCTTAGTTTTCAGATGTTGTAGTCTAATCACTGGCATTGCCTTTGGATATATATTGGATATATATACTTTTTATCTCACA
>JAOXRU010000589.1 GCA_025800395.1 Flavobacteriaceae bacterium
AACTTCAAACCTATAATTAGTGCATTGACCAACACATACCACAACAAGTGATGGTAAAATCCTTTTTCTTTATCTAGACGCTTTTTAGCACGCAAGTATTGTTCTTCTTTATAATTATTTTCCATACTACTTTTCATTTTAATTTTTACTTCCATTTATTGGATATGGTTTCTTCTTCTTCGCGCATATACTTTTGTATCTGACGCTCTTCCCAATGTTTCCCTAAGAACCCATCGTTTACAAAAGTACCGTACGCATGAAACAGCAGGCCCAGCCCCCATCCGGCCATTGGAAAGAAAAACCACTTAAAACCCCAAAAGGTCTGATAATTAATGAAAGCTAAGAACGGAATTACTATTATGTAAGAGATTAGGTTGTAATAAAATCCTTTTAAATCTTCAATTCTTTTTCTTGCACGTATATAACGATCGTCTATGACTGGAGCGTTATGGTTGTTTTCTATGGTTGTCATTTCTCTTAACTTTTTAGTGAGCATTGGTAGTTTTACAACAAACTCCAGCTCGGTTTGTACTATTTTTACTTTTCTATTGGTAAGCAAATCGTAACGCTGCACGATATTAGCTAATCCTACGCCCTTGCGGTCGTTTACCGTCTGTTTGGGCTGTAGATTGTTCTTTACAATTAAATACCCATGTTCTTCTTCTATATAAATTCTTAGCGGTTTTTTGCTAGTTACTATATTGTGTTTTACTGCATTTTCGAGCAGTAATTGTAGCGATAGCGGCACTACTTTAGATTCTGGATTACTTGCTTGCTCTGGAAGGTAAAATTGTATACTCTCCTCAAAGCGCATTTTTAACAATTGTACATAGGTACGTGCAAAATCTAGCTCTTCATCTACGCTTACCAACTCCTTGTTTTTTTGCTCTAATACATACCGATAAACTTTAGACAAAGCCGTGGTAAAATCCTGTGCCGCATCTGTATCTTCCTCTATTAACGAAGTAAGCACATTAAGGCTATTGAACAAAAAATGTGGATCCAATTGGTTTTTTAATGCATCGAACTGGGCAAAGGCTGTATTGGCGATTACTTTTTGCTCGGTAACTTTCTTATCTTGTAATGCCTTGTAGAAATACAACGCATGAAAAAACAAGGCCACTATTAGGGTAATAATTGTAGCCGTAA
>JAOXRU010000604.1 GCA_025800395.1 Flavobacteriaceae bacterium
AAAACAGAACGAAAATAGTCCCCGCCGAGATTCGCACCTGGGGAAGCTAGTGTAGGAGGCAGTCGCCTTATCCAATGAGCCACGCAAACATCGTTTAACAGGTGACTAAATTTACAATATCTAAAGTGTTACCTTAACAGTAAATACGAACCAAGCGTGTTTTCGGCGATTTTTCCGCCATAAACAGCCCCAGAACGTCAACCTAGAGCAGTTGGCATTGTTAAAATGAATATATTACGGCAATTTGGAAAAAACCTTTGCAGTTTATCAACGTAATGCTTGCAAATCGATCACCGATGAGCGTGGCCGAGCGGGGTCCGGGGAGAATGACTTATGCCAAAAAAAAAAATAAAACCCTTTGCAGAACACGACCTGCGCGTCACGCTTCAGTGCGCAGGTAAAAAAACACACCCTTTGCAGCGCAAGACCAACAACAACAACAACAAAATACATTCTTAGAACAGAGTTTCGTATTTGACACGCTAAAATTATGTATTTAGCGCTCATACCTGGTAAGAAGACTTCACCTACTACCGGTGCTAAGGGTAAAAAGTTTGGCTCCGAAAATACTTTGAGTTGCGCAGCTAAGATTTCTTGAACCGATTTTTTCTTCGCGCATGCTTTGAGTGAAGTAATGTCACATCCAACAGCTTGGGCAAAGCTCCTAAGAAAAGCAATATAAGCAAATGAAACCAAAATAGAAAGATGGGCAAAGTGGTGCGACATTTTCTAACCAATCACGGAGCTTAGTAGAGCAAAATCAAAGAAAGGCGAATTACTTTGGAGACTTAATTAAAAACCAGTGCAAAGCATGTTGCGGGGCTTTTACGGTACCTTGCTCG
>JAOXRU010000605.1 GCA_025800395.1 Flavobacteriaceae bacterium
AAAGGGGGTTGCTATGCGCCAAAATAAGCGAGGCTACTTCTAGTTTAATAGGCAGCTCCGATTGTAGTTGGTAGAAGTAGTTTTCCATTTCGCACATGGTTTGCAATTGCCAAAGTCTAAGGTTTTGTAGGTAGATAAGGCTAAAGCTTCTTTTTTGGGATATACTAGCTCCAATGAACATATTATGTTCTACACCATCTGTTTTATAGCGTTCAAACATATGAGGGAACATTTCTTGCGCTTGCAGTTGTTTTGCGTCTATGATAGCTGCCATTTCGTTATTGATAATGCGTACAGACTGGTCATAGTCTTTTCTGTAGTGGTATACGCCTTCTTCTTTGTTGGTAGAGAGTTCGTAGTTTACCACCATGGCCTCTAGTTTAGAGGTGAGTTCTTTAATGTGAGGCAAATGAAGGTGTATTTCTTCTTCGAAGAAGTCCGAAATGGTTTCTTCGGTATCGGTGCGATATTCTTTTTGAATTCTATTTAAGAAATACTCTAGTCTAAAAAGAATTTCATCGTAGATAGGAAGTCCTTCTTCTTTTTTGGTTTCGTAAAATATTTCTAGTAACAATTGAAGTTGGGCTCTTAGATCTTTTTTTATGGCATTGTTACGGGCGGCCGAGGAATGCCTAATGTCTATTTGTCCATACAAAGGGTATACATCTTCAAATACGATGTCGTTTATTGCAGGATCGTGACCTTGGTTTTCTTCTCGAAGGTAGCGTTTTGCTTCCTGTTCAAATTTCCAAGAAACACTAGGGTGAATAGAGGTAAACTCTTTTTGTATAAAGGCACCAATATGGTTTTCTTCTGCCTTTTTAGAGCGCAATACTTCCGATAACAAAAATGGCATTACTGCATTTAGTTTATTGGCATTTACCGAATGCAAATCATAAGCATTAGGAGAAACGATTTCTAAAATGGCAAGGACTTCGTTTTTGTCTGTAATTGGAGCAAATACGGCACTATTATAACCAGAATCTACTAGGTTTTGAAAAGTGCTATTTTCAGGGTTTTTTTGTAATTCTCTAGTAATGTTAGAGATAGTAAAATATTCTCTTTTCAATACAATCTGATCGTAACTAGACGTACAAAAAGTGTGTTCGCAAGACAAGCTTTCTTTGTCCATAAGAATATACGAGTTTACCCCAAAGATAGGAACCGCTTCGAACATGTTTTCATTGGCGTTGTACAAAGTAAAACCGACATGTAAATTGGGTAGCTTAAACAAAGACCGGAATATTTGTTCAAATTCATCCATCATATTATCCTCTGTAGTTTGAGCCATTCTGTCTTGTATGAGCAAATTGCTTTTGAGAGAAGATATAGATTGGTCTGCTGTGAGATCGAACATGTTAGAAATGATAATTCCTGAAGCGATATAGCTATTTGGTGGGAATTTTTCTTTCCAGAGATCTATGTTTTCAAAATTATCTAACAATAGGTAGATGTCTTCCTGGCTAAGATCTTTTGCTCGCTCGGTTGGGAGCACTTCCATAAAATCGGCATTGTACAATATACGGTACGAGCGCATGATGTTGTTTTTGTCTGGTATATTGTAGAACAAAGGGCGTGCATAGTCGATATC
>JAOXRU010000622.1 GCA_025800395.1 Flavobacteriaceae bacterium
ACTTCAATAACACGATAGCATAATTGCGCGAAAATAAAGAAGATTACGAGGATATGTAGACAAGCCTTGTTTTTATTTCCGATTAGATTATATTGGTAACAGATTTCTTACTACAAACATGATCAAATGGAGGCGTATTTAAAATATACATAGATGTTTACACAGTACACACAGGCTAATCAAAACAATCCTAACTGGTGTCCTTGAGTTAGGTTCGAACTACAGCTGTATATGTAATGTACGAAAAAAAAGGTGACGCCCTCAAGGTTGGCCGAGTGCTAAGGCTTGGTGACGGATAACGTAAAAACCGGAAAACTCGCAACAAAAGCGGCGTGTCTACACGAACTTCGTGTCCATGCTGTAACAAATTATTCGGTACAGGTGTTTAGTTCAAATTCCGCACGATTTTCGGCCATAGGGAAATCACACGATTGCAAACCATTCTTTCAAATTCAAATCAGCCATAGAAGCATTGATTCCCAAGCGGCAGAAAGTTGTGCGGAATTTGAAGTAAATACCTGTAGCCCAAAAGTACCCAAAAATTTATTACACGAAATTCGTGTAGGCACCAAGCCCAAGAACTCGGCCAA
>JAOXRU010000650.1 GCA_025800395.1 Flavobacteriaceae bacterium
CCATTACCAGATTATCGAGAGTTGGTTTTGACCAAACTATAGGATATTTAGAAGGTAGCTTTGAGGCATGGAAATCGGCAGCTAAAGACTACGATACCATCACTTCTATAGATGCCCAGCATTTCAAAGCTGGTTTGGCCAAAGGGCAAGCTGCTGTAGTAGATGTGCGCAAAGATGGAGAGTTCGCAGCAGAACATATCGAAAAAGCTATTCATATTCCTTTGGATTATATTAATGAGAAATTACAAGATTTCCCGCAAGATCAAACATTTTTTATGCACTGTGCAGGCGGATATCGTTCGGTAATTGCTGCCTCTATTCTAAAAAGTCGTGGGATACATAATTTTATAGATGTGTCTGGAGGAATGAAAGACATTAAAGCGGCAGGTATTCCACTTACCGATTATGTTTGTCCTACCACGCTGTAGTGTAAAATTTTAAATTTGGGCTTCTTGGGTAGCACTTATACCATTTATGTTTTGTGTAAAGAAAAACTTCTTTTTCTTTTAAGGGCATTTTAAAACAGAAATGGTATTATAAGCGTTTGAATTTGTAACTTTTGTTACAGCATAAGGTGCCAAAAGCCTATATTTTTGTACTAACTAATTTTAATAAAAGAATCATGTCAATATTTAGTTTTTTGTTTGGATCTGGTAATATTGCCAATGCAGAGGTATTGTCTCCCCAAGATTACAAGCAAAGAATTGCAAAAGCTAAGGTGCAATTAATAGATGTTCGTACACCAGGAGAATTCCGAATGGGACACATTAAAAAAGCCAAAAACATCAACTATTTTTCATCTAATTTCGCAGAAGAATGTAGTAAATTAGACAATACAAAACCAGTTTATTTGTATTGTAAGAGCGGAAATCGCAGTAGACAGGCCTCTAGAAAACTGGCAAAACTTGGGTTTGAAGAAATTTATGATCTACAAGGAGGTTATATGAATTGGAGATAATTGCGTATTTTGTAGATTCAAAAACATAGCATTTAAAAAAAAACAAAAATAATAGTTATGAGAGCAAGCATAGTAGTACAAAACCTTAAGTGCAACGGTTGTGGAAATACCATTACAGCCAAATTGTCTAATTTAGACAATATTACAGAAGTAGAAGTAGATGTATTTAATTCTTCGGTTAGTTTTTCATACATAGAGGATAAAGATGTGGAAGTAGTTAATGAAAAACTAAAAGCAATTGGATATCCGCCTAACGGACAAGAAAACACAACTCTTTCTAAAGCACGTAGTTATATTAGCTGTGCAGTTGGTAAATTGTAAATTGTTCCATTTTTAGTGGATCATACGGGGATATGAAAAAGAAAATAGCATTTGCATTGTTGTTGGTTATGGTTTTCTTTGGGTGTAAACAAAAGAACCAAACCTATTCAAAAAAAGAGTCCAAAGGAGATTTAGCCGTTATAGCGGAAGGCGAGAAATTGTCCACCCAACAATGCGCTTTATGTCACAATTCCGAGACTGCTGCAGACCAAAGGGTAGGTCCTACTATTGCAGAAATAAAAAAGGCATATCGTAGTTCTAATACTACCGAAACAGATTTTGTAAAAGCAGTCCAGACTTGGGTAGAAAAACTAGATCCTTCCATATCTAAAATGCCAAAAGCGGTAGAGAAGTATAAACTCATGCCCAAAGGTGCATACACCAATGACGATGTAGCCAAAATTGCCAAATATTGGTTTCGATCCGATACCGAAGCTAAGAAACAAGAAGCACCCAAAACTCCAGAAGAAAAAGGTATAGCCATTGCTTTAGGAACCAAAAAGGTTCTAGGGAAAAATTTAATGGGAACCATTCAAAAAAAAGGTACAGACGCTGCATTAAAATTTTGCAATCTCAAGGCTTTACATCTTACCGATAGTATGGCTACCAAATTTGGAGCAACAATAACAAGAGTGAGCGACAAAGCTCGAAACCCAAAGAATAAAGCCGATTCCACAGCTTTGGAAATTATTGCTGCGTATAAATCTAATTTAGCCGAAGGCAAAAAGTTAGAAGCAGTAGTACAGGATAAAGGAACCGAGTACCAATTTTACTATCCGATTACTACCAATAGTATGTGTTTGCAATGCCATGGTGTGCCAAGTAAAAACGTAAAGCCAGTAGTGCTAAAAAATTTAAAAGCGCTTTACCCTGCAGATAAAGCTTTAGGTTACGATGTAAACCAATTGCGAGGTATTTGGAATATCACATTTCCAAAATAAAAGATTTTAAGTTACTTTAGAGGAAGTAAATCCTTTTATAATGACTTTAATCGAACAAATAAAGTCCTTTTTTCCAAACATAAACCAGTCTCCAAGGCTACTGGATGCCTTACTTGCTGTAGTGCAAAAAACCAATATAACTAAAGGTACCGTACTACTCAAAGAAGGAGATTATATTCAGTTTATTCCGTTAGTTCTACAAGGGTTAATTAAGGTTTATAAAGAAGTGGAACAAGGCAACGAGTTGTTATTGTATTATATTGCTCCAGGAGAGACTTGTATTATGAGTG
>JAOXRU010000656.1 GCA_025800395.1 Flavobacteriaceae bacterium
TTTCTTTTTACTACAACCGTATCTATCTGATGATGCCAGTAGGTAGTGAAGAATTGGAAATTATACGGCTTATACAAAGTATTGGCTAGACTATACAATAGATTTAATATTTAAGTCTTTCATACTGCTGGTAGGTGCCGATTCTACAGATGGAAAAACCACCCCAGCCACCATTAGCTGGGATGTAAGCAACAACCGCATTATAGATGCCAATATGGCCATACAAGGAAGGTTGAAAGGAAGAATAAAAATGGTGTTTGGTATAAAACTGAGAAGTAAGGTGAAAGACGGGAAAAGCTATAAAAAAAATGAAGTAAGACAAAAAATAGAAAAACGAAAAGAAGAAGGAGGCTTTGGTGTAGAAATGAAAGCAGATAGTGAGATTCACCTAACCCTGGGAGCAGATAAACATGCTGCCGATTTCTTTACAGCAGATATGTACTTCTCTGGGGTAAATGTTTCTGCTATGGTTTTTATAAAGGACGAATGGACAGAAAAACAATTTCCAGTGGTTCCTGAGCTTAGTAAAAAAATAAACATATTAAAAAATAAAGGAGAATAAATGAGAAAGCTAGTACTATTCAGTATCATCATCTTAAGCATTGGCTGTAAAAAAACCAAGCCATTCGCACAAAAAAACAGAAAACCAACAGCAAGGATAATAAACGATAGCATGAAAAAAACGATATATTATTTAGATTATCATTTACCTGGTTCCGTATCTATGGAATTATTTGTGAACGATGTTAAATTAGAAACTACTTTTTTAGATGGTTACATGGAACTTAATCCATACATACTTAAATCGGGTATTCAAAAGGTGAAGATTAGGGCATATTGTTTAGAAGGAACTTTGAATATAGAGCCCTACCACACTAAAGAATTTCCAAATGAATTAGACCCTATAAGTGTAAACATTTATACTACC
>JAOXRU010000660.1 GCA_025800395.1 Flavobacteriaceae bacterium
GAAGTTATCCAAACTGCCAATAATGTCCAAGCCAAAACCGCAGGATAAAACACAAGGCGCAATTTGGAATCTAAATCATAAGCATTAAACCCTGGGTTTCCACCATTCCCTGGGTGCAAGGAGTCTGTCAGACGAGGTAAAATAAAGATAAAAACAATATAAATCACAAACGCAAAAATGCTATACACCGCACTAATTCGACCTCTTTGTTGCTCATCTTCAAGGGTATTTCGTAGTAATAAATAACCAAAATAAATAAGCAAACCTACGGCAGCTCCCATTTGTTTAGGGTCGTTGCTCCAGTAACTTCCCCACGTAAATTTTGCCCAAACCATACCTGTCAATAACCCTAAAAGATATAGAGCATAGTAATTTGAGCGCATGATCATAGTTTTTTCCTTTTTATCAATATCCTTTATAAAATATAACGGTAAATATATAGATCATTTTCCCCCAGGATCATCCCGGGGCCTACATACATTGCAGTTTTTTTGCTACAGGTCCAGGCGGTGCAAAAGCTGCTGTTTCACTTGCCCCCGGTGATATGCAGGCAGTGTGAGATTG
>JAOXRU010000001.1 GCA_025800395.1 Flavobacteriaceae bacterium
TCTTATGGTGTGTGCCAAATCGTCGTCGTTGGTGAAAATAGCACCTCCATCTCCATAACAACCTAGATTCTTGGAAGGAAAAAATGAAGTTGCCCCTACTTGACCTATTCCACCTGTTTTCTTCTGGGTTCCGTCTGCAAAGGTGTAGGTTGCACCAATGCCTTGTGCATTATCTTCTATTACAAACAACTTATGCATATTAGCTATATTCATAATGGCATCCATATTGGCACATTGCCCAAAAAGATGAACTGGCACAATGGCCTTGGTTTTGGGTGTTATAGCAGCTTCGATAGCTTTTGGATCGATATTAAAAGTATCTGGTTCCACATCTACCAATACTGGTGTAAGCCCCAATAATGCAATTACTTCTACGGTAGCAGCAAAAGTAAAATCTGCGGTAATAACCTCATCTCCTGGCTGGAGACCTAACCCCATCATGGCAATTTGTAAAGCATCGGTACCATTGGCACATGGTATTACATGTTTTACTCCTAAATAAGATTCTAATTCTGCTTGAAAAGCATGAACTTCTGGCCCATTAACAAAAGCACACGAATCTAGTACTTCGGTAAACTTCTGGTTCACCTGATCTTTTATTCCTTGGTATTGGCCACCTAAATCGACCATTTGGATTTTTTTCATGAAGTATCTGTTTAAACTGCTTACAAAAATAAGCAACTCCAACGAAGGAATTAGTAAAAAGCA
>JAOXRU010000012.1 GCA_025800395.1 Flavobacteriaceae bacterium
AGATACTTTTTCCTATATTGAAATATGGAAAACTCTAGGCGATTGCTTAACTAATAAAAGAGTTTTATTGTCCTAACGATGGGGGGAATTATACTTCTATATCATAGTTGGCTTTTTCTTCTTTAGACATAGTGTTATAGCCTGCGATGAGGTTGTACATTTTTCCAAAGTGTATTAAAGCACCAATAAAAATTAGAATGACTGCTGCTAGTATCATATCTAAAAGAGTTTGTAGTAAAAATACAAATTTAAAAAGCAATCTAAATTTAAGAGTTAAACAAATCGCATATTGTAGTTTTCATGGCTTTTTCTTATATTAGATAGCTTAAATAGGGATATGATTCAGATACAACGCGCTACCAAAAAAGATGCTAGGGCTATTGCCCTATTAGGGAGAATAACTTTTAACGAAACTTTCGGACACTTGTTTCGAAATAAGCAAGACTTGCGCGATTATTGTGAGCGTACTTTCTCGGTAAATAAAATTGCAAAGGGAATTACCAAGGAAGAAAACCTTTTTTGGCTAGCCACTGTAGATGCTTTGCCAGTAGGGTATGCCAAACTTAAATTAGATATGCCTTCCGAATTTCTTGCCGAAGACAAAGTTTGTCAGTTGCAAAAGATATATGTGCTACAAGATTTCCTCTCTCGTAAAATTGGCTGGAAGTTGCAATTCGCTCTTGTGCAGCAAGCCAAGCAATTAGGGTTTGCCCATATTTGGTTATCGGTACTGCATTCCAATACCCGTGCCATTGGTTTTTATAAACAAAATGGTTTTAAAGCCATAGGCAAACATAACTATAGTATTGGGCAAGAAGGTTTTGAGTTTGTAGCCATGGCAAAAAGACTATAAAGGTCTCGAACTTTGTCTTTTTACTTTTAAAATCTGGTTCCCGCACGAATCCTTTCGTGTGGTGGGGTTCCCCCACGAATCCTTTCGTGTGCTGGTATTTTATATTCATTTAGCTATAAAGAAAAACAGCATCTATTTCTTTTAAGGGCATTTCAAAATAGAAATGGTATAAAACCCCAACTAGCAGAACGATTTTTTTTAGATAAGATATCATGGTATAGAAGTAGGAGTTTTTACTCATAAAAAATAGTTGAGAGCCCAAAATTATGATCTCCAAAAATGGCAATTGTTTCTTAAAAATCTTTAGTTTTAGTAATTGATGTTTGTGCAGAGAGAAGGGCAATTCGCTCACCTCTCCTGGCACACGACTACATCACACCGCCACATCATATTCTCTTAGGGCATCATTTAGGGAAGTCTTTTTATTGGTGCTTTCTTTTCGTTGTCCGATAATAAGTGCACAAGGAACATTGTAGTTTCCAGCTGCAAACTCCTTGGTGTAACTACCTGGTATCACTACCGAACGGGCAGGAACCCTACCTTTGTATTCCACTGGTTCTGCACCTGTAACATCTATAATCTTGGTACTGGCCGTAAGTACCACATTGGCACCCAATACCGCTTCGCGCTCTACACGCACGCCCTCTACCACTATACAGCGCGATCCTATAAAAGCATTATCTTCTATAATCACCGGTGCGGCTTGTAGGGGCTCTAAAACTCCACCTATACCCACACCACCACTAAGGTGAACATGCTTGCCAATCTGCGCACAGCTACCTACCGTTGCCCAGGTGTCTACCATAGTGCCTTCATCTACATAAGCACCTATGTTTACGTAAGAAGGCATTAGAATCGTACCAGCAGAGATATACGCACCATGACGCGCTACGGCATTGGGCACTACACGTATACCTGCTGCCTCATATCCTCGCTTCAGCGGAATTTTATCGTGATATTCAAAAATACCTGCCTCCAAGGTTTCCATTTTCTGTATAGGGAAATACAAAACCACGGCTTTCTTTACCCATTCGTTTACTTGCCAGCCGTTTTCTGTTGGTTCGGCTACACGTAGTTCTCCTTTATCTAAGGCTGTTACTACAGAGCGTATCGCATCTTGAATCTTAGCTTCCTTCAGTAGTTCTCTGTTCTCCCAGGCTTGCTCGATCGTTGTTTGCACGGTATTCATATGATTTGTTGTCATTAGGGTGCTTCTCTTCGGTTTCTTGAAGCATTATTTATAACTGTAAAAAAACTACAAAAGTTTTAGATACACAAGTTTTTTGTTCGTCCAATATATATTATATCGTTGGTATACAGAGCAATATATGGTCGTGCTTACTCAAATATCACAAAATTCATTCATTTTGATGCTTATGTATTTGGTACCTATGGTTTGTGTCTATTATTTGTATCGATTTCTATTTTATTTAGTTTCAATTGTTGGCTTATTATGAAGACGTTCAGATGTTGTCCTCGAATGGAGTCTTTTGGGCAAAGCGGATTATTTTGCCTATTCCAAATTGCTTTCTCCTTTCTTTTCGGTATTTTTGCCAAAAAACGAGTAGGAATGCAGAAGATCATTGCCTTGGATTTTGGATTGAAGCGCACGGGAATTGCCATTACTGATGCCATGCAAATCATTGCCTCAGGATTGACCACGGTGGAAACTTCGGATTTGTTGTCGTATTTACAGCAATTGTTTAGTCAAGAGCAAATCGAACTTGTGGTAGTGGGCTTACCCAAGCAGATGGACAACAGTTTTTCGGAAAGTGAAACGCATATTCAAGCCTTTTTAAAGAAATTTGCCAAACAATTTCCAACAATTTCGATCACTCGTATAGACGAACGTTTTACTAGTAAAATGGCTAGTGCAGCTATGGTAGCTAGCGGCATGAAAAAGAAAAAACGACAAGAAAAAGGAATGGTAGACCAAATAAGTGCTACCATTATATTGCAAACATATTTAGACGCAAAATAGCAACAAATGATATTACCAATAATAGCATACGGAGATCCGGTACTAAGAAAAGAAGGGGAAGATATAGATGCGCAATATCCAAATTTGGAAGCCTTACTTGCCAATATGTGGGAGACCATGTACAACGCCTATGGGGTGGGCCTAGCAGCACCACAAATAGGAAAAGCTATTAGAATATTTTTGGTGGATACCACGCCTTTTGCAGACGATCCAGATTTGAGCCCAGAAGAACAAGAACAGCTAAAAGGCTTTAAAAAGGTGTTTATCAATGCCGAAATAATAGCAGAAGAAGGGCAGGAATGGGCCTTTAACGAAGGTTGCCTGAGTATACCAGATGTGCGCGAGGATGTAAAACGCCATCCGCAAATTACCATTCGCTACCAAGATGAAAACTTTGAGGAATACACAGAAACCTATGACGGACTTATAGCACGCGTAATTCAGCACGAATACGACCATATAGAAGGGGTGTTATTTACCGATTATTTGTCACCCTTGAAAAAACGGCTAATAAAAGGTAGATTAAAGAAAATATCAGATGGAAAAATAAATGTAGATTATAAAATGCGCTTTCCGAATCTAAAGAAAAAACGATAGGTTTTTTAAACGAAAAGAATATATTTGCCAGCAGAAAAATACAGCTATGGACATTGACAAGATATTAGCAATAGGAGGAAAACCTGGACTGTACGAGCTAAAAGCCCAAACCAGAGGTGGTTTTGTAGCACAGTCCTTAAAAGACGGAAAAAAGATAAGTGTAAGCATTCGCCATCAGGTAAGTTTATTATCCGAGATAGCGGTGTATACCCTCACCCAAGAATTGCCACTACGCGAAGTGTTTCAGAAAATAAAAGAGAAAGAAAACGGCCAAAAAACGGCTATTAGCCATAAGGCGCCAAAGATAGAATTGGAAGAATTTTTCTTTGAAGTATTACCAGATTACGATGAGGACAGGGTGTATGCCTCAGACATCAAGAAAATAGTACAGTGGTATAACTTGCTTATAGACTACGGACTAACCAATTTTGTAGCAGAAGAAGAAACTACTGAAGGCCAAGAGGCACCAGAGGTCCAAGATACTACCCAAGAAGAGGAAGCCTAAAAAAAATATACACTATTATGGCGTGTACTAGATTAGCGGCGCAAGGCTTTGCACCACTAATCTAGCACCAGGCTATTCGCTTGTAGTTTTGCCCTAGCCAAAAAGTACGCTAGCTGTACGTGGGCTTCCTGCCGGTCGCCTCCGCCAGCAAGCATCCCTAATTTGGCTATCGCAAAAGCTATCACTACTATCCTTCACGCACTTTTGAACAAGCTTTATTATATAGCATATTTTAACTGATTTCATATAACACAACCAACTTTTTATTGTTCCCAAGAGCTTTTTTTTTCGTAAATTGTGGACTTTCTAGAAGCAAGCGTCTATAGATAACACTATGGCACAAAGAAGACTTATGATATTTGAAACTACAACCCAACAGTTAAGAAGTTTACATACAGTAATAGACCAAATACCTCCAGCGGATTTATGCAAGCCGCTACCGGTGTTAAGTGGTTCTAGCGTGGGTATGCACGTTCGCCATATACTAGAATTTTACATATGTCTCACCGAAGGTTTTGAAACAGGAATGGTAGATTATGATAAAAGAGCCCGTAAAATGGAGTTAGAAACCAAGCCAGAAATCATTAAAGAATGTATAATCAACCTAACAGCCTTTGTAGCCAATAAACCAGCCAATAAACCCCTAGAACTGCACGCAGACTATGGCTCTGTGCAGGAACCAAGACCTGTAAAAACTCCAACTAGCCTACATAGAGAGTTGTTGTACAATATAGAACATGGTGTGCACCATATGGCATTAATTAAAATTGGCTTGCAGCATTTAGACTGTAAAGTAAAAACAGAATCTGGATTTGGGGTAGCTTCCTCTACCATCAGAAATCAGAAGATATGTGCACAGTAAGTTTTGTTCCTTTAGAAAATGGAGGATATGTATTTACTTCCAATAGAGATGAAAGTCCGCTTAGAAAAACCTTAGCACCAAAGCAATTAATGACTGCAAGGCAAACCTCAATTTGGGCGCCAGTAGATGCTAGTGCTGGCGGCTCTTGGATTGCTACAGACAAATACAATAGAATAGTCTGCTTGCTAAATGGCGGCTTTGAGAAACATATGCGTGTTTTGCCATACCGCAAAAGTAGAGGCAAGGTGGTTATAGAGGCTTTTGATGCACCGGACTTTAGTGCCTACATACAAGAACTAGATTTGGAGGGTATAGAACCTTTTACCCTTATTTTGGTAGATACCCATTTACAAGAATTGGTTTGGGATGGTGTCAAAAAATATATAAGGGTATTATCTATGCATGTTCCTCATTTATGGTCATCTGCTACTTTGTATACCAGAGAAGAACACAAAATAAAGAAAAACTATTTTTTGCAACAATTAGAACAAGGGCAAAGCATCGATAATGTGTTTTCTATACACGGTGGGCTAACAGAAACGCCATTTATTTTAGAAAAAACTGTGGTTCGCACGGTAAGTATCACACAGTTAGTGCGCAAAAACAAGCAGATCTCACTGCAGTATGTGACTCGCTAAATAAACCCATGCCAAAGTGTAAATTGGGCACTTCCTAAACCTAGTATGATGAAAACTGTCTACCAGACCTATGCTAAAGGCATAGCGGCCTTTGTGGTTGCGCTTATTTTGTTAAAATACCTTTTTATTTAGGGTAGAAAGAATAGGAGGGTTAATTGCTTCTTATGTAGTGGTTTTGGGTATAGCAGTACAAAACAATGACGGAAGCATGTTCGCTTTAGCGGTAATTACACTTTTATGTAGTATTTTCGTAATGTTTAAAGCTGCAAAGAAAAGCTAAGTGAGTATACAGCAATCGTCTTGGTATATTAAAAGTGCAAGTTGGGAGTATTGGCCTTCTTGGGTATTGTATATTCCTGTGTATATTCAGCATCTTTGGTTAAGTATAAAAGCAGGTAATTTGTTTTTCTTTTTACGAACAAACCCAGGTATAGATGGTTTTATATTGAGCGATAGCAAATTTGAAACACTCAAAATGGTTCCTACTCACTTTTTACCCAAAACCAAATATATTGCACCTAAAGAGAATCCCCTAGCTGCAATAAATTATCTAGAGCAAGAGCAAATCACCTATCCCGTGATTTTGAAACCAGATATAGGTTTTCGTGGACTTTTGGTGCAAAAAATAGAAAATAAATCCGCTTTGGTTATTGCCATACAAAAACTCAAAGTACCGCATTTATTACAGGAATATGTCCCTTATTCCGAAGAATTGGGTGTGTTTTATTATCGCTATCCCGGACAGAAAGAAGGGGTGGTTTCCAGCCTAACCCTCAAAGAGTTTTTGAGTGTGAAAGGAAATGGAATGCATACCTTAAAAGAATTGGTTAGCCGCAATCCTCGGGCGATTTTACAAACGGAATCCATACAAAAACGCTTTCCCGATCATTGGAATCATGTGTTGGTAAAAGATCAGGTGTTGGAACTCGAAAGTATTGGTAACCACAATAGGGGAACAAAATTTATAAATGGGAATCATTTGATCTCTGAAGCTCTAAGATTGCGATTTGACCATTTGACCGCTCAAATGGATGGTTTTTATTTTGGTCGTTTTGATATACGCACTCGTTCTTTAGATTCTTTAGAAAAAGGGATTGATTTTAAGATTCTAGAAATTAATGGTGTTGGGGGAGAGCCTACCCATATATACGATCCGGATTATTCTTTATTAAAGGCGTGGGCTACGATACTAAAATATTGGCGGATAACCGCTGTCATAGCAAAAAAAAATATGCAGCAAGGTAGCAGTAAACCGAGCTTTAAAGAGGCCTATAAAAAATGGGCAGATTTTAGAGCCTACAAAAAGATGGCTTTCGAAAAATAACTTCAAAAAAAACCAAAAAAAAATCTCGCAGCCTTTTCCTATTAATTAACACTTAAATTACTCACTATACCCAAGGATTTTTAAAGATGGTTTTGTCTTTCCTTATACGGCGTTGCGACTTTGCTAACTAAGAATTGCCATTCGAAGCCACGCCTAGACCAATAAAATCAAAAATCACTCTGTGTTTAAGGTATATGGAACTCGCGTTAGTTAAATAACTGATGTTATAGAGAGTAAAGATAGGTGTTAATTGTAATCTATATTGTTTTTTTATAAAATTGATTTACATGGGGTTAAGTAAATCAAGTTTTTTTATCGGGGGTTTATTTTTGCCTAAAAATAGAAGACATAACCTCTATAATAAGGCTTTGTCACTTAGTGTTTCAAAAAAAACGGATGATACTGTGTAATTAAAGATGGCCTAGCAGTATTGTAGAATCTGTTAGATACTATAGAAAAGTTCGAATCACAGTGTCCCATAGGTCATATCCCTTCTTGTTTAGATGCAATCCATCAGAGAGAAAAATGTCTTTTTTTAATTTTCTTTTGTGCAGCATTACATCCCAAATATTGGCATATTGTAACTGCTGTTGTTTTTTGCTGTATCGTTTGAAAAAACGATTGAGTCTTTTGTATTTTCTACGAAGATGCCACCGGCTTATGCTGGGTTTGGCCGAGATGAGCACCACTTTGCTATTGGGTAAGGCCAATTGTATTTTGCGCAAAACTCTTTTGGTCGTTTTTTTGATGGTTTTGATTTTTATTTTACCGCTGATATCATTGTCGCCTTCGTAGATGAAGATCAATTTTGGGCGATATTGCAAAACGAGATCTTTCAAAAACACTTCCAAATCATACATGGTAGATCCTCCAAAGCCTGTGTTGATGATAGGATTGTTGGGATATCTGCTTTGTAGATCTTTCCACATTCTTATACTCGAACTACCTGTAAACAATATCGGATTTTCATGCTTATTGAGATGTTGGTATTGTTGGTTTAGTTTTTGCACTTCTTTATAAAAAAAATGATTTTGTTGGCTGTATAGTTGTATTGCTATAAGCATCATGATGGTGACAAATATTGCTTTCATAAATATTAAATTAAAAGGGTAAAGCGCTTAGATCCACATTACCGCCTGAGATAATAATTCCTACTTTTTTGTTTTTAAAATGTTCTTGGTGTTGCAATACGGCAGCAACTGCTACTGCGCTAGAAGGTTCTATTACGATTTTCATTCGTTCCCAAACCAGTTGCATGGCAGATAATATATCTTTTTCTTCTACTCGTAAAATAAGAGAAACATACTCTTGAATTATTGGGAAATTTACATCTCCCAAGTGGGTTCGAAGCCCGTCTGCTATAGTTGCAGTGTTGTTGTTTTTTTGTATACTACCTAGTTGAAGAGAACGATAGGCATCGTCTACATTTTTGGGCTCAGCACCCATAATTTTTATGGAGGTTTTACCAAAAAAATGACCCGCCAAAGCAGTTCCTGCTATAAGACCTCCTCCGCCAACAGGTGTGATAAGTATATCTAAATCCGGAATTTCTTCCAGTAATTCTATAGCAGCTGTTGCATTGCCCAAAATTACATGGATATCGTTGGATGGATGAATAAAACTATAGCCAAATTGCCGTAAGAGCTCTTCGGATTTTTGTTCTCTAGCATTAGCTGAGCTTTGGGAGAAATAAATGTTTCCGTCATAGGAACTTACTGCTTCTTTTTTTACCTGAGGTGCATTGTCGGGCATTACAATATGGGCTCGGACACCTAAGTTTTTAGCTGCTAAACTGAGAGCCTGAGCAAAATTTCCAGAAGAATGGGTAAGCACTCCTTTTTGTTTTTGCTCTTTGTTCAATTTTTGGATGGCGTGTAGGGCTCCTCTCATTTTGAAAGCTCCCATTTTTTGAAAATTCTCACATTTGAAAAACAATGCCGCTTTTGCTTTATCATTTAGCAAACGAGATTGCAGTACCGGAGTGCGATGAACTTGGTCTTTAATTTCGTTATAGGCTTGTTGTAATGTTTCTCTTGTCATTATTCAAAAATAACATTTCTAGTAAAGAAACAAAATTATCATTGAAATAACTATAAGGGAAAAAACATTGGCTTATTTAAAACGAAAATATTGGTTTCCATCATGAGCAAGCTCTCGGCTTTGTATGTAGGAGTCGCATCGGGCTTCACCATCTGCTGCATTGCTGTAAGGTGAAAAACCCCTACCTGCACCCACCGAGCAAAATCGGTGAGGGGAGCTAGCGTGTTTGGTTATTTTGGTTATCACTTCCATATGCTCTTTATTGAAACATACAATATCACCTATTTCAACCAAATCGATTTCTTTTAAGGAGGATAAAGGCCCATGCTCGGAGAGGATCTCTTTTGCTTCGATATAATGCCCTTTGGTATTTGTGAAATTTTTTCCATTTTGTTTGTAAATAGTATCTCCTATAAAAGCAGCAGATAAATAGGAACCAGGGCTGTTGGGTACGTCCCAAAATATGGCGTACAAATTGTATGGCCATAGATTGACATACACAAAATAAAGATCTTCAAAAAATGTATCTTCTAGATTTTCTTTTTTGGCTAAATTAGAAGATAGGCTCGCTAGATCCAATAAAATGGTGCGTTGGTACATATTTAAAAGTTTCCAATGTTCTCTCTTTTCAAAAAATTTTGGACGATTTGTAGCGCCAACAAGAGTTGGATTTATGCTAAAAAACCAAGTCTGCTTTTTTTGAAAGTATTTCCAGTATGAATCTAAAATTACACCATTTTTGCCCAGTTCTAACGCATTAGTAGCTAATAAACTGCTCATAAATTTAAAATGCTTAGTAGTTATTTTTGAGTTTATGGAAAAATACATTTTAAATGATCTATAACGTATTTTTTTACTTTGAATAAGAGAAAAGTGTAGTTGAGTAACGGAAAAGTATAGATGAGTTGTTTTTGCTGTTGGAGCTTATTGGAATCTGTTTTGGTGGGATTCCTTTTTGTATTTTTACCCAAAATTAGAATATGAATACAAGAGAAGTACAACTAAAGGCATTTGATCGTTTGCTCAATATAATGGATGACTTGCGTGCACAATGCCCTTGGGATAAAAAACAAACCATAGACAGTCTACGCCATCTTACTATTGAAGAAACCTATGAATTGGGAGACGCTATTTTGGATAAAGATATGGATGAGATTCGCAAAGAACTTGGCGATTTACTCCTGCATATCGTGTTTTATGCTAAAATTGGTAGCGAAACCAAAGACTTTGATATAGCCGATGTAGCCAATGGTATCTGTGAAAAATTAATTCATAGGCACCCGCATATATACGGCGATGTAAAGGTGGCAAATGAAGAAGAAGTGAAGCAAAATTGGGAAGCCTTAAAATTAAAAGAAGGAAAAAAAAGTGTACTAGAAGGTGTGCCCAAAAGTTTGCCAGCTATGGTAAAATCAAATCGTATTCAGGATAAAGTGGCAGCTGTAGGTTTTGATTGGGAACAGCCAGATCAGGTTTGGGAAAAATTGCAAGAAGAATTACAAGAATTGCAAGATGAGGTAGAAGATAGCAATCAAGATCAGGTGGAAGCGGAGTTTGGAGATGTGCTATTTTCGATGATAAATTACGCCCGATTCTTGAATGTTAATCCAGAAAATGCCTTGGAAAGAACCAATAAAAAGTTCATTAAGAGATTTCAGTATTTGGAAGCGCAATCCGAAAGGCTTGGTAAAAACCTAAAGGAAATGACACTGGAAGAAATGGAAGTGTATTGGCAAGAGGCAAAAACACTGTAGTATTTTCTTTGTATTAATTCTCATGGAATTTCAAATTTCCTCCCTAGGTTCTTATTTATTCCAACTATATTTGTGCATTATTTTTTAGAATGCATCTAAGCGATTATACCAAGGAATTTAAAACCAACCTAAAATTGGCTTGGCCAGTTATTTTGGGCATGTTGGGACATACTTTTGTCGCCTTTGCCGATAATGTGATGGTAGGACAATTGGGTACGGCCGAACTGGCAGCAGTCTCTCTAGGAAACAGCTTTGTATTTATTGGAATGTCTTTGGGTATAGGATTCTCTACTGCTATTACTCCTTTGGTGGCCGAAGCAGATGGTGCAAAAAACAAAGAACGCGCCAAGAGTGTATTAAAGCATGGCTTGGTTTTGTGTTTGGGTTTGGGAATTGCATTGTTTTTATTAATGCTAGCTTCTAAACCACTAATGCGTGCTATGAAGCAACCCCATGAGGTAGTTACTTTAGCCATGCCGTATTTAGATATTATTGCATTTTCATTGATACCTATGGTGCTGTTTCAGGCCTTTAAACAATTCTCAGATGGCTTGTCGCATACCAAATATGCCATGTATGCTACTTTGGGTGCCAATGTGATTAATATTAGCCTGAATTATTTGTTGATATTCGGTAATTTTGGTTTTCCAAAACTAGGCGTAATCGGTGCTGCTTTAGGAACCCTTATTGCTAGAATCATTATGGTTTGGTTTATTTGGTATATGCTAAAGAAGAAAGAGAAATTCACTTATTTTGTAACCAATTTTAATTTTAAAACCATTACCAATAGCTTTATTAAAAAAATTGTGAGTTTAGGTTTCCCTTCTGCACTACAAATGTTTTTTGAAGTTGCCATTTTCACTGCCGCTATTTGGCTTAGTGGGGTGCTTGGTAAAAATCCTCAGGCGGCCAACCAAATCGCGCTCAACCTTTCCAGTATGACCTTTATGGTAGGAATGGGGCTTGGGGTTGCCGCCACCGTGCGGGTTGGAAATCAAAAAGGATTACACGACTATATCTCGCTAAGAAGAATAGCGTATTCTGTGTTTTTTCTAACCTTGCTGATAGAAATTGTTTTCGCTGCTGCATTTTTATTGTTGCGAAATTGGTTCCCTACCATTTATTTAGATGAAAACGATCTATTGCATCAAGTGGATAATTTAGAAGTAATTGCACTTGCAGCCAAATTATTAATGATTGCCGCTTTCTTCCAAATATCAGACGGGATACAAGTAGTGGTTTTAGGTGCATTGCGAGGTTTGCAAGATGTAAAAATACCTACCTATATTACCTTTATTGCCTATTGGATAGTAGGTTTTCCTATCTCTTTCTATCTCGGATTATATACCAAATGGGAAAGTCAGGGAATATGGATAGGCCTTTTAGCTGGACTAACGACTTCATCTATTTTGTTATTCCTGCGTTTCCGTTATCTTAGTAAAAAATTAATCGTACAACAAACCAATGGACTTACCTGAATTTATATTAGGAGATAATACCGATTTTCCACAAGCTATTTTTGTGATCCACACACGTTTTCCAAGATTTATTATCAATCTGGAGAATGACCAAATAGAGTGGTTAGAAGATTTTGACAAAGAAGATGAAAAGGAATTATTGGTAGAAACCCAAAACATGATTGAGCAGGCAAGCAATTTTTACGATAGGGAAGTATCTAGATACCAAGAATAATGTTAGACAAACTCATTGCTTACGACCAAGAGCTTTTTTTGTGGCTCAACAATATGGGAACTCCAACTTGGGATGCTTTTTGGCTTTTTATGACCGATAAATGGAGCGCTATCCCAATTTATGTGCTAATGCTGTTTTTTAGCTATAAATACTATAGTTGGAAAGGCCTGGGAATTATTGTACTTAGCGTAGCCTTGCTAATTACTTGTACAGATCAGCTGGCCAATGCTTTTAAATACGGTTTCGAACGTTTGCGACCCTGTCACGATCAAGAGTTGTCTTCTTTGGTACGTTTGGTAAAATCGCATTGCGGAGGGAAGTTTAGCTATTTTTCTGCCCATGCGGCTAATGCTTTTGGAGTGCTCACATTTTTTAGTTTGTTGTTTCACAAAAAAATAAAATGGTTTCCGCCATTATTGTTGCTATGGGGTCTATTGGTTGGCTATAGTCGCATCTACCTAGGTGTACACTTTCCATTGGATGTCATTACAGGAATGAGTTTTGGAATGATTCTAGGCTGGATGATTTTGAGCTTTCGAAATTTGGTGTGGTATCGCTGGATGAAACAAGATCGAAGCTCTTAGACTGCTTTTTCCTTGTATAGGATCTATATAAACTTCGTTTTGACTTTTGGGTGTATTTTTGCATGTCTAGAAAACACAATATCCAAAAGGTATAGATAACTCACTTTAGCTATCTTATTTGGTTTGTGATTTTCTCAAAATCAAGCGTTTCTTTTCCATTTTAAAGCTGTAATGGAGATTCTAAAAATGAGGGAATAAAAAAAAACCGTTCATTGGAACGGTTTTTACGCTTAAAAAAATTAAAGTGTAAATATCTTAGACGAGTCTTACATTCACTGCGTTTAATCCTTTTTTACCTTCTCTGAGTTCAAAAGTAACGGCGTCGTTAGTTTTTATCTCATCAATTAGACCTGAAACGTGAACGAAATGTTCATCTTTGGTACCATCCTCCACAATGAAACCATAGCCTTTGGTTTCGTTGAAGAACTTAACAATTCCTTGTTGCATTAAAAAATAATAATTAAAATTAGACCTTAAAGGTACATAAAAAAAACAAAAATTTAAAAGTCTGGAAGTTTTCGTTGGATATTTTTCTGTTTCCCTAAAAAACTGTTTTAGAAATTATTACTGTTTTTTCCATATTTCTGCTTGCATGGCTAGCAAGGTTTCTGCAGCAGTAAATGGGGAGGTTTGGTTTTCTTCTACCGCACGCAGCTGAATTTGCAAGGCTTCATTTATGGTTGGATCCTTGTAGAAATTATCTTTGAGACGGTCTTCGATAGTGTTGAGAAACCAATTTTTAGTTTGTTTTTTTCTATTGTTTTCAAACCAAGAAGATTTTTTTGCTTGTTGAATATAGCTGTCTATCATCTTCCAAATGGATTCGATTCCTTTTTGTTCGATGGCCGAACAGGTAAGTACCTTTGGACTCCAGCCGTTTTCTTTTGGAGGGTAAAGATGTAATGCCCTTTGAAATTCTATTTTTGCTTTTTGTGCACTTTTTATATTGTCGCCATCTGCCTTGTTGATAGCTATAGCGTCGGCCATTTCCATGATTCCTCTTTTTATCCCCTGTAATTCGTCCCCAGCTCCACTTAGTTTTAGAAGTAAAAAGAAATCTACCATACTATGTACTGCAGTTTCACTTTGGCCAACACCCACTGTTTCTATAAGGATAATATTATATCCTGCAGCTTCGCATAATATGACACTTTCTCTGGTTTTTTTAGCAACACCGCCTAGGGTTTCCCCCGATGCAGAAGGTCGAATATAAGCATTTGGATCTTTTACCAAATCTTCCATTCTGGTTTTGTCACCCAATATGCTTCCTTTGTTGATGCTGCTACTAGGATCTATGGCTAGAACGGCTATTTTGTGACCCATTTTTGTAAGCATAATACCAAAAGATTCGATAAAAGAACTTTTTCCAACGCCCGGCACCCCAGTAATCCCAATTCGAACACTTTTTTTGCCCAGTGGTAGACAATGATTTATAATTTCTTGAGCCTCAGATTTGTGACTGCGGAGATTGCTTTCGACCATAGTGATGGCTCTACTCAATGCGGTTCTGTTTCCGTCCTTTATGCCTTGTATGAGCATTTCTGTACTTGGGCGTTTCTTGCGTTTCGCTTGAAAACGTGCGATACTATTTTGATGTGTTTCTTTGTTTTTTGCCAAAATATTCATGGATTTAAGGTAAATTTAGAACATAAAAATAGATTTCGATAAAGGAAGGTCAAAAAAAATGGCATCCAATCTCTCATATCGATTAAAACGTTTTATTGTATTAGAAAATAATTGTATTCAGTTGTTTTTTATGAGCAAAATCATCTTTGGCTGTTAAAAAAAACAAAAAATGAAACAAAACTGCAACGGGACGTTTTTTAATACGTCTTTTAAGCGAAGAATAATTGTAACAAGAAACAGCCGGCATGTTTCAAACCAACCTAATAGAAGCTTGTAAACAAAACAACCGTATGGCGCAAATGCAGCTGTACAACAAGTATTGTGATGCCATGTACACCATAGCTATGCGCTATGTAAAATATGAAGAGGATGCTGCTGATATCGTGCAGGAAGCTTTTATAAGCGCTTTTTTAAAACTCGATCAGTATAAAGAAACGGTGAGTTTTGGTGCTTGGTTGAAAAAAATAGTGATCAATAGAAGTTTGGACTTTTTAAGAAAAAATAAAGAAAAATTTGAACGCTTGGAAGAAGAAATTCCATATGTGGTAGAAAATGAAGAGGATTGGAATATAGATGTAGGGATAACAATAACACAGGTAAAAGAAGCCATCTCTGGTCTAAAGGGAAATTATCAATACATTTTGATGTTATATCTCATAGAAGGTTACGACCATGCCGAAATATCGGAAATACTCGGAATTTCAGAGGTGAATTCTAGAACGCGATTATTGAGAGGTAAACAAAAACTGATAGAAGCATTAAAAATATACGAGCATGAAACAAGATCTTAGAGCATTGATGCGGCAGGAAAAGCCACAGAAGTTGCAAATGCCTGAAGGACATGACAAGAAATTTGTGAAAAAACTCGAAACTGCTTTCTCAAATGAAACTGTCCAAAAGAAAAGAAACTGGCTGCAATGGTCTATAGCTGCCAATATTGCCCTGTTGATAGGATTGGGGATCTTATATCTTTTTGATTCCAACCCGAAAATTACTCCTACAATATCAGAGGATACAAAACAGCAAGTAGTGGAAGCGCATGAGGATAACGATAGAATATCATTGGGTGATTTGTCTCCAGAATTAGCAAAAATAGAAGACTATTATACCCAACAGATTCAAATGGAATTGGTGAGTTTGGAATCTACCGATGCCTATAGAGACTTGGTTAAAAACAGTATGGATCGACTTGCAGAATTGGATAAGGAGTATGACTTGTTGATAGATGAACTCAATCAATATGGGCCAAATCAGAAACTAATAAATGCTTTGATTCAAAATTCTCAATGGAAATTGGATCTGGTTCGCAAGCTCAGCGATAAATTAATGCAGTTAAGTACATCTTCAAAAAACGAACAGCTGACACATCAGCTCTAATATGTTACAATTATTCGAATAGAAAAGTCGAATATTTTAAATTATGAAAAACATGAAAAATGTTTACCAATTATTAGTTGTTATGGCTGCTTTAGTTTGGGCACCCATGCAAGCACAAGAAACCAAAACCTATAGGGAGAACTTCTTGGTGAAGCCCAATACGGTAATTTCGTTGAATACCAGTTACACAGATGTCGTGTTCGAAACCTGGGACAAAAAAGAGGTAGAGGTAGAAGCTTCCATCACGGTAGATGAGGTAAGTGCCGAAAAAGCACAACGAATTTTTGATGCCTGGGGCTTTGAGGCCATGGGGAATAGCTCTAAAATTAATATTCGAACAGGACGTTCCAACCAACACTACAGCAAAACAGAATTTTTAAATAAAAATTTTGAATTGGAAGAATTTGAGATCAATATACCAGATTTGAGTGTAGTGGCAGAAATTGCGCCATTTGTTGGAAAAATTGTTCCGGAGGTCTTAGGAGCAGTTCGAATTCCTCCAATTCCTCCCATACGTTTTGATAGTTATGATTTTGATTATGATCGTTATAAGGAAGAAGGAGATGCTTATTTAAAAAGATGGAAGAAAAAATACAAAAAAGACTCCGACAAAGAGTTTGAGCGCCAAGTGAGAGAATGGAAACAGTCCATGGAGCGGTACGAAAAGGAAATGGAGCAAATGGGAGAACGTATCGGACGCCAGGCGGATGCCGCAGCAGCAAGATTGGAAAGAAGAATAGAAGGTAAGACCAAGGTGGTTGAAGAAAAGATAGAGAAAGCAGCCAAAAAAGCGAATAAGAAAAAGGGCAATCGACTCATCATTGCACCAAAAAACGATAGGAATGTATGGATCCTATCGGATGAGGACCATTGGGATAAGGATAATGTAAAAAGGAAAATCATCATACGTATGCCCAAAGGAAGTAAATTGGACATAGATGTTCGACATGGAGAAATAAAAATGGCTTCGGTGATCAAAAATATCAAAGCAACCTTGAATCATTCGAGGTTGCTTGCATCGAAAATAGATGGGGAAGAAACAGAAATCAAAACGGCTTATACCCCAGTAGAGGTCGATATGTGGAACCATGGTATGTTGGAGGTGGCGTATACCAAAGATGTAGTGTTGAAAAAAGTTGGAAGACTCAATTTGAATGCAAAAACCGCAGATATCACCATAGGTGAACTCAAATATAAGGCACTAATCAATGGGAACTTTGGAAACCTAAATATTCAAAATACGGCGAGTAGTTTCAAAAGTATAGATGTGTTTGTAGATAATACAGATGCTAGAATTCGATTGCCAAAATCTGTTGCTTATCAGGTTTATTTAAACGGAATGGACTCCGAAATAGCGTACCCCGAACATCTAAAAGTGGAAACAACTAATAGTTTTCAAAATACCTTAGTTAAAGGATATAACAAAAGTTCCCAAACCGATAAAACAGTCAATATTACTGCTCGTTATAGCCAAGTGGTTGTGCGATAACCTAATTCTTCTTTAATAATTCTGGGAATCTCTTTTTAAATCTATTCAATCTTGGAATAGATACCTGCTTTACATAAGGATTATTCGGATTTCTCTTTTCATAGTTTTGATGATAAGCCTCGGCCTTGTAAAAGTTTTCAAAAGGAATTACTTCGGTTGTAATTCTAACAAAAATTTTTGCATCTAATAAAGCCTCAATCTGGCTCTCTATAATAGCCTTTTCAGTTGGGTTGCTGTAAAAGGCAATAGATCTATATTGCGCACCTCTATCTGGTCCTTGGCGATTTTTGGTCGTAGGATCGTGACTTCCAAAAAAAACACTTACCAAAGTGGCAAAATCTACCTCTTTCGGGTTATAGTAGACTGCTACAGCCTCGGCATGTTTGGTTAATCCTCTACCGACTTCTCTATACGTCGGATTTGGTTTTTCTCCTCCTGCATAGCCAGAAACGGCATCTCTTACGCCTTTGACATGTTCAAATATAGCCTCAACACACCAAAAACAACCTGCTGCGAAATAAGCTACAGCTTCGTCTGATTTTTGTTGTTTGGAATTTGGTTTTTCCTCCGCAAGAAAAGAAGATTCGATGTGTTTGGATTTGTTTTCTGTGGTGTTTTTACCCGTACACGTTATACTCAATAAACTTAAGAATAATAGGGGAAATACATATTGTTTTTTCTTCATTTTTAGCAAATTTTGACCTTATTTAAGTAGGAAATAAGGGGATTAGCTTACAATAAAGATAGAGATTTCTATTTAAAAAATTCTTTTCTAGTGCTGGGAGAGCATATTATTTGGCGTTGTATAATACACAAAAAGCCACTTAGAACCGAGGTTTTAAGTGGCTTTCCAGACTGTTCGTTTTTTTTGATTAACTGGTCATTTTTTTTGTTAAGAAAAATCCACCCAATAAGCCTGCACCAGCCATGAGAAAAATACAACTTGGAATAACTGCTCTGTTGGCAAAATCTAACTGATCGAGTAGTCCGCCAAATAGCGTTCCTAGGCCAATTCCAATGCTAAGGCAGCCAAGGTTTATACTAAGGATTTTCCAAAGTGGCGTGATGCGTTTTTTCTTCTTGCTAAAAAATATAGAGGCATCTGCACCTTTGTTAATTAGTGCCATCCGTTCGCTGTGTCTAGCACTAATAAATAAATACCAAATCCCAAAAATTCCACCAAAAATTGCTGGCACAATAATTACTTCTGCTCCCATAACTTTTATTGTTTTGTTTGGTTATTGGTAATAAAAAAACCTGTAAGCAATCCTAATCCTGCAAAAATAAAGATGCAAGCAGGATAGATATAGGCATCTACATTGGTGCTTTGGTCCAATACCGAGGCTACCATTACTCCCAGACCTATTCCCATAGATAGTGTTGCTAAATTAATTACTAGAACTTTCCACATTGGTGTAATACTTCTTTGTTTTGCATTGAAAAACATAGAAGCATCGCCGTCTTTTTCGATTAAAGCTAATCGTTCTTTGTTTCTTGTTTTGATGTACAAATAATACATACCAATTATAGTTCCGAATATAATTGGTAAAATAATAACTTCTGATCCCATACTGTTCGTTTTTTTCGAATATTAAACTTAAATTCTGCCCTTTTGACGACTATGCCCAAAGACTGGTTACACTTTTTTGTCAAAAAATAAATAGAAACGGTTGGATAGGCGATATGGTGCGCTTTTATATACTAATTTGAGGATATGAAAACCAGATTTTGTTTTTTTATGTAAAATGATGCTTATTTTGTAACCAAGGATTTCTTTGTGTCGTCTTATGGATAACCATCATGAAAGAAAACGAAACTTTTTTAATTCAACAAGTTCAAAAAGGACAGTCACACGCCTTTGAGCCTTTGGTACAGAAGTATAGGGCTATGGTGTTTGGTGTAGCGTTGAAAGTGATGGAGAGTAAAGATGAAGCGGAAGATGTTGCTCAAGAGGTGTTTATAAAGGTATATCGTGTAATAGGTCAATTTAAAGGAGAATCAAAGTTTTCGACTTGGTTGTATAAGGTGGCTTATTTTCACGCATTGGATAGTAAAAAAAAGAAATATAGAAGATATAGAAGAGAACAAGAGAGTGATTTAAGGCTAGAAGAATCCTATGAAGAGTCACATGAAATGGACGGTAACTATCGAAATGAATTACTCAAAGATGCGATAAGTAAACTTAGCACGGAGGAACAAATTTTGATAGATTTGTATTATTATGAAGAAAGTCCGATAAAAGAAATTGCGGAAATTCTTCAATGGTCGGAATCGAATGTAAAAGTTAGATTGCATCGTATTCGAAAACGACTATTTACTTTATTAGAAAATAAAAAATCTCAAATGTACTAGAGATGACACATAAAGAACAACAAGATAAGGAATTGCGAAATTGGATACAAGGTATGGATAGAGAGATGCCCAATGCCTATTTTGTAGAAAATGTAATGGCGCAAATTGCTCAAGAAGAGGCTCTAGTGGATAGAGATTCCTTTCGAAGCAGGACATTTCTATTGGTTTTGGTTTTTGCCTGTTTACTTTTTGGAGTAGGCTTGATATTTTTCGATTTGCCGGCACCTTCTATAGAATGGAATTTGCCGAGCTGGAAGATGGATGCTGCAGTTTTGGATACCATCGGATTGGTGGTAGTGGGTGTCTTTGTCATATTCTTTTTACAGATATACTTTATCAAAAAATGGTATAACAAACAGTTTCAATTTTAGAGTAAAATCGGGCAAATAATTTTTTTTGTATTTTTAAAACAGTCGCATTTTTCGACGAAATACCGCTTCCAACGGTTAACGAAACCCAATAGAGGTGCACTTTATCGATGCTTTTAAACCATTGACCCTCAAGAAGGTGTTTGAGCTAATAATTCTTTCATTTTGGCGATAAATAAAGGGCTTGATCTTGGTGTAGACGTAACTTTGTAATAACAAAAACGCCCAAATCATGAAGACTTTTCTAAGCATTATCACCTTTTTTATTTTTTGTTTTGCTCTACAAGCGCAAACCCCAAAAAAACATACTACTACTGCTAAAGTGGTTAAGAAGGAAGTCGTTAAAACAGAGAAAAAAGAACTAAAAATTGTTCGAGTGCACAAAAACAAAGATTATAAAGTAATCAAAGCATTGCAATTTACCGCTAAAAAGAAAAGTGTTTTAGCTTAACCTAGCTGCAGTTCCCTTCAGTTTATCTTCATTGTTTGGCGTACAAGTATCCTTAAAACTGATTGATTTTATGACCTCAACTATTATGGCATCCAAAAACAAAACTTTGCATTTTAGAGATAATGGCTTCCGATTGGAACATGTGTTTATAAATGGCTTCACCAAAGAGTTTGTATGGGTGAAAGGTGATTTACATGTTGTATTTATTGAAGAAAACGACAGCCTTAGTTGTCATGTAGAATTGAGTGGGAAATCCGAAATTTTCGAATTATTAGATTTGCTTTCCAAAATAGATAGCTTTAAGAACTATCCGATAATGGAGAGTTTAGTTGCAGATCAAGTCTGGGGGAATATTACCAAATTCGAATATGAGGAAATTTTAATTCAACATGAACACCAGATCGTGGAATTTTTGAATAAATCACAAAAACGTGGTCTCGGCAATCTATTGCGATTTTGGGCATCATAACTACGCCTAATTCCTATATGTAGCACTTATATAAACCTTTAGGATATGATTTAATCGATATCCAAAAAAGAAGTAATATCATTTCTAATGCGTAATTCGGGATTTTGAAATAGAAATGGTATACCATTCATTTATCCGATTTATATAACCGTTGATCCGAAAAGGGGTCCGTTGACCTTATAATTTTTGCGATTAACCGAAAATTGTCGGTTTTGACGATTTCATGAGATTAAATTTGTGACAACAAAACGCCCCGATTATGAAAATACTATTCACTTTGATCGCTCTTTTTACTTTTGGTTTATCTATACAGGCCAAGGACAATAAGTTTGTGAAATTACCTGTATGGAACATAGAAAAAACAGTAGAGAGAACCGAAGTTACTCGTGTGTATTTGAATAAAGATTACAAAGTAATCAAGGCTTTGAATTTTAAAATCAAGAAACAGATTAGCATTGCATAGGAGCAGAATGGACAAGCGTTTTGTTTAGGTAGATATTTTAAGAGTTTAAAAAAAGAAACCGTCCATTTCTGACGGTTTCTTTTATTTATTCAATTCCTGGTTGTTTTAATTGGAAATTTTCTTTTTTCTTGGCTTCATCAACCATTTGTTTGACTTCATCTAGGAGTTTTTTTGCATCGTAAACAATACCATCTTTAATGGTGTATTTTACGCCACCATGACGAATAACTTTATTGTCTTTAGTGAGTTTAATTGCGCCAGTTCCATAAAGAACCTTTAGGTTTTTTAGTGGATTTGCTTCTACGATTACTAGATCGGCAAGTTTTCCAATTTTCACACTACCTATTTTATCATCGGCTCCTAATAATTCTGCGCCGTTTAAGGTAGCAGCACGGATGACTTCTAAAGGATGAAAGCCTGCTTCGCGCAGTAATTCTAACTCTCGAACATAGGCAAAGCCATATAATTGGAAAATAAAACCACTATCAGATCCCGCGGTTACTCTTCCTCCTCTGTTTTTGTATTCATTTACAAAAGTCATCCAAAGATTGTAGTTTTTCTTCCATACAACCTCTTGCTCTGTACCCCAATCGTGCCAGTAGGATCCATGAGAAATCATACTTGGCTGGTAAAAGCGCCAGAGCGAAGGAAGGGTATAGGTCTCATGCCATTCCGCTCTTCTAGCTCTTTGTAGATCTCTACTTGCTTCATAAATATTGAAAGTAGGAGAGAGGGTAAAATCTAAGGAAAGCAATTCATTCATTACATTGTTCCAATGTTCGCTGTGTGGTTTTGCTGCTTGTTTCCATAATTTTCCAGCTTCCTCAAAACGATGTTGCTCATTTTGGTAGTTGTAATCTAGGGGATAGTCTTGTACTGTTCTATCGGTAAATAGGGCTTCGGGTAAGCCATACCAGTGTTCCATAGAAGTGAGTCCTGCTCTTGCAGAATGCAAAACATTCCAACGCGCCACACTCATTTGACCGTGATGGGTGCAAGATCGCAATCCTAGTTTTTTGTTCTCGTTTAAAGCAGCCGCCATAATTTCGGGCTCTGCTCCAAAAAATTTAATGCCATCGGCACCGTTTTTAGCATTTTGTCTAACCCATTCTCTTGCCATTTCTGGAGTGGAAATTGGTTTTTTACTACCTTGCCCAAATCCAGTATAGGCAAAAATACGTGGTGCAACGATACTGTTTTTAGCACTTTTATTTTTTAAATCAACCGCCCATTTCACACCTCTTCCAGCTGGTTCTCTTATCGTTGTAATGCCATGAGCCATCCATAGACGAAAAACATAATCGTAGTCTGCTCCTTGGTTTGTGCCACCGATATGCGCATGGCTATCAATAAAACCAGGAAGCGCATACATGCCGGTACAATCTAGTTCTTTACCGCCAGGTTTTAGTTTCGGACGGGAACTTTCTTTAATTGCTACACCAGGATAACCAACCAATTGAATATTAGTAATTTTGTTGTGTTCTATCACTATGTCTATAGGGCCTCTTGGAGGTGCGCCATTGCCATTGATTAAAGTAATCCCGCGAATAATTAGCTGGGAATAGGGTCCGTCTCCTTTGTGCTGACTGTGCATGAGCTGCACAACCAAACATATGGCAAGTAATACACTTAATTTGCTAGTTTTCATATGATGGTTAGTTAGGTACCCGGATATGGTTTCCAAGGAATAAGGCGTTTAGGAACAAACGATTTGTTCCAAACCAAGAACCTCGGAAATTAGGATTATTGCCAAATAAAATAACCGTACCTCCTTTAGATCTGCTTACAATTAAAGGAGCAGATTTCTTTAAATAATTGTTGAGGTTGTTGTTGGTTATAAAGCCATCTACATGCGGGTTTTCTGTATATTTTAAAACTGTAGAAAATCTGCTTTTACTTGGTGCTAACCAGATTTTATTGTTTTTATATACAGGAATACTCTTGTCTTTATAGCCAAATCCTAGCGGGTGGGTGTTATCTATATATGCGCTAAAAATAGCGCCACCAACGCTTTCTTTACCCAGATGCTCCCCAGCATCTACATAGGGAAGCCTCGTTTTATTGGCTGTAGTGTCTTTTTTAGAAGGAATTAGTTTTTCCTTAACCAATTTTTGGCCTATAGCCCAACTACTTGCAGAACCTAAAGTGATAAGAGTATTTCCTTTAGATAACCAAGACTGGAGCTTTTCTTTTTGTGGTTTAGAAAAATTATACCTTCCACTTACCATTACAAGCGTATTGTATTTATCTAAGTTTACCCAAGAGAAATTGCGTATTGGAATTTTTGTTATAGGCATCTGTACTTTGGTGTCTAATAAATGCCAAACCTCTCCAGCATCGTAAGAACGTACGCCAGTACCAATCAATAGTGCGGCCTTGGGTATACGTACTGGTCGTACATTTCTACTCCCCAAATCGATCCCTTGCTTGCTGTAGCCCGTGCCTACGCCGTTTATTTGAATCTGAAATTTGTCTTGTACTTTTTTTAGAATACCAAATAATTCAGAGGATTTTATTTTTTGTGTTTGTACGGGTATAACCACACTTCCGTAATCAAAGTTTTTATTGTCTACACGGAAAGGTTTGAAAGCGGTAGATATGTTCACTTTCTTTTTAAGAAGATAGTGCATCATAGCAGGTATATTATAATCGGTACCATCAATCACATAAGCATAGTTGGACTGTTGTATGTTTTTTAGAGGAAATAGATCCTTTAAATCGTTTACTTCCTCACCCAATTGTGCTTTTTTAACTGCCCTGTATTTCATATTGTAAAAATGCACCATAGACCAAGCAGAAGCATCATAATACACACTGTCTTTATATTCCTTGTAGGATTCAAACATGGTTTGTACCATGCGATATTGGGGTTGTGCAGTTGGTACTACAAAACCATTTTTATTTTTATTTCGGTATACTTTTATTTTGTGAATTAATAGTTTATCTATAAAAGCTTTTACACGGTTGTTATCGTACGCATCGTTGAATTCATAAGCTTGTACACTACTTTTTTTAGCATTTTGAATGGCTGTTTGGAAAAAACGTCTCTGATAATTTCTTAAATAATCTTTGTGTTTGACTGCCGATGCTACGGTACTCAAACTGGTAATAAAATGATTTCTAATGGTGAAAGGAAAGGTGATTTTTCCATGTGGCGTTTCCTGAACATGTCCTCTAGAACTGGCCTGCTCAAATAAAATGGCTAATGCACCTTGTAAATCAGGATAAGAAGAACCATAACCGGGGTAGGTGCCATCGAAAACTTCTTTGGTAAAATATAAGGAACCAATGCTGTCTAAACTTTTGGCATAATCTGCTCCAAAAACATCGTTTAAATATCCGTAATTATCTTTTGGCATAATAGGGTCTTTGGAGGCAATTGGCTTCATGGGTTCAAAGAAATAGGTGCTGTTGGTACCCATTTCATGAAAATCGGTTACTACATTAGGGTACCAGTTGTGAAACCATTTCAATTTTCCTCTACTTTCTGGATGTACCCCTAAAAGCCAATCTCTATTGAGGTCAAACCAATAGTGGTTGGTTCTACCCCCAGGCCAGTATTCGTTGTGCTCTGCATCTTGCGGATCGGAAACTAAAGGTTGGCCTTTGTACATATTGGCCCAATAAGTGTGTCTGTCTCTTCCATCCGGATTGATAGTTGGATCTAGAAAAACTACGGCTTGCTCTCTGTATTTTTTAATCTCTGGATGCTCTGATGCCACCAGAGTATAGGCAGTTAATAAGGCAGCTTCCGAACTAGATGGCTCATTTCCATGTACACTATAGGCCAAATTCACAAATATAGGGAGGTCTTTATTTACAGCTGCAGCATGGTTTAGGTTGATATTCTCTAAGTGTTTGGTTTTTAGGTTTTCGAGATTAGCAATATTGGCTTCTGTACCAATAGCTAGAATAACCAAAGCTCTGCCTTCATAAGTTCTGCCGTACTCTATGAGTTTGGCTCTTTTAGACTGAGAGGCTAAGGTTTCTAAATATCCCACAATCTGGTCGTGCCTACTGTGTTGTTCTCCAACTTCAAATCCTAAATAGTTGGTTGTAGTTTCTATATTTTTTTGAAACGGATGGTATTTTTTTAAATAATAGTCTTGGGCTTGCAAGGCAAATCCCAAGCAGAGTCCTAAGAGGACAAGCACATTTTTTTTCATGATCAGTTAGTTAGTATTCTTTGTTAGCGTTATTTTGTTTGTAAAGTTAATTCGTGTTGTTTTTCTATATAGGTGAAATAAAAACTAAGTATAACCGAAATGCATAAATAGCATAGTACCCAATATTGTCCATATACTAGGGCGTTCTCTAGTTGAAAAAAGCTTTTGGTAGTAAACACTAAGTATAAAACGCCAAGCCCTCTTGTCAATTCTATATATGGGGCTGCCTTCCATCTGTCTACCAAACTGGTATAAGCAAATACGCCTAATGCTACAATTCCTGCCATTAACAACAAATCTGTTCTAGTAAGGTTACTCCAGTTAGCAAACATATATAGCATAAGCAAGGTGCTTATGATTAGTTGTATACCAGTGTACCAAGTAAGTGCTGTACTTGCATGGGTATCGTATTTTTTCATGGCATATACATCTTCCACTATGGTTATAGGGTATTTGTCTATTACATCTGCAGGTCGCCAACCTGTGGGCATAAACCAAATGCGCAGTTTGTCCCAATAGCTTTTGGTGCGCCAAGCATCTTTGGTGAGTACCCATAGATGCTGGAAATTTATAATTAGCGGATTCCATGTTTTTGGTTGTTTTAGAACGCCATATACTGGAGGAACATCATCCAATTCTTCTTGAAAGGTTCCAAACCATCTGTCCCATACGCAAAAAATGGCGGCGAAGTTCTTATCTATATATTCCGCATTGATGGCATGGTGTACCCTATGTTGTGAAGGAGTTACCAAAAACCATTCTAGAAAACCCAATTTGCCAATGTGTTTGGTGTGGTACCAAAACTGCATAAAAAGGTGCAAGGGAGCAATCAGATTGATTATCTCTGGCGGTACACCTATTATGGCTGCTGGCAATAGCAAGATGGCTGTGTAACCAAAAATATTGGAGATGGTTTGTCGAAGGGCACAGGCCAAATTATATTCCTCACTGCTATGGTGAATCACATGGATGTTCCAAAACAAATTGATCTTATGACAAAGACGGTGGTTCCAATAGCTTGCAAAATCGATGGCAATAAATCCAATAACATAAACTTGCCAAGTAGATTCTAACTGTAATAGGGCGAGATGCTTCAACAAAAAAGGATAAGATATGAGTACGATAATTAACCCAAGGGAATCCTTGATGATATTGGTTATACCAGAGCTGAGGCTCGAAATGGTGTCAATGGCTCTGTGGGTTTGATTTTTTTTAATAGCTCCATAAAGGATTTCGATTATCACTAAGATTACAAAACCGGGGATGGCATAGAGCAAAGCGTTGGCATAGGCCTCCATAAAATAAATTTTGAAGTTAAGATTGGCTTCAAGATAAGGAAAATGGGAAGAATAAAAAAAGGCAACCGTATTGGCTGCCTTTTTTTGAAATGTATCATCTCCTTAGTTGTCTTCCACGAGAACCCATTCTCCTTTGTTGATGAGAGGTTCGGCTACTTTGTATTTCACCGTTTTGTTTTCGCCGCTCATAATGTTCTTGATGGTAACTCTTTCGTTTCTTCCGATTTTCGGTTTTTCGCGAACTACCGTTTCTATCACTTGTTTCTGTGGTTGGCTTGCTCCAGCTCCAGCTTGGCGATGTTGTTCGGCTATTTCGTCACTATTGAGAACTTCTTCTTTCGATTCTTGGAGTTTTTGCTTGGGTTTGCGAATGGCCCGCGCTTCTTGGATTTGATTTTCTTGTTGTGGCAACTCACCTTTGAATAAGAAAGAAATCACATCTTTGTTGATTTGATCGATCATTACTTTAAACAATTCGAAGGCTTCGAACTTGTAGATCAAAAGTGGGTCTTTTTGCTCATGAACTGCCAGCTGAACCGATTGTTTGAGCTCATCCATTTTGCGTAGGTGGGTTTTCCAAGCATCGTCAATAATGGCTAGTGAAATATTCTTTTCAAAGTCATTGATGAGACTAGTGCCTTGGCTTTCGTATGCTTTTTCTAAATCCGTAACTACATTTAATGATTTGATACCATCGGAAAATGGTACTACAATACGCTCATAGTCGTTGGAATGATCTTCCCATACGTCTTTGATGACAGGGAAGGCAATTTCCGCACTGCGTTTCATTTTGTGGATATAGTGGTCGTAAGCTGCCTCGTATACCGTGTGGATGGTGTCGTTTTCTGGTTTTTTTGCAAAATCACTCTCCGTTACTGGTGAAGTTAGAGAGAAGTATTTGATGAGTTCAAATTCAAAATTTTTGAAATCATTGGCGCCTTTGTTGGTTTGTACGATGACCTCGGCGGTATCATAAATCATATTGGCGATATCGACTTTTAATCGTTCTCCTTCCAGAGCATGGCGTCTTCTTTTGTAGACTACCTCTCTTTGTGCATTCATTACATCATCGTATTCCAAAAGTCGCTTACGTACACCAAAGTTGTTTTCTTCTACTTTCTTTTGCGCGCGCTCTATAGATTTGGTCATCATAGAATGTTGTATCACTTCTCCTTCTTCCAAGCCCATGCGATCCATCATTTTTGCCACACGATCCGATCCAAACAAACGCATCAGATTGTCTTCTAAAGAAACGTAGAACTGAGAACTACCCGGATCTCCCTGTCGTCCGGCTCTACCTCTAAGCTGGCGGTCTACACGACGCGAATCGTGACGTTCGGTACCGATAATTGCCAAACCACCGTTGTTTTTTACTTCATCGGTGAGTTTGATATCCGTTCCACGACCTGCCATATTGGTTGCAATGGTTACGATACCTGGTTGTCCGGCTTCTCTTACGATGTCCGCCTCTTTTTTGTGTAGCTTGGCATTCAGTACGTTATGGGGTACTTTTCTAATGGTAAGCATACGGCTTAGCAATTCGGATATTTCTACTGAAGTGGTACCTATCAAAACTGGGCGACCTTGATTGGAGAGTTGGGTAACTTCCTCAATCACCGCATTGTATTTTTCGCGCTTGGTCTTGTAAATAAGATCGTTTCTGTCATCTCTAGCAATCGGTCGATTGGTTGGAATTTCCATAACGTCCAATTTGTAGATTTCCAAAAATTCTCCCGCTTCCGTAATCGCTGTACCCGTCATACCCGAAAGCTTGTTGTACATACGGAAATAGTTTTGCAAGGTGATCGTTGCAAAAGTTTGGGTGGCTGCCTCTATTTTTACATTTTCTTTTGCTTCTATAGCCTGATGCAGACCGTCGGAGTATCTTCTTCCGTCCATGATACGACCCGATTGTTCGTCTACAATCATTACCTTGTCGTCTATCACCACATATTCCACATCTTTTTCAAAAAGGGTGTAGGCTTTGAGCAATTGGTTTAAACTATGGATGCGCTCACTTTTTACACCAAATTCCTGAAAGAGTTGTTCTTTTAAAGAAGCTTCTTCTTCTATTGGAAGCTCTTGTTTTTCAATTTTGGCAATCTCCATACCGATATCTGGCATGATGAAGAAATCTTTGTTTTCTGCACCAGAAAGTTGCTCAATACCTTTATCCGTGAGTTCGATTTGGTTGTTTTTTTCATCGATTACAAAAAGCAAGTCTTCATCTACCTTTGGCATTTCTCGGTTGTTGTCTTGCATATAAAAGCCCTCGGTCTTTTGCAGCAATTGTTTAACACCTTCTTCGCTCAAGTATTTGATGAGTGCTTTGTTCTTGGGAAGCCCTCTAAATACTCTCAACAACAAAAAACCTCCTTCTTTGGTATCTCCCGAAGAGATCAGTTTTTTGGCATCAGAGAGCAGTCCAGTGAGGTGTTTTCTTTGAGAAGTCACCAGCTCCGAAACTTTTGGTTTGAGTTCGTTAAACTCATGGCGATCTCCTTCTGGGATTGGACCAGAAATAATCAATGGTGTTCTGGCATCATCTACAAGTACCGAATCCACCTCATCTACTATGGCGTAGTTGTGTGGTCGTTGCACCAAATCTTTGGGAGCGTGCGCCATATTATCTCTAAGGTAATCGAATCCAAATTCGTTGTTGGTACCGTAAGTGATATCTGCGTTATAGGCTTTTTTTCTTTCTTCCGAATTGGGTTGGTGTTTGTCAATACAGTCCACAGTAAGTCCGTGAAATTGAAATAAGGGAGCCATCCAAGCACTATCCCTTTTTGCTAGATAATCGTTTACCGTTACGAGATGTACACCATTGCCAGTAAGGGCATTGAGATACATGGGTAAAGTCGCTACCAAAGTTTTTCCTTCACCAGTGTGCATTTCTGCTATTTTCCCTCTGTGCATGGCAATACCTCCAATAAGCTGCACATCGTAATGGATCATATCCCAGGTCACTTCTTTCCCCGCAGCATCCCAAGAGTTGCTCCAAACAACGTGATCTCCATCGAGTTGGATGTGTTCGTGTATGCCAGAAAGCTCTCTGTCGTAGGCAGTAGCCTTTACACGGAGGCTTTCGTTTTGAGCAAATCGTTTTGCAGTTTCTTTTACGACTGCAAAGGCTTTTGGAAGAATATCGTTTAATAGAGATTCGGTGAGGGTATAAGCTTCTTCTTCCAATTTGTCAATTTGGGTGTAGAGCTCCTCGTTTTTATCCATATCCTTCGATTGGGATATTTCTTCTTTGATCTTAGCAATTTCTTGATCGATAGTAGTCCGATTCGCTTTGATTTGGTTTTTAAATTCGAGGGTCTTTGCTCGTAGGTCGTCGTGCGATAAATTGGAGAGTTGGTTTTCCTCTGTTTTTATGGCATCCAAAATAGGTTGTAGTTCCTGTACATCCTTTTTCGACTTCTCACCTACAAATATTTTTAGTACACTGTTTATAAAACTCATTGGTGGTTTTTTGTTTGTATCAAAATTAAGCAAAAAAAAAGCCTCCTCAGAGACTTTTTTGTATGAAAGCTAATAAAGTTTGTTAATATTCATCTTCATTCCAAAGGTAATCTTCTTCCGTTGGATAATCTGGCCAGATTTCATCTATGGATTCATAGATTTCTCCTCCTTCTTCTTCTAACGATTGCAAATTCTCTACTACTTCTAAAGGTGCACCTGTACGTATAGAGTAATCGATTAATTCGTCCTTTGTCGCTGGCCATGGTGCATCACTCAAATACGATGCTAGTTCTAATGTCCAATACATAATCTAAAGGTTTATTTATATTTTCTGCAAAAATAAATTTTAAAATGAAAAAAACAAGTTTTTTCTAATTTATTTAATTGTAATATTTTAAAGATCGTTTAAGCATTTTAAAATCAATACTTTTCTGGTATCCATTTTATCTCTGTTGCTTGGAGATCTTGTGACAATTTTCGTGCCAGTACAAATAGATAATCGGAAAGTCGGTTTAAATATTGTAGAATGTGGGGATTAAATGCTTCAATTTCATATAATTCAGTGCATTTTCGTTCTGCTCTTCGGCATACCGTTCTTGCAATATGACAAAATGACACAGCAATATGCCCTCCTGGAAGTACAAAATGAGTCATTTGCGGTAAGTTGGCATCCATTTGATCAATTTCTTGTTCGAGTATCCTTAAGTGTTCTTCACCGATACGAAGTATTTGCAATCGATCTTTGCCATTTTTTAGTTTTTCCTTTTCTGGCGGTGTGGCCAATTCGGCTCCTAGGGTAAACAAATGGTGTTGGATGGCAATGAGAATCTTATTGGTATCTGCATGTTGCTGTTGGTCTCGTATCATGCCGATATAAGAGTTGAGCTCATCTACAGTGCCATAAGAAGCGATGCGAAGGTTACTTTTTGAAACCCTTTGCCCGCCAAACAGTGAAGTTTTTCCGCTATCTCCGGTTTTGGTGTATATTTTCATCTATCGTTGTTTCTTTTTATTCTCGTAATGGCCTTTAAAATCTCTTCGTTTTCGATCTCTCAATTTGCCAACATTGCGCTTGTTATTAAAAAATACGATTAAAAATAAGACCGCAAGGCCTACAATATATAATACTGTTTCCATAGTTTTGAATAGATAATGGCGTTTTTTTAGGCTTTTGAACCCTCATGGGTTCTACCCCAAACCATCTCAATTTATGGTTTAAAAATACATTAATAATCCTACAATATTAAATCTTCTTAAAACTTTGGGTACGCTGCCTGAAAAGTAGAGATGCTATTTAACGTGAGTTCGATATAAATTATCTTCACAGAAGCCTTATAAATAGTGAGATTTGGATTAAAAAGGCGCAGCTTAAACCCTTAATTCAAGGCTTTTTGGGACAAAGATTGCTGTTTATAAGGCTTTCTGTAGATTCATTTTGTCTTTCCTTATGCGTCGTTGTGATCATTCCGAGCTATAAATAGCCCTTCGAAGCCACCCCTAGCCTAAGAAAATCAAAATAAACTGTGTGCGTAAGTTATATCGAACTCACGTTATTTAAAGTTAGTTAGCCTTGTTGCTTGCTTAGTAATTGTTATAACTAACGCATGCTCCCAGATGAAAAGCGTTTTATATAGGGCGTATATAAATTGTAAAAACAAAATATTTGTTGCGATTGATGGGTAGTGAGCACTATATTTTGTACAAGTTACTGTTCCTGCTTTGCAGAAAGCTCAAACCAACGCTCGGTTTTCTGATCGATAAGATCGATAAGTTCTTGTAATTCTAAAGAAAGTGCTTTAATTTCTTCTGTACAGAGGTCTGGGTTTTCAAATTTCTTTTCAAATGCAAGCTTGTCGTACTCGAGGCTCTTGATTTGGCTTTCGAGTTTTTTTAATTCTTTTTGCTCGTTAAAACTCAATCTGGAGTTGTCATCTTTCTTCCAGTTTTTTTTGTCTCCAGTAGATTTTTCCTTGCTTGCTGGTGGGATGCTGTTTTCATACACCCGATAATCGGTGTAATTGCCGGGAAAATCGTCTATGATGCCATTTCCTTTGAATACGAACAAGTGATCGACTATCTTATCCATAAAATACCTATCGTGGGAAACGATAAGTACACAGCCAGGAAAATCCATCAGAAATTGTTCGAGTACTCCCAAGGTGAGCAAATCGAGATCGTTGGTGGGTTCATCAAGAATCAGGAAGTTTGGATTGGTGATAAGTATGGTGCACAGATAGAGCCTTTTCTTTTCGCCCCCGCTGAGTTTTTCTACAAAATCGTATTGTTTTTTTCTATCGAACAAAAAACGCTCTAGCAGTTGAGCGGCAGATAGCTGTCTTCCCTTGGCTAAGGGGATATAGTCGCCAAATTCTCGGATCACATCGATGACCTTTTGTTCGGGTTTTATCTGCAATCCTTTTTGGGTGTAATAGCCAAATTTGATGGTCTCTCCATGTACCACTTTACCGGTGTCGGATTCCATGTTTTTGGTCAGCAATTGAAGGAAGGTGGACTTGCCCGTTCCGTTTTTGCCAATAATTCCGATTCTTTCTCCTTTTTTAAAGGTATAATCGAAATTTTGAAACAGGTTTTTGTCTCCAAAACGTTTTCCGATATTGTGCAATTCAACTATCTTACTTCCAAGGCGCTCCATATTGATCTCGAGCTGTACCTGGTGTTCTTTGCGGCGTTTGTGGGCGGCTGCTTTGATTTCGTAGAAATCATCTATACGCGATTTGCTTTTTGTCGTCCTAGCTTTTGGTTGCCTACGCATCCAATCTAGTTCTTTGGTATACAGGTTTTTTGCCTTTTCTACACTGGCTTTCTCCGCAGCTATACGGGCATCTTTTTTCTCTAAATAATAAGAATAATTGCCTTTGTAGGTGTATAGGATGCCTTGGTCTAATTCTATAATTTCATTACAAACTCTTTCCAAAAAATACCTGTCGTGCGTTACCATAAACAAGGTGATATTGGTCTTTGCAAAATAGTCTTCCAACCATTCTATCATCTCTAAATCTAGGTGGTTTGTAGGTTCGTCTAGAATGAGTAAATCTGGTTTAGAAATAAGAATATTGGCAAGGGCCAAACGTTTGCGTTGTCCTCCAGATAGACTCGCTACTTTGTCTTGAAGCCGATCTAGTTTTAGTTTGGATAATAGTTGTTTGTACAAGGTTTCAAAATCCCAAGCTTGGTGTTGGTCCATAGCATCAAATGCAAGCTGGTAGGCATCTGTATCTTCTGGGTTTTCTAGTGCTTGTTCGTAATTTTTTACAATCTGTAGCAGTGGATTGTTTCCAGCAAAAATGGTTTCTTCAATGGTTAAATTTTCGTCTAACTCTGGTTCTTGTGCTAAAAAAGCAATGGCAATACCATTGCGCGAGACTACCTGCCCATCATCTGGTTGGTCTTCACCAATTATAATGTTGAGCATGGAGGTCTTTCCACTGCCATTTTTTGCAACAAAGGCTATTTTTTGCCCTTGATTGATTCCAAAAGATATATCAGAAAACAAAACGCGTTCTCCGTAAGCTTTTGCAATGTTTTCTACAGAAAGTAAATTCATGTTGTTGTCCTAAAGCGGTACAAAAGTACTAAGAATGCTTTTGTTTGAAAGATTTAATGTTATAAATATATCGAATGGCCAATGCGAATAACAAGGGAATTAGGCCTATGGCAAATATTTGCACTTCTGTAAACCAATGTACCGATAATAAAACCAGTAATAGTAGTAAAATTTTGTAATAATAAGCTACCCATTTTTTGGTTTTTTTTCCAATGGCAAAAACCAATAGAATATTTAAGGGAAATGCCCATAAAATGTCATAATTCCACTGGGTGTTGGTATGGTCGGTAGCAAGCCAGAGCCATAATAGGATAATACCAGCAAGTCCAGTGATCAAAGCCAAAGTTTTGTCTAGCCAAAAGCTATGTCGGTTTTGTTTGAAATCTCGATAGGTGATAAACAGTATGATTATTCCCAGCAGACCCATTACAAAAAGAGGGCTTCCCAAAAAGGAGCTCTCTGGTGCTTTTCTGGTGCTGGTGAGAACTTGTTGGGTGGATTGGATGATGCTGGCACCATTGGGTAATTTGCTATTGGTGTAAAAATCAAATACGTATTCTGGCAGATACATATGTTCTTTGATTTTGGCTTTTCTGTCCATCACCGACCCTAATGCGATATCGATCCCAAAGCAGCCCCAGGTGTTTCTGGGGATATAGTCGTGCATGAGTTTTCTAAACGACTTTTGTTGAAATCCTTCTGGAGTACGGTATTTGATATTGAGGTCTCCGATAATCCAATGGGCTACTTCGGGCAATTTGGTAGCGCAGTTGTTGAAAAATGGATCGTATGCGTAGGCTGCATTTTCGGGCTGGACATTGAAAAGCAGGTAATCATAAAATCCTAGTTTTTGTTTTTGGGTGAGACGGAGTTCTTGTTCTTTTACCCAGCGGTTTTCTTTTCTGTAGCTTTCCAGAAACTGGGGATAGTTTGCCATACCAAGTTTGTAATGCATACGACCTTTGGCAAAATTGAGGTAGAAGTTTTTTTGATTGAAGTCGAACAGTCCATAGTTAAACGCCCAATCGATATCCTTCTCGGGGTCGTAAATACGTATGGCGCTATGTCCAAAAGAATCATAGAGATTGCTTCCTGGTCCAATAGTGATGAAACTAATTTTTGCTTGGTTGGATAGATCTTCGTCATCTTGGGTATATCCGAAAAAGCAAAATAGTAAAAGAATCAGGTAGAGGAAGTTTTTTATCATGTTGTTGGTGTTCCTATTTGGTGTTGCTAAGATAGAATTTTTGTGGAAAGTAGAGCAATTAGCTGGTAGAAATACGAGGGGTGTTGCGCTAAGGATGGAGGGATTTGTTGAAGCTCTTTGTCCACTGTAACCTAAGTGGAAGTGGGGAAAAGCGACTCCCGAGAGCCTGGTGCCGCCTTTGGTGCGTAGTTGGGAGCTTTATTTGTAGTGGCGGCAAGCGCCCAAAAAGAAATAAGGAAACTTTTGGTGGTACCATTGGATACCGCTATTTTTGAACGCTAAAAGTATACTTGTGAGAAGACAAATTCCCAATTTTATAACCTTATTAAATCTTTTGTCGGGTTGTGTGGCGGTATTGTATGCTGTAGTAAATCAATTAGAAATGGCTGCCTTGTTTGTGGCATTGGGAATATTTTTTGATTTTTTTGATGGCTTGGCTGCGCGAATGTTGCATGTAGAAAGTCCGTTGGGTGTGCAATTAGATTCTTTGGCCGATATGGTTACATCTGGCTTGGTGCCAGGTTTGGTAATGTATCAATTGATTGTGCAGGCGGCAGACTGGGAGAGTTTTGGTTGTGTGGGATTTCAAATTTACCCTTTGGCGTTAATTGGATTTGCAATTACATTGGGGTCTGCATACCGTTTGGCGAAATTTAATATAGATGAGAGCCAGAAAGACGGCTTTATTGGTTTGCCAACGCCGGCTAATACCGCTTGGATATTGTCTTTACCGCTCATTTTGGCCACTACAGGCATGATGTGGCTACAAAATTTATTAACAAACCAATGGTTTTTGATAGGATGCAGTTTGCTAAGTGCTTATATTATGAACGCCAATATTCCTTTGTTTGCTTTGAAATTTAAGGAATGGGGTTGGGGCAAAAACAAGGCAAGGTATCTTTTTGTCATTGGAGCATTGGTGATGATTGCTGTTTTGCAATTTGTTGCAATTCCAATAATAATTTTCGGTTATGTGCTTCTTTCTGTATTAGCGAAAGAAAAATTTTAAAAATCTAATTTCTTTTTACGCAACTCGAAGTTTTGCCCGAGGTATACTTTCCTCACCATTTCGTCTGCTGCTAGTTCTTCTGGGATCCCAGATTTTAAAATGCCGCCTTCAAACATAAGATAAGACCGTTCGGTAATGGCGAGTGTTTCTTGCACATTGTGATCGGTAATTAGTATTCCGATATTTTTGTCTTTGAGTTGGGCGACAATTCTTTGGATGTCTTCTACTGCTACTGGGTCTACTCCTGCGAAGGGTTCGTCTAACAAGATGAATTTGGGGTCTGTAGCGAGTGCTCTAGCTATTTCGGTTCTTCTTCTTTCTCCCCCAGATAGAAGATCTCCTCTGTTTTTTCGAATGTGTCCCAGACTAAACTCTTCTATTAGGGAATCCCTTTTCATTAGTTGCTCTTTTTTGGAGAGTTTGGTAAGCTGTAATACGGAGAGGATATTATCTTCTATGCTTAGTTTTCTAAATACAGATGCCTCTTGTGCCAAGTAGCCGATACCATGCTGTGCCCTTTTGTACATTGGGAATTTGGTGATTTCGGTTTGGTCGAGATATATGGCTCCTCCATTTGGTTTGATAAGGCCCACGATCATGTAGAAGGAGGTGGTTTTTCCTGCGCCATTTGGCCCTAGAAGTCCCACGATTTCTCCTTGGTTTACCTCCAAAGAGATACCTTTTACAACTTGCCTACCGCTGTAGGTTTTCATAATGTTCTCGGCCCTTAGCTTCATCTGTTTAAATTTCGATGTTTCAAAAATAGAAAATTCCTTATAAGATTTGGTTTTTTTAGACTTATTTTAGGAGTTTTCTTCCACTGCTTCCCAATATTCGTAGGCTCTCCTCAAATGCGGTATTACTATGCTACCGCCTACTAGTGTGCCAATGCTCATGGTTTCTAAAAATTCTTCTTTGGTGACCCCATTTTTGTATGCACCTTCAATATGGTATTTGATACAATCGTCACAACGTAGCACAGTGGAGGCTACTAGGCCAAGTAGTTCTTTCGTTTTCATATCCAGCGCGCCTTCTGCATAGGCGTTGGTGTCTAGATTGAAAAAACGTTTGATGAGTTTGTTGTTTTCGCTCAAAAGCTTTTCATTTATTTTGGCGCGATATTCGTTGAATTCTTGAACTGAATTATCCATGTTGTTTTTTCATTTTTTTAGCTTCTTTTTTGAGGACTGCGCTAGAAATGTGAATGCTAATTTCGTACAGTACCAATATGGGTATAGCCACTACAATTTGACTGACTACATCTGGCGGGGTAATGATTGCAGCTAGTATAAGAACAACGACTAAAGATATTTTTCGATATTTCCTCAAGGTTTCGGGAGTTACCAAGCCTATTTTTGTAAGGAAATAAATGATAATTGGTAATTCGAAGATAAGTCCGCAAGCTATGACAGATGCTCTAAGGGTGGCAATATAGGAACTGATGTCTATTTCGTTTGTAATTTGACTACTGACATTGTAGGTTCCCAAAAAGTGTATGGATAAGGGTGCAATTACATAATAACCAAAAGTCACTCCAATAAAAAACAATAGGGATGCTATGAAGATAAATCCTCTGGAGTGTTTTCTTTCTTTGGAGTGCAAGCCTGGGCTAATAAACTTCCAAAGTTCCCATAAGACATAAGGAAATGCAAGGATGAATCCTGCCCAGATAGAGGTCCATATGTGTGCAGAGAACAGACCTGCCATGGTTCGGTTTTGAATCGTAAAAGGAAGGCTATCTGCACAAAAATCGGAGTCTATTCCAAAGGTTTTCGCAATATTGCAAAAGAAAGTATAGGTTGGAAAATTCATGTTTTTAGGTCCAAAAATGATGGTGTCAAAAATGAATGATTTCGCAAAGAACGCACCAGTGGCTATTATCAGTACCCCTAGAGTAGCACGAATGAGGTGCCAACGCAGTTCTTCCAAATGATCTAGGAAGGACATTTCCTGTGGATTTTTTTTATTTTTTTTACTCATTTATAGGATTCCTTCTTTGATGAGGTTGTGTAAATGCACGACTCCTTTATAGGTGCCATTTTCTGTGACTAGGAGGGAGGTGATACTATTGTTTTCCATTTGTTCTAAGGCGTCTACAGCCATGGCATGGATGTCTATAGTTTTTGGCTTGTGGCTCATTACATCCGCTGCGGTTAGCGCAGCTATATTGTCGTGTTGGTTGAGCATTCTACGGATATCTCCATCTGTAATCACTCCGACCAATTGGTTTTTTTCCAATACTGCGGTGACCCCAAGTAGTTTTTCTGAGATCTCTATTATGGTTTCTTTTACACTGCTATTGGTTTGCACCTCTGGCTTTTGGTTGGTAGCCACAATATCGGATACTCTGAGGAAGAGTTTTTTACCTAGGGCGCCTCCTGGGTGGTATTTTGCAAAATCGTTGCTGCTAAACCCTTTTAGTTGCAATAAACAAACTGCTAAAGCATCTCCAATTACTAGCTGTGCTGTAGTACTGGTAGTAGGGGCTAGATTGTTTGGGCAAGCTTCTTTTTCTACATAGCTGTTTAGTACATAGTCTGCCTGGGTGCCCAGAAAAGAATCTTTGTTGCCGGTGATGGCAATGAGTTTGTTGCCGCCATTTTTGAGTAATGGTACCAGCACTTTTATTTCGGGTGTATTGCCGCTTTTGGAAATACAGACTACGATATCATCTTGTTGTATGGTACCCAAATCCCCATGAATAGCATCTGCCGCATGCATAAAAATAGCAGGAGTGCCTGTGGAGTTCATGGTGGCTACAATTTTGGTGGCGATAATGGCGCTTTTGCCAATTCCGGATATTACCACCCGGCCTTTTGAATTTAGTATTTCTTGCACTGCATCGGCAAATTCGTCATTTAATAGAGAAACAAGGTTCTGAATTGCTGTACTTTCCGATTCTATTGTTAGTTTTGCAGCGTTTAAAATAGCATCCTTTGTGCTCAAAATAAAAATAGTTTAGATTTGTCAAGTTTAAAGATTGTGTTATCTTTAATAATTGGTACAAATGTATGTAAAATTGTAAAACGATTTGATGAGTATACCAGAAATTGATGTACATGCATATCTGAAGCAATATTTTGGATTTACAAAATTTAAAGGACTTCAGGAGAAGGTAGTCAAGAATATATTGCAAAAAACGAACACTTTTGTGATTATGCCAACCGGCGGCGGGAAGTCATTGTGCTATCAGCTGCCAGCATTGATGCAGGAAGGCACTGCAATCGTGGTTTCCCCGCTAATTGCCCTAATGAAAAACCAGGTAGATGCGATACGTGGTATTTCTTCGGAACAAGGTGTGGCGCATGTTTTGAATTCGTCGCTTACCAAGATGGAAATAAAACAAGTGAAGAGCGATATAGAAAGTGGCGTTACCAAATTGTTGTATGTAGCACCAGAGTCTTTGACTAAAGAAGAGAACATTGCTTTTTTTCAAACCATAAAAATATCTTTTGTGGCGATAGATGAGGCGCATTGTATTTCCGAATGGGGACATGACTTTCGTCCTGAGTACAGAAATTTGCGAAGCATTATCGGAAAGCTTGGGGATAATATTCCAATTATAGGGCTTACTGCAACAGCAACTCCCAAGGTACAAGAAGATATACTAAAAAATTTGGGCATGAGCGATGCCACAGTCTTTAAGGCATCCTTTAATAGGCCCAATTTGTATTATGAAGTTCGTCCCAAGACCAAGAATGTAGAAGTCGATATTATCAAATTTGTAAAGAGCAATTCGGGTAAATCTGGTATTATTTACTGTTTGAGTCGAAAAAGGGTGGAAGAATTGGCGCAAGTTTTACAGGTAAATGGAATAAATGCAGTACCATATCATGCAGGATTGGATGCAAAGACACGTGCAAAACATCAGGATATGTTTTTGATGGAAGATGCCGATGTAGTGGTGGCAACTATTGCTTTTGGTATGGGGATAGATAAACCAGATGTGCGATTTGTGATCCATCATGATATTCCCAAGAGTATCGAGAGCTATTATCAGGAAACGGGCAGGGCAGGAAGAGATGGCGGAGAAGGGCATTGCTTGGCCTTTTATGCGTATAAGGATATTGAGAAATTGGAAAAATTCATGTCTGGTAAGCCAGTAGCTGAGCAGGAAATTGGGAATGCGCTATTGCAGGAGATGGTTGCCTATGCGGAGACGAGTATCTCTAGGCGCAAGTTTATACTGCATTATTTTGGAGAGGCTTTTGATAGCGAAACTGGTGAAGGTGCGGATATGGATGATAATGTCCGCAATCCCAAGAAAAGACATGAGGCTAAAGACGAATTGGTAAAGCTGATCCAAGTGGTACAAAAAACTAATGAAAAGTTTAAATCCAAGAATGTGGTGAATACCTTGGTGGGAAGGGAGAATGCGGTAATTGTTTCTCACAAGACCAACGAGCTTTCGGTTTTTGGTATAGGAAAAGAGAAAGCAGAATCTTATTGGATGGCCTTGATTCGTCAGGTATTGGTTGCAGGCTTGTTGCGAAAGGAGATAGAGCAATATGGCGTGTTACAAATAACCGATGCAGGAAGGAGCTTTTTGGAAGAGCCGCATTCGTTTATGATGACCGAAGATCATGTGTATACCGATGGGGGAGATGCAAATATTATCACCAATGCCAAAAGTGCTTCTCAAGCGGCAGATATCAAATTGGTAGCTATGCTAAAAGACTTGCGAAAAAAAGTAGCCAAGCGTATGGAGGTGCCAACCTATGCCGTTTTTCAGGATCCTTCTTTGGATGATATGGCCTTGAAATATCCTATTACGATCAAAGAGTTGAGTAATGTGCATGGCGTAGGGGAAGGTAAGGCCAAGAAGTTTGGGAAACAATTTGTGGCGCTGATTTCAAAATATGTGGAAGAAAATGATGTGATACGTCCCGATGATTTGGTGGTAAAAAGTACAGGTGCTAATTCTGGTCTTAAACTATATATTATTCAAAGTGTCGATCGCAAACTGCCTCTAGATGATATAGCTGCAGCCAAAGGCTTGGAGTTGGGGAATCTGGTGAAGGAAATGGAGCAAATCGTATACAGTGGTACCAAGCTCAATATCGATTATTGGATAGAGGATCTTTTGGATGAAGACCAACAAGAGGAATTGCATGACTACTTCATGGAAGCCGAATCGGATAGTATAAATGATGCTATGGAGGAATTTGAAGGGGACTATGAAGATGAGGAACTGCGTATGTATCGCATTAAGTTTATTAGTCAAGTAGCGAATTAATAAGCGATATTACAAACAGAGATGTCCTGTTTAAATGTTGTTTTTTTTCTCCTTCTTAGAAAAGGTGGTTTTTCTATTTGCTTAGGGTATATGGTTTTGTTGGGATAATCAGTCCATTAAAAAGGGCGCAAAAAAAGAGGGCTAAGCCTCTCCTATTTATGGTGTTTTTGCTAAAGTACCGAGCGAAAGTCGTCCAAAGCATTTTCCATACGTTGTCTTTGCATATCGGCTAATTCTACGATAAGCCGAAAATTCTCGTTGTTTAATTTTTGATGTTCTATCATTTTTTGCGACATCATTGTAAGTGACGCTACTTCTTGGTTGCTCAATTTGTTGGCAATACGTTCTGCAAAGGAAATAAATTCCAATGGGAAACTCGCCATCGAAGCATTGTTTTTATCGATGGTTTCCATTACTTCTGCAACATTAATGCTGGTTTCGTTGGCTAAACGAGCAATTTTTTTAGCACAACGAACCTCTTGTTCTTTCAATTTATTTTCGAAGTCACTCATAAGTCCTTTATAAAATTTTGGGTATCTATATAAAACTCGAATTTGCTGGTTTTATTACAAATCATCCTAAAAAATGTACGATTGGGTATTTAAATATTTCTAGGACAAACCTTGGTTTGAATATTTGTATGGTAATTTAAATTTATCTATGATGAAAATGCAGTCGTATATTTTGATGTTTTTTTTCTTGGTGATAGGTGGTGCAACTACTTGGTCCCAGCAAACTGTTTCGGGAAAGGTAACCGACAAAAAAGGGAATCTTTTGTTGGGTGTAAATGTATACTTGGAGGGCACCTATGATGGGGGTACTACGAATGAAAACGGGAATTTTAGTTTTGAAACCCAGGAGGGGGGTGTACAGGTGTTACATATTTCGTTTTTGGGATTTGAGACCCAGAGGATAGAAAAAGAGGTGTTGGAGATGCGTCAAATGACCATTCGTTTAAGAGAAAGTGTTAATTCGCTGAAGGGAGTCACTGTTACGGCTGGAACATTTGAAGCTGGCGACAATGCCAAAGTCTCTGTTTTGAAGCCATTGGATGTGGTGACTACGGCTAGTGCAATGGGAGATTTTGTAGGTGCTTTACAGACTTTACCGGGTACTTCTACGGTAAGTGAAGATGGGCGTTTGTTTGTGCGAGGAGGAACAGCAGATGAGACCCAGATATTTATTGATGGTATTCGGGTTTTCACCCCATATTCGCCTACCACCAACAATATTCCGGCTAGGGGAAGGTTTTCTCCTTTTTTGTTTAAAGGAATTACTTTTTCTACTGGTGGATATAGTGCGGAATACGGAGAGGCACTGTCGAGCGTATTGTTGTTGAATTCGGTAGATGAGCCCGATCAGGAGATTACGAATATAGGACTTATGTCTGTTGGTGGTGCCTTGGGTAAGACCGAAATATGGGGAAAGCACAGTTTGAGTGTGAATGCTTCCTATATCAATTTGGCTCCTTATTTAGAAATATTTAAAGATCGCAACGATTGGCAAAAACCTGTGGAATCTTTTGGAGGAGAGGCAGTGTATCGCTATAAAACCGAGAACCAAATTTTGAAGTGGTATTCGGCTTATAGTGGTACTGGTTTTGAATTGGTGCAAGAAGATATCAATCTGCCTGAGGGGGTGTCCTTTGGTTTGCGAAATGGCAATGTGTATTCCAACCTTAGTTATAAGGCTTTTTTGGAAGATGGCTGGTCTTTGCGAACAGGATTGAGTTATAGTCGGGATATCCAAGCAGTGGATCTTCTTTCTTCGGATATCGATCGGGTAGAACAGGGAGTTCACGCCAAGATTGCGCTCAAGAAACAGTTCTCGGATCGTTGGAAGTTTCGTTTTGGAGCGGAACATTTTTATACCGATTTTGTAGAAGATTATGTGGGGGATGGTGCAGAAAAGGTGGTGTCGGATGCGCTACAGCACCATAGTGCTGTATACGGAGAGACGGATTTGATTTTTAGCAACAAATTTGCGGCTAAGCTTGGACTAAGGACTACCTATACCAAAAGTAGCGGAGATTTTGGGATAGAGCCACGTTTTTCCATGGCTTATAAATTGGGAGAATACGGACAAGCTTCGTTGGCTTATGGGCAATTCAATCAAAACCCGAGAAACGAATACTTGCGATTTGGTCATGATTTGAAGGCAGAGAGAGCTGATCATTTTATTTTGAATTATCAATATGTTAATAATGGTCGAATTTTTAGGGCAGAGGCATATTATAAAGATTACAAAAGCTTGTTGCGTTATGATCAACCAGAGCTTGGTCTGTTTAGTTCGGTATCGAATGATGGTGTGGGTTATGCGTCGGGATTAGATTTGTTTTGGAGAGACAACAAGAGTTTTAAATATCTCGATTATTGGTTGAGTTATTCCTATTTGGATACCGAGCGGTTGTACAGAGATTTTCCTACGAGAGCACGCCCTTCTTTTGCCAATAAGCACAATTTTTCTGTGGTAGGCAAGTATTGGATAGACGATTGGAAGAGTCAGGTTGGTATTAGTTATGGTTTTGCTAGTGGGAGAACCTTTACCAATAAAAATAAGCTCGGTTTTTTGAACGATCAAACGAAAAGTTATCACAATATTAGTCTGAATTGGTCTTATCTAATCAGTCAGCAAAAGATATTATATGTAGCGGTGAGCAATGTAAGTGGTTATAAAAATGTAAATGGCTATCAATATGCCGATACACCCAATATGGATGGTGTGTTTGATAGGCGAGCATTGCGTCCTGCTGCGGATCAATTTTTCTTTGTTGGCTTCTTCTGGACTATAAGTGATGATAAGAAATCAAACCAGTTGGATAACTTATAACATTATTGGTTTTCCACGATATCGGTTTTGCTGTGTTCGGGCAAAACCAAGAAGGGAATGGTTGTTTCGAAAGCGATGTTTTTTATGACATGTTCCCTAGTGAGTTTTTCGATGAAACTGTGTTGGTAGTGAATCATACTTAGAAGGGAAATATCTTTTTCTTTTAGAAACCGTTGTATGCGATAGGAGATAGAGTTTTTTTCTGGCACAATATGAATCTGATATGGGGTGCCATCTAGGTATTTTAGAAGGAGGTTGAGGTTGAATTGTTGGATTTCGCTCAGCTCCGATTCGGTTTGTATATGTAATACCCTTATGCTTGCATTGGAATGTTTGGCAAGTTCTAGCATTGGAAGTAGCTCGCTTTGCACAAATCCTTTTTGCAAATCTGTTGCAAAGGCAATTTGAAAATCTGGGTTGACCAATCGATGTGGTATGGCCATCACTGGGCATTCGGTGATAGATTTGATGACTCTAACGGTATTGCTACCCATAAAGATTTTGTCTAAGCCGCTATTGCCTTTGGTGCCCATAACCACCATATCGATTTGGTGATTGAGGATAATTTCTTTGATTGCTTCTACCAACAAGCTGAAAGAGCTAAAGGTGTGATAGTCGTGTTTTGGATTGGGGTATTTTTCTTTGAGAATACGTACCATATTCGCCAATTCGTCTTCCGAATTGGTTTTGCCGTAGTCTTCTATACCGGCATCATAAGTAAGCGTGGCCAAATACCTACTGTTTATAATGGAAGGAGTGTAGGTGTTTAGTATATGAAAGTTACAAAACTGGTCTGCAAAAAAATCAATGGCATACTCGATAGCGTGCCATGAATTTTTGGAGAAATCTGTAGGTAATAAAATGTTTTTCATAAACTAACAAAGAATTTAACAAAGAATGATCCAAAGTCAAAATTAGTTAGTTTGTTTTGTAGAAACTATGACTGATGTCATAAACTTAGGCCTTTTGCTAATTGGGTAAGCCCTTTGGTGTCTGTGATTTTTATTTTTTTACCAGCAGTTTGTATTAGTTTTTGTTTTTTAAAGTCCGAAATAATACGAATACAAGATTCGGTGGCGGTACCAATGATGTTGGCAATATCTTCTCTAGACAAGACGAGTCTAAGGAAGCCGTCTGCATCGTCCCCAAAGTTGTTCTTTAGGTAAAGCAAAGCTTCAGCTGTACGCTGTTTCACTGTTTTTTGGCTCATGTTTACGATCACGTTATCGGCTTCTTTTAATTCGTGCGCCATATGTCGTAAGATTTCCTTTGCGAATTGTGGGTTTTTGTCTAGGGAGGAGATGATGTGGTCGTTTGGTATGAAGCATACTTCCATGTCTTCTAGTGCTATAGCGCTAAGGTTGGTGGTTTCTTTCACGATTACAGAGCGCTGCCCCAAAACCTCGCCTTTGGCTGCCAATCGAACGACCTGATCTTTTCCATTGGGGCTGAGTTTGGAGAGTTTTGAAACACCATTTCTAACGCAATATACGCCATTGAGTTTTTCTCCTTCTTCAAACAAAATATCTCCTTTGCTGAAATTGCGCATTTCTTTGCTTTCTGAAATCGCTTGAAGCTCCTCTTTGCTCATGGCTCTCAAGGCATTAAACTGTCGAATGATACAATTTTCACATTTGCTCATAATGTAAAGGTACAATATTCTGAGCAAATTTAGTGATAAATGTCATACTTTAATAGAAATAGGTCAACTAACTTTGTATTTGGTATAAAGCGTGAAATTATGAAAACCTGCTATCATTGTGGAGATGATTGCGATAATAAACCAATTAAATTTGATGAAAAAGATTTTTGTTGTAATGGCTGTAAAACAGTTTACGAGATTTTTTCTTCAAACAATCTAACCTCCTATTACGAAATTGAAAACGCCCCAGGTGCTACACCAAACGAAGTACAGGGGAAGTATGATTTTTTAGAAAATGAAAACATCGTGGAGCGGCTTCTCGAGTTTGAAGACGAGCGTACACATGTGGTGAATTTATACATTCCTCATATCCATTGTAGTTCTTGTATTTGGATTTTGGAAAATCTCAATAAGCTGCGACCAGATATAGTTGGGTCACAGGTAAATTTCCCTAAGAAAACGGTGCGAGTGACCTATCATACCGAAAATTTTGGACTGAAGGAGCTGGTATTGTTGTTGACGAGTATCGGATATGAGCCTTATATCAGTTTGGACGATTATCAGGAAGGAGAGAAAAAGGCAGATCGCTCATTAATTTACAAACTGGGTTGGTCTGGTTTTGCTTTTGGGAATGTGATGTTTTTGTCTTTTCCAGAATATTTTGAGGTAAACGAATTTTGGTTGGAGCAATACAAACATTTGTTTCGATGGCTGATGTTTGCATTTTCTGTTCCGGTGGTGTTTTATGCTGCACAGTCTTATTTTGTGTCGGCTTATAAGGGTTTGCGATCTGGTTTGCTCAATATAGATGTGCCTATAGCCCTTGGGATATTGGTATTGTTTATTCGCTCTACTATAGAGATCCTATTTGATTGGGGGTCTGGTTTTTTCGACAGTCTTACTGGCTTGGTGTTTTTCTTGTTGGTAGGAAAGTTTTTTCAACAAAAAACCTATACTTATTTGTCTTTTGAGCGGGACTATAAATCCTATTTCCCAATAGCGGTGACCAAGGTTGTAGCAGGCGAAAAAGAGGAGAATGTGCCTATATACGAAGTAGATAGAGGAGATCGTTTGCTCATACGCAATGAGGAATTGATACCTGTAGATGGTATCTTGTTGAGCGATACATGTTTTGTAGACTACAGTTTTGTGACTGGTGAAGCTGATCCGGTGGAGAAGAAGTCTGGAGATAAAATTTACGCCGGAGGAAAACAAATAGGTGGTGTGATGAGTATGGAGGTGTTGAAATCGGTAGAGCAGAGTTATCTCACCCAATTGTGGGGTAATAAGGCCTTTGAGAAAGATAAAGAAAATCAGTATCAAAATCTAACGGATGCTATTAGTAAGCGATTTACCGTAGCTATATTGCTTATCGCTTTGGTAGCTACCACCTATTGGATTTTTACCGATTCTAGTTTGGCTTTGAATGTGTTTACTGCTGTGCTGATTATTGCCTGTCCTTGTGCAATAGCACTGTCTGCGCCCTTTACCCTAGGGAATCTCTTGCATATATTTGGAAAAAAGAAGTTCTACTTAAAAAACGCTTCTGTAATAGAAAGGTTGGCGGACATAGATACGATTATTTTCGATAAAACAGGAACAATCACCACCAATACCAAAAGCATCATTTCTTATGAAGGGGAACCCTTGTCGGGGTCAGAACAAAAGTATCTGAAAAGTACCTTGCGAGCCTCCAATCATCCGCTGAGTCGTGCGCTCTATAATATACTGCAAGAACATGACATACAGACCCCAGATGCGTATCAGGAATATGTGGGGAAGGGGATAGCTGCAGTCTATGATCATACAGAGATAAAAGTAGGTTCAGCCAGTTTTGTTGGAAAAAAAGTAGTATCTTCAAGCACGAAAACCTCGGTGCATGTTAGCGCAAATAATCGGTACAGGGGAGAGTATGTGTTCAAAAACAGTTATCGAGATGGTTTGAAGTCGTTAATTGATAGCTTACAAAGCAATTATAGTTTGGCCTTGTTGTCTGGAGATAATGATGGAGAGAGAGAGTATTTGGAGCTGATATTGCCGACGGATGTAAAGATGCGATTTAATCAAAAACCGGAAGATAAGTTGCAATACATCAAAAAACTGCAAGAAGCAGGATGTAATGTACTCATGGTGGGCGACGGTTTAAACGATGCTGGGGCTTTGGCGCAGAGCGATGTTGGAATTGCGATTTCGGAGAATGTAAATGTGTTTTCTCCTGCCTGTGATGCGATTATGGACGCCAATCGTTTTGACAGTTTGGGCAAATTTTTAAAAGTTTCTTCCCTAGGGAAGCGAATCATAAAATGGAGTTTTGTTTTGTCTTTTATATATAATTTAGTTGGTCTTTCTTTTGCGGTAACTGGGCGTTTGTCCCCTGTGGTTGCAGCTATATTGATGCCACTCAGTTCTATAAGCATCGTGGTTTTTACCACGGTGATGACCAATTGGGTGAGTCGAAGGCTTTAGAATGTGTAAAAAAGAAAATAAGATGATATTTGTCATGTATTAAATAAAACACTAGGTTTAATTTTGAACTATTAAAATAAAGGTATGAGTGTCATTTATCTAACATTATCGATTAGCGTACTGGTAGCGCTAGTCTTTTTCGCAGTTTATATTCATTCTGTGAAACGTGGGCAATACGATGATATGTATACCCCATCGGTTCGCATGTTGTTTGATGACGAGCTGGTGAAAGAAGACGAGAATAAATCACAAACAGAAATAACTACAATCAACACAGAAAATCTTAATTAATTATGGAGGTACAACAATTTTATTACGATAATAAAATCGTAAAGAAGTTTCTTTATGCTACCATACTGTGGGGAGTGGTTGGAATGTTAGTTGGGCTTATTTTAGCTTTTATGTTCCTATTTCCAAACCTTACAGATGGTATCTCTTGGCTTAGTTTCGGGCGTCTTCGTCCATTACATACCAACGCGGTGATTTTTGCCTTTGTTGGAAATGCCATTTTTGCGGGAGTTTACTACTCTACGCAACGATTGCTCAAAGCGCGTATGTTTAGCGATGCATTGAGTAAAATTAATTTTTGGGGTTGGCAGCTCATCATCGTAGGAGCGGCCATTACCTTTCCTTTAGGGTACTCTACATCTAAAGAATATGCCGAATTGGAATGGCCATTTGACTTAGCTATTGCTGCAATTTGGGTAGTTTTTGGATGGAACCTTATAGGTACAATGCTCAAGCGAAGACAACGTCACTTCTATGTGGCCATTTGGTTTTACGTTGCTACGTTTGTTACCGTTGCTATATTGCACATCTTTAATAGTTTAGAATTGCCAGTTAGTGCTTTCTCTTTCAAGAGTTACTCTGTTTACGCAGGGGTACAGGATGCATTAGTACAATGGTGGTACGGGCACAATGCGGTGGCATTCTTCCTTACTACTCCTTTCTTGGGGCTTATGTACTACTTTGTGCCAAAAGCAGCAAATCGTCCGGTATACTCATATAAGTTATCTATTGTTCACTTCTGGTCTTTAATATTTATCTATATCTGGGCAGGTCCTCACCACTTGCTGTACTCTGCACTTCCAGATTGGGCACAAAACCTTGGGGTAGTGTTCTCTGTGATGCTTATCGCACCGTCTTGGGGTGGTATGATAAACGGATTGCTTACACTTCGTGGTGCTTGGGATAAAGTACGTGTAGATCCAGTGCTTAAGTTTATGGTAGTTGCAATTACTGGTTACGGTATGGCAACTTTCGAAGGGCCTATGTTATCTCTTAAGAACGTAAACGCTATTGCGCACTTTACCGATTGGATTATTGCACACGTACACGTTGGAGCACTTGCTTGGAACGGATTCCTTGCCTTTGGTATGATCTACTGGTTGGTGCCACGTATGTTTAAAACAAAATTGTATTCGGTGCCTATGGCCAACTTCCACTTCTGGATAGGAACTCTCGGTATTATTTTGTACGCCTTACCATTGTATGTGGCTGGGTTTACTCAGGCACTGATGTGGAAAGATTTTAACCCAGATGGAACCTTAGTATATGGTAACTTCCTAGAAACTGTAACCGAAATTATGCCAATGTACCTTATGCGTGCTATTGGTGGTTCTCTATATCTTATTGGTATGGTGACATTGGTAGTGAATGTAGTTCAAACAGTTAGATCGGGTTCTGCAGTAGAAGACGAATTAGCTGAAGCACCTGCACTGACCAAAGTTACTGGTAAACGTACCAAAGGAGAAGCCTACCATACTTGGTTGGAAAGAAAACCGGTTCGTTTTACCATCTATTCTTTAATAGCGATCCTTATAGGTGGTATGGTGCAGATTATACCTACCATTATGGTAAAATCTAATATACCTACCATTACAAGTGTAAAACCACTTACGCCATTAGAATTGGAAGGTAGAGATTTATATATCCGTGAAGGTTGTGTCGGATGTCACTCGCAAATGATTCGTCCTTTCCGTTCGGAGGTAGAACGTTATGGAGAGTACGCCAAGGCAGGAGAGTATGTATACGATCACCCATTCCTTTGGGGTAGTAAACGTACTGGGCCAGATTTGTTGCGCTTAGGTGGAAAATACTCCGACAACTGGCACTTCAACCATATGTGGGATCCACAGTCTACTTCGGATGGTTCTATTATGCCAGGCTACAAATGGCTTATTACCAACAAGCAAGATAAAAGCCAAACAGAAGCAAAAATGCGTACCTTGGTAACTCTAGGTGTAGAGTATACCGAAGAAGATATCGCCAAGGCACAAACGGCTATGAAAGAGCAAGGAACGCAAATCGAGAAGAACTTGTATAGCGATCCAGACTTTGTAAAAGCATACGAAGAAGAAAAAGCGTATGCAGAAGCAAATGGAGAAGAATTCGTAGAGATGAAAGATCGTGAAATTGTTGCCTTAATTGCCTATTTGCAACGTTTGGGAACAGATATTAAAGTAAAAGAAAGCGGAGAATAATAAATTAAGATTATGTTGAAGTTTATCAAAGGACATATGGCGAGCATGGATGGGGTAGAGATCTACCCTATCATCTCCCTCCTTATATTTTTTACTTTTTTTGTTGGCCTTTTCTGGTGGGTATATACTGCCAAAAAAGACTATATACAAGAAGTAAGCAAGTTGCCATTCGATAACGATACAAATAATACAGAAGAACAATGAAAACATTAACATCATATTTTCGAGTAATTGGAATTGTACTTATAGCATTCGGACTTTTTGAGTTTGCTATCGATTCTGGAGACCAAATGGCTATTGAAAAATACCCATTAATTTGGAGCATCCTCATTATAATAGCCTTGTTTGCCATTGCAATAGAGGTAAGTGTGGGTGCTATCAAAAACATTCTTTACAGATCTTTAGATGATGCGGCAAGAAAACGTTATGATGCAGCACTTATAGAAGACGAAGAAAAACAGTTTGCTGGGGTAAAGAAACTCATCAGTAAATTGGGTGGAGGAAAAGCCATCGAAGAGGAAGAGACAATTATCTTAGACCACGATTACGATGGGATTAAAGAATTAGACAATAAACTTCCGCCATGGTGGTTGTACCTATTCTATATTACCATAGTTTTTGCAGCTGTCTATTTAGTGCGTTACCATATATTGGACGCCGATCCACAAAAACTGGAGTTCGAGAAAGAAGTTGCTGCGGCACAAATTGCAATAGAAGAGTATAAAGCAGCCAATCCAGATCTTATTTCTATAGATAATGTAGAGCTACTTACAGATGCTGGAGATCTGTCTGCTGGTAAATCTGTATTTGCTACCAACTGTGTTGCTTGTCACCAAGCAGATGGTGGTGGTGGTATTGGTCCAAACCTAACCGATAATAAATGGATTCTCGGCGGTGGTATTAAAAATGTGTTTAAAACCATATCAGAAGGTGGACGAGACGGAAAAGGAATGGTGTCTTGGAAACAAACCCTCAATCCTCGTGAGATGGCACAGGTGGCTAGTTATGTACTTACTTTTGTAGGTACAACACCTGCAAATCCTAAAGAAGCAGAAGGAGATATAACTTGGCCAGAAGAAGAAACTCCTGGTGAGGAAGCTGCTCCTGCAGATGAAGGTGCAGAAGAAACTCCTGCAGCAGAATCTACAGTAGAAACTACAGAAGAATAAAACCCATAGGGTTTTGTAAAATCATAACATCATGAGTTCGCAGGAAAAAGAAGTATTTAGAGATTCCATAGGAACCATAAATGAAGATGGAAAAAGGCAATGGATTTATCCAAAAAAGCCTGAAGGGAAGTTTTACGACAAAAGGAAGTGGGTTAGTTATTTTCTATTAATATTTCTTTTTGCTGCGCCATTCGTGAAAATAAACGGAAATCAGTTCCTCATGTTCAATGTGCTGGAACGTAGATTTAATATTTTCGGATTTCCGTTTTGGCCACAAGATTTCCACCTTTTTGTAATATCCATGATTATTGGGGTAGTTTTTATTACCCTCTTTACCGTGGCATTTGGTCGTATTTTTTGTGGTTGGATTTGTCCACAAACCATTTTTCTGGAAATGGTATTCCGACGTATCGAATATTGGATAGACGGAGACCGTGGAAAACAAATGAGACTTGCAAAACAAAAATGGAATGGAGAGAAAATTAGAAAAAGACTCCTTAAATGGACTATCTTTTTCATTATTTCTTTTCTTATTTCCAATGTGTTTCTTGCCTTTATTATAGGAAGCGATCGCTTACTTGCCTATATGCAAGACGGCCCTTTGGAGCATACAGGTACCCTTATACCTTTGCTTATATTTACCGCTGTATTCTATTTCGTCTTTGCATGGTTTAGAGAACAAGTATGTATTATCGCTTGTCCCTACGGACGATTGCAAGGCGTATTGCTCGACAACAAATCTATAGTAGTTGCATACGACTATGTAAGAGGAGAAAAAGAGGAAGGTAGAGCAAAGTTTCGCAAAAACGAAGATCGAGAGGCTTCTGGTAAAGGAGATTGTATAGATTGTGGCCATTGTGTACATGTATGTCCTACTGGTATCGATATTAGAAATGGTACCCAGCTAGAATGTGTAAATTGTACCGCCTGTATAGATGTTTGCGACGCTATGATGGAGAAAGTAAACCTGCCAACAGGACTTATCCGTTATGCTAGCGAATCGAATATAGCAGAAAAAGAGAAGTTTAAATTCTCGCCTCGTATGAAAGGGTATACCGCCGTACTCGGAATACTTATAGCCGTGTTGATTGGTATGTTATTCCTCCGAAACGATTTGGAAGCTAGAATACTGCGCTTACCTGGTCAATTATACGAGCACAAAGAAGGCACCATGCTTAGCAATGTGTTTACCTATAAAATTGTAAACAAAACCAATGTAGACTATAAAAATGTTACCTTCCATGTGAAATCTCATAAAGGTACTGTAAAACTAGTAGGAGACCCTACCATTACCGTACCAGCACAAGGTATAGCAGAAGGAACCGTGTTTATAGAAATAGACGGCGTTTTGATAAAAAGCGATAAAGAAAAAATCCTGATAGAAGTAAAACGTGGCGATCTGGTTATAGAAACCACCACCACCACTTTCAAAGGACCTAGAAAATTTAGATAATGCAGTTGTTGGTTGGTGGTTGTTCGTTTTTGTATACGAACAGCCAACAACCACTAATACATCGAAAAGAAAAACCTTTTTAGGTTAAAAAATATAGAATATGAAATTTAATTGGGGAACAGGTATCGTAGTAGGATTGGTCTTATTCATAGCCTTTATCATGTATTTTGTAGTGCAGATGGCAGGCTCAGACCGCGCAAATCATGAATTGGTAGTAGAAGACTATTACAAACAAGAACTAGCCTTCCAATCCGAGATAGACGCAGAAAATCGCGCCAAAGCCATGAAGGAAAAGGTAGAAATTATTAAAAAAAACAACGGCATAGAAGTTATTTTTCCGAGCACCCTAGACGCCAATAAAATTAAAGGAAACGTGTTCCTGTATAGACCATCTAATGAACGACTAGATTTTAACTTGTCAATAGTTTTATCTAATTCACGCTTGCTCATACCAAAAAAGCGTTTGTTAGATGGTCGTTGGAACATGAAAGTAAGCTGGACATACAACAATGAGGACTACCTCATACGCAAATCATACAATTTCTAAACGGCTATGTATATATCGGCCATCATATTGGGTCTACTGGGTAGCTTTCACTGCGTAGGCATGTGTGGGCCCATAGCCTTTATTCTCCCAGTAGATAAGCAACACCTTGGCAAAAGAAGCCTACAAATAGGCCTATACCATACAGGACGATTGTTGGCTTATGGTATCATCGGCCTCGTGTTTGGCCTGTTGGGAAAAAGCTTCTATCTCTTTGGTATGCAACAATACCTCTCTATAGTAGTAGGAGCCATGATGATATTGTTTGTCGTAGTTCCTGCCCAAACACTCAACAAATACAACTTTTCAAAACCCTTATATCGGTTTATAGGAAAAATAAAATCTGCCCTAGGTAAAGAATTAAAAAAGAAAAGCCCAGACACCTTTCTATCCATCGGATTTCTCAATGGCTTTCTGCCCTGTGGGTTGGTATATATGGCAGTATTTGGCGCCATAGCCACAGGAGATTTACTCACCGGATCCCTCTATATGGTATTATTCGGACTAGGTACCATCCCACTGATGACCACCGCCATTTATATGGGTAATTTCCTCAATGGAAAAATTCGCCAACACATCCGCAAAGCAATCCCAGTATTTGTAGTGATCATCGGTATGCTCTTCATCCTTAGAGGATTGGGATTGGGGATCAAATACATCTCCCCAGCACCAGTACATCCGCAAATTACTTCCGAAATAGAATGCCACTAGCCTCGTACTATCTTTAAAAAGACGTCTCCTTTGTTCCAATTGTATTTTGGGTATGCCCCGGTGGGTCGGGTCATCCGTTATAGTTTTTGCAGAACTACCAAGCTTTACTAGCAGTACGTGGGCTCCCTAGCGGTCGCCTCCGTCTACAAGTGCAGCTATGGCCCTCCTGCAAAAAGCTGCCACTACTACCCCTCATACAAAAGATCGCTGCAATGCAAGTAGCAGGTTTGGAGTATGTAACTAATTCACGTTAAATATGTTCAATGCAGCAACTTATCCATTTGAAAATCCCGCTAAAGACCAGACAAGTGGTGTTCATTTGAAAATGCACCAATGTAACCATATAAACTTTTAACCTTGTACCAATGCAGCATTTTATCCATTTGAAAATTTGAAGAGCTATTCCCTAATACTTACAACTTTACACTTATAACTTTAACAGCTAACCATATTATACAATAGAAAGGCATCGTATGACGCCTTAGGCATTATGCCTTTCACAATAATTTTACGAAACCTCTTGTCCTTGAAAAGAACCATGCGCATTTAAAATTGAAATTAATTGCTTTCTTATTTCTTGCATTGGTTTAGCGCTAGGTCTGTAATTGTTTGCAGCTATTAAATAGAGTTTGTTTTTATGTTGTATCCATATCCATTTATATGGTTTAAAATAAATGCTGCCTTCCTTAGAATCATAACTCTTAACTCCCTTATAATCATGCAAACTCTTTATACACGAAATAGGTTCTTTTTCACTATCAAAAACCCATTCAATTAAACGTATATTTTCATTTTGGTGTTTTAAGAAAGAAACAGACATTATTTTTGCTTTACTAAAATTGGAATTCTTTAAAAAACCCGAGAGTATGCCCATAAACCTGTTTTCTTCTAGATGTTTTATGCTTTGTTCTACATCTTTTGCATTAGAATTTTCTGTGTCGTCCTCAAAAGAGGAAGATAATGCGGCATTCCATTCTAAAAATTCCTTTGACACTTTAGGTTCTAACTGACTAAATGATATAGAAAAAGTTTGAATTGGTTCTTTTTCTATAGTTTTTACACTGTCTTTAATACTTATTTTATTTGTTTCTACTGTATTTTTTTTAGGTTGCTCTTTACAAGAAATAAAACTACCTATGCATAATACGACGACGATTATATTTTTCATGATCTAACAATTATTAATGGATGACTAGTCGCGCTTTCCTATTGCGCTGTAAGTAATCGATTGTTTCTTATTTGAAATTCACTTTATAAACCTGTAAAAGATTTTATGGTGTTATTAAACCTATCCCATTCTCCTGCACCACATATTTCTACACAGCCAATAGATCCCATATTTGCTCCAAGAGGCTTATGGGGACCTCTATGAATGAAAAAACTGACATAAGCCGCCAAGCTTCTTCTTGCATGGTAGTAATACAATCCCAGTCCATTGTATGTTTGCTCATCTGCTAGTCCAACGATTCTAGCCTCCCTTGACCAAGTTCGATGTACTCCAAAACGTGTTGGTTCAAATTCTTTGGATATTCTTGACCCTCTAGTATTTGTTCCCGAAACAATCCCTCTGTATAATGGTAGCTGATACACGATATATGGCCTAGGACGTTCTGGAAAACTTAAAATGTGGGCATTTCCAATGATTTCTCTAGTAACAGTAACTATTGCATTTCTCATAGATTTAAGACCTTGTAAAGATGAGAAAAAAAAATCACCCTACTAAAGTAGCTAATTTCTTTATCATAACAAAACTATAACTTACAATACACGGTCTTTTTTTTAACAATCTTATACCATTTCTTATTTGAAATGCCCTTAAAAAGGGAAAAAGACTATTTATTGGGGTAGTTTTAAATAAGAAATGGTATTGGGTACTAAAAGATGCTGATAGACAGAAATTACAAATAAAAAGTAGCTACGAATGGGATATTGGTTTTCTAAAAAAACAATACTTCGGATGGTCTCGTCAAACAAACACCAAGATTCTTGCAGAGTAGCGGTCTTACTTCTTGTAATAGTTTTGAGTTGTGAGATCTGGGTATTGCGTAAATTATACATGTTGCGCCTTCCTTCGTTTGAAACAATGTATCTATGTAGCAATGTTAATCTATAACCCTATACCCTTTTAAGCATACATTTAAAGTTTAAGATTTAAAATTGACTATCAAACTATTCCCTATTCGCTAATACTTCTAACTTTAAATATCACTAACTTTAAAAACTAACAACGATCTACACCTATCGTTAGGTGGCCAATACGGCTCCTTATAGGTAGGCCTACCTATTTGAATAGGTTCAAAACCTATAATTATAGATGACGCAAGGGGGGCAGATAGGTGTACCACCTATAAAAATGCCAATAGTACCTATTGCAAGGGCTGGCATGCCTATAATAAGGGCTATAAGACCTATTCGTTTAGGTATAAAATAAATTAAAACACTGCATTTCATCGAATAATTACTTAAAACAGAGTATTAAAGTAATATTTTTCTTACATTTGATATAAATCATAAATCTCAAATCATAATATTTAAACCTTTATTACCATGAAATCAAACAGTTTAGTGAATGTGCTTTTTGAGCAAGAGGACATCAAAAAAATCAGTAATCATATCGAGCAAATCAATAAGATTCTGAAAGGGAACGTAATTAACCTCAATGCCGAATCCCGCAAAAAATTCGGTTCTATAGGCGATGGCAATACCGTATTTGTAGACAAATGTCGTTCTTATATGAATGCCAATCCGGATACCATACCCAATAGTGTAGACAAAGAGGGCTTTGAGGTAGCTTATACTGGACGATCTTTGTTGCAACAGCCTATAAGAGAACTCAAAGGTGTGCTAGAAAAGTTGATAGACACCAAAATATTGTTGGATTATGACAATTATACCACCAGTTTGAGCTATTACCGCTATGTGCGCTTTTTGTCGGGGGAAAACCACCCTGGTATCAATACCATACATGACGATTTGAAGAAGCATTTTGCAAAATCAAAGAGCAATAACGCAGATTTGGATAATAATGATACAGGGAGTAATCCTACATCTAGTTAAGGATAATCTTGATTTTTTGTAAATAGACAGGCATTTTTTGCCCAAAGAACCAACTGTTTTCAGTTGGTTTTTTGTTTTACCTATTTTTTATAGCTGCTATATCTCTTGGGAAATAAGCGGAAGTCCCAACTAAAAATACTTGATGAATAATTCTTCTAGCAATTCCGATTTTTCTTTGTTGGCCTTTTCTAGGTATTGTTGTTGCTCTTGGCTGCTGGCTGCGGGCCATATATGAAAACCACCACTGGCATATTTTTCAAGTGCCGGATGCATTTGCTGGGTTTCGGTCTTTAGTTGCGGATGGTGCCAGATTCCCCAGATGCCATTCTCATCTATATTTCCTTCGTATTGTATAAGATGGGTCTTGTAGTGTTTGATTTTGCTACTTTTCATTTTATCCAAATCATATAGACCATGCCAGCCAAAACTTCCGATATCGTCTTGGCCACTTCCAAAGATCTTTTGTTGGCCAAATTGCAGTACGGTCTGCATATGGTGTTGGGTAGGATCGCTTTGATAGCAATAAAATCCTTTCCAACTACCACTAGGCAAAAGCGGATGGGTTTCCAATGCTTCGGATGCTAGCGTCATAGGGGATGAATTTTATATAAAAATACAATATTTATTAGACAAACTATGCTGCCCTCACTAGTGTTGGATCTTCCCCAAGCAAAAGGTCGAATACTAATGGTACGGGATGGGAAGGCTGTCCAGACTTATACAACGATACTACCTAGCCATTGTTTGCCATTAGGCAAAGCGTTTTATCGCATGATTTTTTCTATTTTTCTACCTTTTGCCAATTCGTCTACGATCTTATCCAAATAGCGGGCTTGCTTGCTGAGTGGAGTTTGGATATCTTCGATACGATAGCCGCAGATCACCCCTTTTATTTGATCGGCATGGGGATGTAAATCGGCTTCCGCAAAGAAGGTTTCGAAGCTTACCTCTCTTTGTATGCATTCTTCTAGTTTGGCACTGTCAAATCCGGTGAGCCATTGGATGATTTGATGCAATTCGTCTTTGGTGCGTCCTTTTTTTTCGATTTTGCTTACATAGTGCGGATATACAGAAGAGAATTTCATTTTTGCAATTCGCACATCGTGTTCGGGTGTGGTTGCCATGGCTTGGTATTGGTAGTTGTAGTGCAACTGGGTTTTTATCTAATATAAGGAATTTCCGATCATATAGCGCCATCGCACGGAGTGGCAGCTCAAAATACTAACAAAAAAAGGCTACCTTATAAAAGACAGCCTTATATATTGGGATGATATCCTTTGTTAGAAATTCACCATATGCCCAGATCCTGGTTTGTTGGTCATTGGTTTCAATGGTGGTGCAAACTGGGTGAGTGCAATGCCTTCTATAGCGGTTTTGTATTCTTCTATAGTCGGTATTCTACCCAATATGGCAGACAATACTACCACTGGGGTAGAAGCCAATAGGGACTCTCCTTTTTTGCGATCGGAATCTTTTACCACACGACCCTGAAATAGGCGGGTAGAGGTAGCCATCACGGTATCTCCTTTTTCTGCTTTTTCTTGGTTCCCCATACAAAGGTTACAACCAGGACGCTCTAGGTACAATATATTGTCGTACTCGGTGCGTGCCGTATTTTTGGGTGCGGCATCGTCAAACTCAAAGCCAGAGTATTTTTGAAGAATTTCCCAATCGCCTTCTTCTTTCAATTCGTCGATGATATTGTAGGTAGGAGCAGTGACTACTAATGGCGCTTGGAAAGCCACCTTGTCGTGCTCCTTCTCTAGGTTGCGCAGCATTTTGGCAACGATTTTGATATCTCCTTTGTGTACCATACAAGAGCCCACAAATCCTAAGTCTACTTCTTTTTTGCCTTGGTAATACGACAATTCTCTTATCGTATCGTGGGTATAGCGCTTGGATACATCGTCGTTGTGCACGTCCGGATCTGCTATCATAGGCTCGTCTATAATATTGAGATCTACCACAAACTCTGCATAGTATTTGGCGTTTTCGTCTGGTGCCAATGGTGGCTTTTCTCCAGAGCGAATCTCCGCTATGCGCTTGTTGGCTTTGTCTATAAGACCTTGTAGGACTTGCTTCTCATTGTCCATGCCTTTTTCGATCATGATCTGGATACGGCTCTTGGCAATTTCCAAAGATTCGATAAGGGTATCTGGCTGTGAAATACATATAGATGCCTTGGCTTTCATCTCTGCAGTCCAATCGGTAAAGGTAAATGCCTGATCTGCCAATAGGGTGCCGATATGTACTTCTATAATGCGCCCTTGGAATACGTTTTCACCTTTAAACTCCTTTAGCATCTGCTGTTGGGTAGCGTGTACCACATCGCGGAAGTCCATATGTTCTTTCATTTCGCCTTTGAAAGTTACTTTTACCGACTCTGGTATGGGCATAGAGGCTTCGCCTGTGGCCAATGCCAAAGCTACCGTACCACTATCTGCTCCAAATGCTACTCCCTTAGACATACGGGTGTGCGAATCCCCTCCGATGATAATGGCCCAATCGTCTATAGTAATATCGTTGAGTACCTTGTGTATCACATCAGTCATCGCATGATAGCTATGCTTAGGGTCTCTAGCGGTAATCAGTCCAAAATCGTTCATAAATTTCATCAATCGAGGAATATTCTCTTGCGATTTTAAATCCCAAACCGATGCCGTATGACATCCCGACTGGTATCCAGCATCTACTATAGGAGAAATTACCGTGGCAGCCATCATTTCTAGCTCCTGAGAAGTCATCAGTCCCGTAGTATCCTGAGAGCCTACAATATTGACCTCTGCGCGTACGTAGGATCCGGCATGCAATACTGCGCCAGATGTGCCTACGGCGTTTTTGTTGAATATTTTTTCTACTGCAGTTAACCCTTGTCCTTCATGAGAAATCTCTTTGGATGGTGCATATACTACAGGCATGTCTACCCCTAGGGTAGTGGCAGCAAAGGCTTGTAATTTTTTGCCAAATACAACAGCATAAGACCCACCAGCCTTCATAAACTCCATCTTTTGGGCAGTGAAGGCCGAGGAAACATCCATTACTTCCTCTCCGTCTTTGTATAATTTCTTGGCCTTGGTGTCTATGGTAAGTACGGTACCAGTGTCTATAGAATAGGTTTGTTTTAATACCGCTTCTCCGTCTTCGTCTACGATCAAATTGCCGTCTGCATCAAACTGTTTTACCCAGTTTTTCAAATCCAAACCTATACCACCAGTTACCCCTACTGTAGTAAGGAATATCGGAGAGATACCATTGGTGCCCGCTACTACTGGTGCAATATTGATAAAAGGTACATACGGACTAGAAGGCTTCCCGATCCATAGGGCTACATTGTTTACCCCCGACATACGAGAAGAACCAACTCCCATGGTGCCTTTCTCGGCGATAAGCATTACGCGCTTATCCGGATGTTGTTCTTTTAATGCCAATAAGGCTTGTTGTTGTTCTTTGTTGTGCTCAAACATGCATTGCCCATGCAATTCCCTGTCCGAACGAGAGTGTGCATCACTACCTGGCGATAGCAAATCGGTAGAAATATCTCCAATACCTGCAACAAAGGTTACCAATTCAATCTTCTCTGGTAAATCTGGTAGTTTGGTAAAGAATTCTGCCTGAGCATAACTTTCCAATATGTCTTTGGCGATAGCATTGTCTGCTTTGTAAGCTTGCTCCAAACGCTCCATATCGGCTTCATACAAAAATACTTGTGTTTTGAGAACTGTAGCTGCTTGCTGTGCTATGGCAGCGTCTGCGCCCAAAGCTAAATCCAATAAAACGGCTACGGATGGACCACCTTTCATGTGTGATAGCTGCTCAAAGGCATCCGAAGGGGGGATTTCTTTTAGGCGACTTTCTCCAAGAATAATTTCCTTTAGAAAGGCCGCTTTTACCTTAGCGGCACTCGTAGTACCAGGCAAAACATTGTAAAGGAAGAATTGTAGAGAAGCAGCTCTGTGCTCGTGGTTCTCATCTTTGATCTGAGTAATGATTTCTTCCAATAGTTCCGCACCATCTATAGGCTTTGCATGTAGACCTTGGTCTTTTCTCGTATCAATTTCTTTTAAATATTCTGTGTACTTACTCATAATAATTGTTCTTTTAATGTCCTGTTTTATGATGCTTTATATTCTAAGCAACTTCCTTGTGCTAAAAATAAATCGCCCCTATGCAGCCATATAACCCATGGTCGCAATAGATCTACGATGATATCTTGTGTTTTTAGTTTAGCACTTGCTGTGGAAAACAAGCTTAAAGTTCTTTTGGTTGGGTAAGAAACGCCGATTGCGATTCTCGGTTGGGTAAATAAAGTTAATAAGAATGTTATTGACATCATAAATTTACGCTTCCCTTCTACAAGCGGTTCTATTCTTGTATGAAGGCGGGTAAAATTAGTAAAATTCTATGAATTAAATCCCCTCTAAAACCTTATACTAAGGAATATTCGCTTGTTTGGAAGCGTTATAAATAATGGTGTTCCTAGTGGGTAGGGTTGCAAATTATCAAAGTTGTAATTACAGCTGTAATTTTTGAAAAGGAGATAATTTGTAGAGATGTTTTTTGTTGAATTGATAAAAACTGAAAAGCGTTTACTGGCTCTTAAAGTTATTATTCAGGAAATAAGGTTGCCCATTCGGTCCATGAACCGTCGTATATTTTCATGTTTTTGAAGCCTATGCTCGCTGCGGCGGCGTATAGCACACAAGCGGTAACTCCAGAACCGCAGCTACACCAGATTTCTTTGTCTTCATAGGGTTCGAATATAGCATATAGTTGGTTTTGTGGTAGGATGCGCCCGTTTTCTCGTAGGAGACTGGAATAAGGGATGTTGAAGGAGTTAGGAATATGGCCACTGCGCAATCCTTCTCGGGGTTCGGCTACTCTGGCATGAAAACGATCGGCCGAACGGGCATCCAATATCGCAATATTGGGGTCCTCTATGGCGGCCTCTAGTTGCTTGCAATCTACCAGTGCATCGGGAACACGGTTTACGGTATAATTGCTTCTTTCGAACTTCATAGGGATGTCTCGCAATTCCCAATCGCCCCGTTCGGATCGGAAGTAGTACAAGCCCCCATCTAGTATATAGCATTGTTCGTGGCCAAATTGTTTGAAAAGAAACCATATGCGGGCAGCACTATACAATCCTTTGTCGTCGTATATGACCACGGTTTGTTCTTTGCGTATGCCCAAGTTGCGTACCGTCTCCTCAAAGCGCTCCGCACTGGGAAATGTATTGGGAAATCGCCCCTCGGGATCAGAAAAGGCTTTGAAATCCACCAAAGTGGCGCCTACAATTTTTCTGGCTGTAAGCATACTCTCCTCAGTGACTACCTTCGGAATACTGGCGTCTAAGATTCTTACATTTTCATGGGAGGTATGGGCATTTACCCAAGCGGCTGATACAAATACATGCATTTTTCTATTTTTTTAATTAAACAATTTCTTACCACTATTTACGATATGGGAGCTATCGTTGTTGCTTGCAACATTGCAGTTGCATTGCCAGCATTGCCATTGCATTGCCATCGGAAGGATATATCCTTCCGTTAGCGATGTTGTTTCGCTTTTCGCTTTTCGCTTTCGCTTTTCGCTTTCGCTTTTCGCTTTCGCTTTTCGCTTTCGCTTTTCGCTTTGGCTTTCGTTTTTCGCTTTTCGCTTTGGCTTTCGTTTTTCGCTTTTCGCTTTTCGCTTTGGCTTTCGTTTAAACAAAATTAAAGAAATTTTATTAAGGAGGTTCGTCGAAATTAAACACGCGCTTACCGAAATAAAACGGTGTGTTTGTCGAATAAAAAACATAATAATGGTAGTTATCACTATGTTTATTAGGAGAAGTGCTATGATGAAAAAGAGAACAGCTTATGAATCTAGGGTTGCGATTATCAAATTGGGACTATCGTTCGGCAGCCAGTTATTTTGTGAGTTTTAATACTAAGAAGCGGCGGCCTTATTTTGGTGCCATACATGATGGAAAAGTAGTATTGTCATCTGTAGGATGTATTGCAGATGTGCTTTGGCGCGTGCAGAAGCATCTACGGGATGATATTGTTCTAGGAACCTATATAGTAATGCCCGATCATTTTCATGGCATTCTTCGAATAGAACATGATGAACTTTTGAAAGATAGTAGAGAAGAGAATCTGGGAACAAACCGATTTCAAAATCCAGGGAAACGTTCCCTATCCAGTATTATAGGTACGTATAAAGCGGCAGTAAGTCGGGAATCCCATCGCTTGGGTTTTGAAATGGCTTGGCAAATAGGCTTTCATTCCAATATTATTCCAGATGCAGCGTCAGAAGTGCGTATTAGAAATTATATAATTAATAATCCGAATAAAGTTTAGTAGCAAGCTGTTGCTTGGCATTGCCATTGCCAACAGTAGGATATGTCCTTCCGAACAGAAGCGCTTTAATGCCCGTTGGAAAAGCAGTCCAATAGTCGCTGGCTGTACCAGCTGTAATGGGTGCCATCTACCAAAAGTACTTTGGTGTGGGGGAACTGCGCTTGCAAGCGGACTACATCAGTTTCTTTAAAGGGGTAGGGTTCTGTAGATAGCAAGAGGTAGTCGGGTTGTATGTTTTGTATTTCTGCTATACTGCTGATAGGATACCTTTTTTGCTGGAGGTAACTATTTGTAAATCCCTTGTGTTGCATCACACTGTGGATAAAGGTATCTGCCCCTGCTACCATATAGGGATCTTTCCAGATGCAGTAGACTGCTGTTTTGCCTTGGTAGGCTGGAGCGTAATCTCGGAGCTGCTGCCGCAAGCTATCGGAGAGTGCTTTGGCTTTTTGTTGTACCCCCAACAAGAGACCCAAATCTTCCAATAAGGGATACATATCTTCTATCGCATTGGGATCGGATACGTATACTGGAGCAATCTGCTCTAGTTTGCTTACCATCTCTTGGGTGTTCTCTTCCTTGTTTGCCAAAATGATATTGGGTCGCAAGCTTGCAATTTTATCTATATGTACTTGTTTGGTGCCGCCTACTATGGTTTTGGTTTTTCGCAAATAAGCAGGAGCGATGCAAAATTTGGTAATCCCCAAGATTTGATCCTCCAAGCCTAAGCCCACCAATAGTTCGCTTATACTTGGTACCAAAGAAACAATGCGCAATGGGAGTTGGGGTATGGGTACTATTCTGCCTAACGGATCTGTAAGTTGCTTTTTCATCGCAAACATTTAAGCGCTGTTGCTTTGCTTAGCGCTGTGGTCTAGCTTTTAGCTGCTTTGCCATGTCGCTTTGTAGCTTTTCTGCTGCTGTGGCGGCTGCTTGGGCAAATTCGGTGTCTTGTCTGGCATAAATGATGCCTCTAGAGGAATTGATGAGCAATCCGACTTGGGCATTCATGCCGTATTTGCATACTTCGGTGAGGCTTCCGCCTTGGGCGCCTACGCCGGGTACAAGCAAAAAGCTATCGGGTATTACTTTTCGTATTTCAGTCAAATATTCTGCCTTGGTAGCGCCTACTACATACATGAGCTGTTGGGCGTTTTCCCAGGTTCTAGATACTTCTAATACCTGCATATAGAGCGGCTTGCCGTCTACTTCTTTGGTTTGCAAATCAAAGGCGCCTTGGTTGGAGGTTAGGGCTAGTAATATGGTGTGTTTGTCTGTATAGGCTAAGAAAGGCTCCACCGAGTCTTTTCCCATATAGGGCGCCACGGTAATGCTGTCGAAGCCCATATCGTCAAATACTGCCTTGGCATACATAGATGAGGTATTGCCTATATCGCCACGCTTGGCATCGGCTATGGTAAATACCTCTGGGTAATTCTTGTTGAGGTAGTCTATGGTTTTTTTTAAGGCTTGCCAGCCTGCAATGCCATAGGCTTCATAGAAAGCAGTATTGGGTTTGTAGGCTACAGCCAAATGATGGGTGGCATCTATGATGGCTTTGTTAAAAGCAAATATAGGGTCTTCTTCTGCTAGTAAATGCTCCGGAATTTTGTTTAAATCTACATCTAATCCGATGCATAAAAAGGATTGTTTGCGCTCTATCTCGGCTAGGAGTTTTTTGGTGTCCATCTAGCTTTAGAAAATTTCGTTGGCTTCTTTTAGTTTCTCGGTATTCTCGGCAAGCATCAGCTCGTCTATGATCTTCTGTATATCCCCGTTTACAATGTTTTGTAAATCATATAGGGTGAGTCCAATTCGGTGGTCGGTTACCCTTCCTTGCGGATAGTTATAGGTGCGTACCTTGGCAGAGCGGTCGCCACTGCTTACCATACTTTTTCGTTTGGCAGAATCGGCAGCCATTTTTTTCTCCAATTCTCTTTCGTACAAACGAGAACGAAGTACCTTCTTGGCTTTCTCTAGGTTTTTGTGAGATGATTTTTGGTCTTGACAACTTACAATCATACCCGTAGGCTCATGGTGTAGTTTAATGGCGGAGTAGGTGGTGTTTACACTTTGTCCCCCTGGTCCGGTGGAGGTGGTACGCTCTATTCGTACTTCGCTCATATCGAGCTCTACATCAAATTCTTCTGCTTCTGGCAGTACAATTACTGTAGCGGCAGAAGTATGCACCCTTCCTTGGGTCTCGGTCTGTGGTACCCGCTGAACACGATGTACCCCAGCTTCAAATTTTAGCGTGCCATATACATCTTCTCCATTTACCTCCATGATGATTTCCTTAAAACCACCGGAGGTGCCTTCGTTAAAATCCATGATAGAGGTGTTCCAACCCTTGCTGTCGCAATATTTTTGATACATACGCTGCAAATCCCCTGCAAATATGCTGGCCTCGTCTCCTCCAGTTCCCGCGCGAATCTCCATCACCACATTCTTGCCATCTTCCGGATCTTTTGGTATGAGTAAGTACTTTATTTCTTCCTCCAATGCGGGTAGCTGCTCCTTTGCTTCTTCCAATTGCATCTTGGCCATTTCTACCATTTCCGCATCGCTACCATCGGCTATGATTTCTTCCGCCTCGGCTATGTTTTCGGTAAGGGTAATATAGGTGTCTCGCTTTTCTACAAGCTCTTTCAAATCCTTGTATTCCTTGGTAAGACCTACATATCTTTTCTGATCTGCAATCACATCCGGTTGGATAATGAGATCCGAGACCTCGTCAAAGCGTTGTTTTACAATGTTTAATTTATCTAACATAGATACAAATGAAATTAGTGCCAGCAAATTTACAAAATTTATCCATGTACCCATGGAGCAATTGTTCAATGTAGCAATTTATCAATGATCAATGTACCCCTTGTTGGGGTGGACTCATGTGTCCGCCCTTCCAATTTGAAGATCTCGCTACAGACAAGACAGGTTTTGAAAATGTAGCAATGTGGTTTACCAATACGTTTAGACTGGTTTTAAATCTGTTGTCTCTAATGTGATTTTTAGGAGCTATTTCCCGCTATCCGCTGTATCTTTTTGGGCTTTGGTTTATGTTATAGGTTGCAGGTAGATGAGACTGACATGAGATCCTGCAAGATGCGCATAAAAAGAAAGCCCAAAAAGGATGCCGCTACTATCGGGGCTAGGGCATACAACTATTTTGAAGATTTAAGCACGAATAAACTATAAAAAGAAAAACCGACGCTCTCAACATCGGTTTTTGAAAAACTAGCTAACTCAAATAATTTACTATATAATATGAAGTAATATCTTATGCAAAAGTATGCGGTCACTCTTGCTTGTATGTTACCAAACTATTAAATGCTAAATTAATAAATTTCATACACTTAATAGTGTGTATTCACAAAATAATAACGTTTTTGTCCCCTATAAATTGTTTAGTTCTTAAAAAATTAACAAAATGTCCTCGAAAAGCGAAATAATAAAGAAGGAGATTTACGTTTAAAAAAGGTTAATTGTGAAAGTAGCTATCGAGAAACCGTTAAAGTCTTGTTAAAAAATGTTTTGCAACTGGTTGTTTCTCCGTTAGAAGCCCATGTGATTCTAGTAGAGATAAACATTATTTGTTGTCTTGAAGGGCAAACACCTGTCTTAACAGATTTGTGGTGCGGGCACCAACTTTGTTTCTGATTTCTTTTTCTTCCACAGCTATCATAGTGAATACCCCATCCAGGGCTTTATTGGTGACATATTGGGTAAGATCTGGATTTACTTGTTTGACAAAAGGTATGGTGTTGTATTTATGGATGAGGTTTTCCCATATAGCATCCGCCCCTACTTTGCCAAAAGAATTTTTGATAACGGGATGAAATTTGTTGTACAAAGGAGAAGTTGTGCGGGATTGGAGGTAAGTAGTTGCAGCATTATCTGCTCCCAGCAAAATATTTTTGGCATCGGCAAAGCTTATTCCACTCACAGCATCAATAAAAATGGGAGTGGCTTCTTTTACTGCATCTTCCGCAGCACGATTGAGGGCTTTTACTCCTTCGTCTGCTAGATTTCCCAAGCCTATTTTACGCAATCCGTCTTCTACTACCTTTAGCTCCTCCGGTATGGCAATTTTTACCAGAGCATTACCTAGAAAACCATCGGTTTGGGTAAGCTTGCTTACCTGTTTATCTATTCCAAATTGTAATGCTTGTTTTAATCCATCGCCGATTTGTGCTTCGGAGAGTACGCCACCGCCTTGGGGGAGTTGGTTTACTACTTGTTGCAATTCGGCACAAGAACTTAGTACAAGACATAGCAAAATTGTAAGAATTTTAGATAGTTTCATTGCTTTATTTTTTTTATATATTGAACCGCAAAAGTACAATAAGTATGTCTAATTTTTCTATATACCCAAAAATCTTCTTCCTGCTATTTGCCTTTGCATGGTTTGGATGCAACAAGCTGCTCAAGAGGAACCCGTTCCTCAAAAGAAAATCCTAGCAGCTGCTGCCCAAGTGCCTGGAGTCTGCATGCGTGTGCTTGGAGTGGCTTCAGATGCAGGGTATCTATAATTACAATGTAATACCGTGTCCAATGTCTGAGGAGTGGCATCCGCTTATAACAGAAAAAGTAAAGTCGTTTGAAAACAGTGCGTTAGCGGATAAAAAGAACATTTTTTCCGCTTTAATCACAGTAAAACAGCTTTGCGCGATTCCAACCGACTAAAAGGATAGCATATCAAAACTTAAATTTTAATTTGCGAAGGAGGAGATGCGCCTAGAGCTTTAGGAGGCTGTAGAAGAAAAGTATGGTCTACAGCTAGGATGAAGATAGGCAAATACGATGCGGTTTTTTTGTAAGCTATTTCTTTTTGTATTTGAAGTGATTGGATAGTTTATACGCCCCCATGGCACTGCCAAAGGCTACAAAGCGCAAGGTAAATCCCAATAGGCTAAACTCTTTGTCGTGGGCGTATTCGTAGCTGGTTAGTAGAAACGCAAAAAGAAATCCTACAGGTATGCATCCAGATAGGAAAACTATAGCATAGATTCGAAATTTGGCTAATAATTTGTGCCAATGGGTTTTGGTAGCATTTGTACTTGTGAGTTGGAAGTATTTCATCGCTAACAGGTTTTTGGTTGCGGCTGGTTAGCTGTTACTTCAGTAGGTTTTAAGCAAGGAGTGTAAAGTTACGTCACAATTTCCACAAGAAGAAACATAGCGAGCCTAAAGTGGTGAATGCTTCTAAAAACTAAGGTGAAACCTCCTGTAAATGTTGTGAAGTGCTGTAAAACAGTAAGAAATAAAGGGATTTAAAACTGGGAAAGGAGTTGTATGAGCTTACTGTATTTCGAAATTTCTGGGGTCACAGTAACCATAAGCTAATATTTGGGTTCCAATACCCAAAAGACCAATTGCCACTGTAAGCATATGAGAAGTTGGTGTCTTTTTTAAAATTGTAGAAGTCTTCATTTCTACCTACGCCATTTTTATAAAACCCAATCTCGATATGCAATGCCGTTTCTAATATGTCATTCGGTTTTTATTCTGAAATATAAAGAAAAAAATAATCTATTTCTTTTCTAGTAACTTCAAAAAATAACTGGTATAAAAAGACGGGACTCGTATTTAAAAACTGTGATGCAAGCTTAATTGCATTTGATATTTGCTCCAATTGTCGGTGGTTTGTTTCATAACACCAAGTTGCATTTTTAGTCCTTTTCTAAACATATAGCCCAGAGCTAAATAGGTACGGTTTCTATCAAATATTTCTACTGTACGATCATCGCCAATTTGTCTTTCTCCGTTTATAAATAGTTCGTTGTACATAGAAAGATAAACAGTTTTTGCCTGAAAATCTGCGCTATTTAGCGGAATGTTCAAAAATAGATTGTACCGATAACGGGTTCTAAAGTCTTGGTTTTCCACAAAACGTTGTTCGTATCGAAATCGGTGGTTGGTGTAGAAACGACTTCCAAATTTAACGGGGAATAAGGCTTCTTGGTAGATTCTACTCTCTGTGGTGGTACTAGAAGATTCCCCAAAGGCACCTGTAGTAATATGTCCGTACCCTAAGGTGAGTTTTACTTTGGCAGTGCTTGGGCTATAGGTGATTCCTCCTCTAAGTAGCAATTGTTCTAAATCGCCTCCTAGATCCCAATTTCTAAACTGGACATCTCCTTGTAGGCCCCATTTGCTTTCTTTGAAGTTGGTATTAAAAAAGTACATATACCAGGCACCCATTTGGTCCTCGTCGAATTGGGCATTACTTTTTTGAGGGAGTAAGAAGGCTAAAAATAAGATGCAGTAAACTGTTTTATTCATTATAAATAGTTGTGTTTTGAGATAATAAATAGATTTGGAAACAAACATAATAAAATTTTTTTTGCGGAACGGCCCACCCGCCCGCCCCCGATCCGCAAAAAAACATATATTCACCTAAGACCGATTGTAATCTATACTTTAAATTTTAATATTGTGATTAATATAGGGAAACCCCCAAAATCGTTGCATTTTTCGTAAATTGCGAACCATAAAACGTACATTTATTAACAATGGAACAAACTACACCTTATAATCCTACAAATAAAGTAAGAGTGGTAACTGCGGCCTCCCTTTTTGATGGGCATGATGCTGCTATTAACATCATGCGACGTATTATTCAGGCAACTGGAGTGGAAGTGATTCATTTGGGGCACGACCGTAGCGTGGAAGAGGTAGTGAATACTGCAATACAAGAAGATGTAAATGCCATAGCCATGACTTCCTATCAGGGAGGGCATAATGAATATTTCAAGTATATGTATGATCTCTTGCAAGAGAATGGTGCTGGGCATATAAAAATATTTGGCGGCGGTGGCGGTGTAATTCTCCCTGAAGAAATAGAAGATTTACATGCATACGGCATTACTCGGATTTATTCTCCTGACGATGGAAGGGAAATGGGGTTGCAAGGGATGATAAATGATTTGGTTCGGCAAAGCGATTATACCATTGGAGACCGCTTAGAAGTAGGTATAAAAGATTTACAAGCCAAGAAAGTTCCAGCTATAGCGAGAGCAATTAGCGCTGCAGAAAATCACCCAGAGGTTGCAGCATCCTTATTAGAAAATGTAAAAGAAGCCAATAAAAGTAGCGTGACTCCAGTGCTAGGAATCACCGGAACAGGTGGGGCAGGAAAATCTAGTTTGGTAGACGAATTGGTTCGTAGGTTTTTGTTATATTTCCCAGATAAGCAGTTGGCTATTGTTTCTGTAGACCCTTCCAAAAGAAAGACCGGTGGTGCTTTATTGGGAGATCGTATTCGTATGAATGCGATAAATAGTAGCAGGGTTTATATGCGCTCTCTGGCAACCCGACAAAGCAATTTGGCATTATCTAAGTATGTAGCAGAGGCGGTGGAAATCTTAAAAGCTGCGCAATATGATCTAATCATCTTGGAAACATCGGGTATAGGACAGTCCGATACAGAAATACTAGAACATTCGGACGCTTCTTTGTATGTGATGACTCCAGAATTTGGTGCTGCTACTCAGTTAGAAAAAATTGATATGCTCGATTTTGCCGATTTAGTAGCCATAAACAAATTTGATAAAAGAGGTGCATTAGATGCCTTGCGTGATGTAAAGAAGCAATACCAGCGCAATCATAACTTATGGGAGACGGGAATAGATGACTTACCAGTTTTTGGAACCATAGCATCTCAGTTCAACGATCCTGGTATGAACAAGCTATATAAGGCAATCATGGATTTGGTAAATAGTAAAACTACTGCCAAGCTAGAATCTGGAATGGCTATTACCAAGGCTATGAGCGAAAAGGTGTATGTGATTCCTCCAAATAGAACAAGATATTTGTCGGAGATTGCGGAGAACAATAGGGGTTACGATGAAAAAGGGAATACCCAACAGGAAGTAGCACAAAAATTATATGGAATTTATAAGACCATTGAAAGTGTTATAGGAGTAGCACCTACGAAGACGAAAAATGGTATAGAACTCGCAGCAACAGACACCAATGAGGAGCAACAAATGTTGGTAGATCTGCTGTTAAAGGAATTTGATAGGGTGAAGATGAATTTAGATCCGTATCATTGGGAAACCATATTAGGATGGGATGCATTAGTAGCGCGATATAAGGCACCAGAATATATTTTTAGGGTAAGAAATAAGGAGATAAAAATGGCTACGCACACCAAGAGTTTGTCACATAGTGACATTCCTAAGGTGAGTTTGCCAAAATATCAAGCATGGGGAGACATATTGGCTTGGTGTTTACAAGAAAATGTGCCCGGTGCATTCCCTTACACTGCCGGACTTTATCCTTTTAAACGAACAGGAGAAGACCCTACGCGCATGTTTGCTGGAGAAGGAGGACCAGAGCGTACCAATAGACGTTTTCATTATGTAAGTATGGCTATGACTGCTAAGCGATTGTCTACTGCTTTTGATTCGGTTACTCTATATGGAAACGACCCAGACCTTAGACCAGATATATATGGAAAAATAGGGAATTCTGGGGTGTCTATTTGTTGTTTGGACGATGCAAAAAAATTGTATTCAGGATTTGATTTAGTTGCAAATACCACTTCGGTGAGTATGACCATTAATGGACCAGCTCCGATGATGTTGGGCTTCTTTATGAATGCCGCCATAGACCAACAATGCGAGGTGTATATCAAAGAGAATGGTTTAGAAGCTGATGTGGAGAAGAAGATAACGGCATTCTATAAAGGAAAAGAAAGACCAAAATACGAAGGAGAGTTACCAGAAGGACACAATGGGCTTGGTTTGCTATTGCTTGGGGTAACAGGAGATCAGGTGTTGGAGGAATCCGTATATCAAGAAATTAAGCTTAGAACGCTTACTCAGGTAAGAGGAACCGTTCAAGCAGACATTTTGAAAGAAGATCAGGCGCAAAATACGTGTATCTTCTCCACCGAATTTGCATTGCGATTGATGGGTGATGTGCAAGAATATTTTATAGATAAAGGCGTGCGTAACTTTTATTCGGTTTCTATCTCAGGTTACCATATAGCAGAAGCAGGCGCAAACCCTATATCGCAATTGGCTTTTACTTTGGCAAACGGATTTACTTATGTAGAATACTACTTAAGTCGCGGAATGGATATTAACCAATTTGGACCAAATTTATCCTTTTTCTTTAGTAATGGGGTAGATCCAGAATATGCAGTAATTGGTAGGGTAGCTCGAAGATTATGGGCAAAAGCCTTGAAGCATAAATACGGTGCCAATTCCAGAGCACAGATGTTAAAATATCATATACAAACCTCTGGTAGAAGTTTGCATGCTCAGGAAATCGACTTTAATGATATTAGAACCACATTGCAAGCTTTGTATGCGATTTATGACAATTGTAATTCCTTGCATACCAATGCTTATGATGAGGCAATAACCACGCCAACAGAAGAATCGGTTCGTAGGGCTATGGCTATACAGTTGATTATCAATAAAGAATTGGGCTTGGCCAAAAATGAGAATCCAATTCAGGGCGCTTTTATCATTGAAGAATTGACCGATTTGGTGGAAGAAGCAGTATTGATGGAATTTGATAGAATCACCGAGCGGGGTGGAGTGCTTGGCGCTATGGAAACCATGTATCAACGTAGTAAAATACAAGAAGAAAGCTTGTATTATGAAACCCTCAAGCACACAGGAGAGTATCCTATTGTAGGGGTAAATACCTTTTTGAGTTCCAAAGGATCGCCAACTGTAATTCCTACCGAAGTCATTCGTGCAACAGAAGAAGAAAAAAAGGTACAGATCAACACGTTAAATAAGTTACATAGCAGGTTTGAATCAGAAGCAAAAGAAGCCTTGCAAAAGGTATCTTATGCTGCTGTAAATAACGAAAATATATTTGAAGCTTTAATGGAGGCGGCTAAAGTTTGTTCTATAGGTCAGATTACCAATGCATTGTTTAAAGTGGGTGGGCAGTACAGAAGAAATATGTAGAAAAGTGCATCTTTTTAGTGCTTAGTCCGTCTTATTAATAGAAACATTAAAAGAATAAATCTATGTCATCTAAAAATTGTACCTGTAAATGTGAAAACTGTAGAAAAGGAAACTGCGGCGGTTGTACTTGTGAAAACTGTAGTTGTAATCATTGTACTTGTTAAATTAAAAAAAGGCTATACTAGTATTGGTGTGGCCTTTAATATTTTTAGAACTATGCAATTAAATATAGAGGCTATTTGGGCGGCAACACATGAAGCGGTTTATGCATTTGCATTAAAGAAACTTCAGGATGTCGATTTGGCAAAAGATATTACCCAAGAGGTGTATCTAACTTTGTTGGATAAGCAAGAGCAACTACAAGACACGGATAAGATAAAATCTTGGTTGCTAACCGTTACGTACAGAAAATGCATGGATGTGTTTCGCCTTAAACAAAAAAACTATGGGATAGCTGCCGAAGAATCAGAAAAGATCATTTCTCTCGCAGAAGAAGCGCATGATGTACAGGATTGTATGCAGGGAATTTTAAACCAAATGCCTGAAAAATATGCTACTCCATTGCGTATGGTATCTATGGAAGGACTAAAGCAACAACAAATAGCAGAACGCATGAATCTACCGCTTACTACTGTGAAAACAAGAATTCTACGAGCAAAAAAAATGTTGGCACAAGGCTATATAGATTGTTGCGACTTTCGCTATAACGATAAAGGCTATTTAGTGGGTGCAGTAAAAAGCAAAGCGGATTGTAAAGTTTGTAGATAAGTTTATCCTTATAAAGTTTCTGACCAAGTTTTGTAAAGAGAAGTTAGTTTTTGTAATTCTCTTCTAAAAACACCAAGATATTCCTTAGCATTCGGGTAGCTACTATATAGTTGTTGTGATCTCCAATTTAAACTAGCAATTGTTTGTTGCATTTGACTGAGCTCCGATTGCTTTAAGCTTGGATTTTTTGTGCTAAAAATAGTTGCGATGCTTTGCGGTACTAGCAATACATTCATGATAAGCAGACTGGTTTGCTGATCGGTAGCATGTTGGCTAGAGTGCATTTGTTGTATGCTTTTGTTGTTGGTGAGCACTACACCAAGCCCTCTTCCTAACTGGAATAAGGATAAGGCCTGTCGGTAGACAGGTAGATCTCTCAAATCATTTTGATCTTCTTGGGGAATATTCGCCATAAAAACACAACTTATTATTACAAAATTACATTCAAATTAGTCTAGTCTTTATTTTGATTTTAAGGCTAATTGTTGATTTTGCTTTAGAAATTAAATTAATATAATTATATTGCATTAAAAATTAAGGCAATCAAAATCATCTTATGCAGGCTATACATCATAATATGGATTTGTTTAACAAACATATTCTCAAATTACTACAGAAAAACGCTCGAATAAGTAATGCGGAAATCGGAAGACGGGTTGGGCTGAGTTCGCCTGCGGTTTCTGAGCGAATAAAAAAAATGGAAGATGCGGGAGTGATTAGGGGGTACGGCGTACAGCTAAGCCCTTACGAGATAGGATATCAGATTACAGCTATAATCAGTCTTCGAGTTTTTATGGGGCGACTACGCCCATTTTTGCAGCAAGTGGATAATTTCAAAGAAATTGTAAATTGCTATCGAATTACTGGTAATGAAAACATCATAATGGAAGTAGTTTTATCCAACCAAAAGCATTTGGAGGAATTGATTAATCAATTAATACAGTATGGGGAAACAAAAACCAATGTAGTTTTGTCTCGTTTGGTGGAAAACAATATCATCGAATGATCGGTGTTTGGCTTTATTTTTGATATAATTACTTCATAACACCTAAACTATGATACAGCGATTTCTTTTCTTTCTATTTTTTATATGGACTGGTACTGTGTTGCAGGCACAAAGAATGGCGTTAAAATCCGACACCTTGGTATTTGAAACGGTGAAAACGGATAGTATAGAAGCTAGTTATTCTTACTATTATCCGAGCCAAGCAAAGGCAAAAAGACAAGATGTTTTGGTGGTCCACATATCCAAAGCAGATGCCAAGAAATGGATGGCGTATTTTAGAAAAGTAGCCACAGCACAAGGAATGCTATTGTTTGGTAATCACAATGTAGATGCCAAAGAGCATTTTGTGGCGCAGAGTGAGAAGTACAATTTGGCCATACGCGATTTTTCTTCTCGTTATGCGCTGTCTACACGTAGTATTTATTTTGTGGGTATAAAGCAGTCTTGTGGATTTGTACAACAAATGTCTTATTCATTAAGAAGGCTAGCAGGGGTGCTTTTGGTAAACCCTCAAGAGCTATTGCCTCAAAAGACTACGTTAAAAAATGAGATGCTGCGTCATGTGGTATTGAGTTCGGATAATAATTACTATAGTTATGGAGCCCAATTCGCAGCTTCCAATATGAAACTAAAAATACCGCCACAGTTTTATTGGTATCCTGCAACAGATTCTATAGTGCCGCTAACTTATATGCTTTTTTCAATCGATCAAATGTCGCGAAAATTGCCCGAACAAAATCTTAGTCCTACAGATAGCCTAGTGATGCAAAAACGATTGGGGCATTTGGAGGCATATATAAAACAGTTGAAAACCGATAAAAGGTATCTAGAAGCTCTGGAAGCTTTGCAGCTCATGCAGGACACCTATAAACCCTATATGTCGAGATCGTATTTGAAGGAACGAATCAAGACCTTTAAAAGAAGTGGTGCGCTCAAGACCGCTTTGAATCAGTATTTTAAGGCGCAAAGCAAGGCGCAGTTGCTACAGGAAGATTATAGCTATTATTTTGATGAAGATATGTATCGGTATAATTTTGAAAATTTGGGTTGGTGGAATTACCAAATGTCTGAATTGTTGAAGTTCGAACAAGGTGAGGATTTATACTTGAAACGCATGGGAGTGCTACTCCGCGGGGAGTTATTGCTCCGAATCGACCAGCAAATTCCTATAGTAGAAAATAGGAGACCCTTAGATGATAAACTGTTGGATTTGTTATTGATGTTAAAAACTGTAGTCTATCCCGATTCTTATCAAGCCTATCTTCGCATAATCAGTATGAGTTCGCAGCGGGAAGATTTTGGAACCGCTTTGTTCTATACAGAAGAATTGCTTAAAAATGGATTTAAGGATTATCAGCAAATGTATACGATACCCAAAACCACTTTTTTGAAATTATCGCCAGAGTTCAACGATATTGTTCGTTCATATTTCGGCAAATCTCGTTATTGATTTGGGATCGCAATATCTGGGACTTTGTTTAAATTCCAATATATACTGAGACCTTCAGCCAATTGGTCTGCAACTTTTTTTTAATCATATAATATTTTACAGAGGTGTCTTGCTGCTTCAAAGCTTTTAGTACCACCAGCAGAGGTAATGTATTTTTCATCATGCACAAACAAAGTACTGTCTCGTATGTCCAATAGAGGAAAGCGTTTTCTAAAAGCTTCTGTGTCGTTTGGAAACGTAGTGCTTACTGCTTCATCCATGATCAAAAAAGCAACATTGTAGCAGTTGGACTTCATATTTGGCTTATAATACCATTTCTAGTTTAAAATTACCCCAATAATTAACCCTTTTTTCCTTTCTATTTCAATAAATCCCGAATTGCGCATTAGAAAATCTATTACGTATTGAAATTGCTTCAAAAACAAGAAGCTGCGCTGCTTTTTGCTTTCCCCATAACGGCGCTATGCGGAAAGCAATAAAGCACTTGTTTTTATTGCAATTCCAACCCTCATAACGAAGTTCTAATGCGTAATTCGGGATAAAAAGAAACCGTAGCTGAGGCTATGCTTGATTTTTCTCCTTTATATATAGCTATATATAAAGAAAAAAAACTTCTATTTCTTTTAAGGGCATTTCAAAATAGAAATGGGATAAGTTTCTTTTTTTCTGCATTTACAGTTTTGGGTTCTACGCTGGACAAAGTGTGCTCATGGCAATTCCAAAACGAGAGGGCGATAAGGTCAAAGCAGATATAAGAAGTTTTCATTTTTTGCGCAATTTGTGTTTAAATGTAAGCACAGAAATTGAATATAGTTGAAATCTTTTGTGCTGAAGACGCATTACTATGATACTTGCGAGTACCAATATGGCTGTCATCACGATCCAAGTAAGATCAAAACCATATTTTTCAATGAAATTTAAGCTGCCATTGTGTCCAAAAATATGTGAAATCGAGAAAGACATACTATACAGTCCCATATATTGCCCTTTTTTGCCTAGTTTGGAGCGTTCCATGGCGTAGGCATTCGAAAAAGGAAAGGCAATCATTTCTCCTATGGTCATCAAAAACATCCCTATAATCAATACGCCTACCCATGTACTACTTATTAATATTAAGAAGCTAGCGGCAATGAGTAGCAATCCTATAAAATAATTGTCGAGATTGCTCCAGGATTTGCTTTCGAAATATTTTACTAAAGGCATTTCAAATAAGGCAATGATTGCGCCATTCATAAACATAAGTAAACCGATTTGAAATTCGCTAAGGTGGTGGATGTCTCTATAATAGATTGGAATAGTAGAAAAATATTGAACAAATGCCACAGCCATAAACACCATAGTAAGCACAAATAAAACATATGGTCGGTCTTTATGTGCTTTTAATGGTTGGTCGGGTATTTTTTCTTTGTGTAATACTTTGGCTTTTTTTGGGTGCAATAAAGCAAGAAATATAATGGAAGCACCTATACAGGTGAAACCGTCTATATAGAATAATCCGCTATACCCCATTTGTATAATTATAAGACCTCCAATGGCTGGGCCAAATGAAAATCCCAAGTTGATTGCCAGCCTAATTAGAGTCAGCGATCGGGTTCTGTTTTCTGGTTTGCTATAACTACTTAAGGCCACAAAAATGGCAGGTCTAAAGCTGTCTGCTATGGTCATCAGCAAAAAGATGGCTATGCAAAGCATCCAAAATTCTTGGACAAATTGAATGCCAATAAAACAAAGCCCCGATAAGAATAAACTGCTAAACATGACTTTATAAGCCCCGATTTGGTCGGTGAGTTTGCCCCCTATCCAACCACCAGCAGTGGAGCCTATGCCAAATGCAGACATGATCCAGCCCACTTCCGTCAATCCAAATTCTAGGTCCTCTGTAAGGTATAAAGACAGAAACGGAATCACCATAGTGCCAGCTCTATTGATAAGGGTAATGAATGCCAGATACCAGATTTCTTTGGATAGTCCTTTGTAGGCATCGAAATATTGATGGATTAAGTTTTTCATAGTTTCTATCGTTGTTTTTTGAAACAAAAAAAGCCCGGTTTTCAAACAAACCGGGCAACTATATCTTATAAGTAAAAATATGCTTATAATATCCAGAATTCCGGAGGTGTCCTATAGACAGTCCAATTGCGCTTCGAAATATTATAAATTTGTTTCATGACTTTTTTTAATTGTAATGTAAAAATAGAAAAAAAATGTACAAGACTGTTTTATTTAAAAAAAAAAAGATTTTAAGTGCTTGCTTATAGTGAGTTAGGGAGTTGTTTGCTAAGCCATATTCCCAACCATACAGCAAGTAAACCTATGGTGATGCTCAATATCAAATAAGCAGCAAACCAAATAAATTGTTGGTTTTTTAGCAGTTCTATTTTTTCATAAGCAAAAGAAGAAAATGTGGTAAAGCCTCCGCAAAATCCGGTAACTAGGAGTAGCATATATTGTTGGTTCCAATTGCTGTATTTAGCACTGATGCCAAACAAAAAACCTATTAAAAGAGATCCAGTAAAGTTGACGGTAAAAGTACCTATGGGAAAAGGGTGCTGATGTTGCTGCTGTATCCATTTGGATAATAAAAACCGACAGGCACTACCAAATCCGCCTCCTATAAATACCAATAGTAAATGCTTCAAAATATATATTTTCTGATTATAAAAGTAATCAAAAAAAATAGGGAATTTAAAGAGGTTAAGAAAACTTGTGCACAAGGGACAAACAAATGCTAAAGATCAAATTATACAGCCTTTTTGTAGGTAGGCAGGGAATTTGTAGAATCTTTTAACTTGATTTTGTTTGCGTTTTTCAGAATGTAGCTCTTGGATTCTCTTACTTCTCTTTTAGTTTTATTTACATTGAAAAGTAGCAGAACTCCATTGACGGCCACTAACCCCAACAGGATTGAAAAAAATGTTACCATTGCTTATAATTTAAAATACCACATTACAAATGTAAGCTATTTACGATAATAAATTGCCTTTCAACGGGGATTTTGTTGTGAAAATCGATGATTATGTGGTCATATAGAAAATAAGAGGCTTGAATGAGGATTGTTGGTTAGGAATTTAACTGGTTCTTTAGAAGGAAAAGTCCTAGGACAAACAAAACAAATCCTACGAGTACCCATTTTGCACCTTTGTAGTTCTTGGTATGTAACTTTTTATCCTTTCTATAGCTAAGAATCATGATGATAGTAAAAGCAATAATAAAGAAAATTGCGAAAGTCTTTTGCCCAGGAGTAAACATAGTTTTATTTTTAGGTGCAAATATAATCCAAAATAGAAAATGAAAAGAAAATTAGCAGCGGTTAAAGAGTTTCACAAGGCATTTGGTTTAGGGATAAATCAGCAGCCAACTGTAAAGTTGTCGAAAGAGACCTTGGCTTTACGTTTTAAATTAATGGCAGAAGAAAATGAAGAATATTTGGAGGCTGCTGAAGATGGTGATTTGGTAGAAGTTGCCGATGCCCTTGGAGATATGCTATACATTTTGTGCGGAACTATTTTGGAGCATGGCATGCAACATAAAATAGAAGAGGTGTTTGAAGAAATACAAAAAAGCAATATGAGTAAGCTTGGTGCCGATGGGAAACCAATTTATCGCGAGGATGGTAAGGTGATGAAAGGCCCCAATTATTTTAAACCAGATATCGCTAAAATTTTGAGAAATTAAGGCATAAAAAAACCGCTATCTCTGAAAAGGTAACGGTTTTGAATAAATATATAATTAGATTTTATCTACTATAATTAGGTGCTTCTTTGGTGATGGTTACATTGTGTGGGTGGCTTTCTTTGATGCCGCTAGCGGTTATTTTTATAAACTGTGCTTTCTCTTTTAAAGTGGCAATGTTTTTGGATCCACAGTAGCCCATACCTGCGCGTAGGCCACCGACAAATTGGTGAATGCTCTCTACCAATTCTCCTTTGTAAGGAACGCGTCCTACGATACCTTCTGGTACCAATTTTTTGATATCATCTTCCACATCTTGAAAATAGCGATCTTTACTTCCTTTTTTCATGGCTTCTACGCTACCCATTCCTCTATAAGATTTGAACTTTCTTCCTTCGTAGATGATGGTTTCTCCTGGCGATTCTTTGGTTCCTGCCAATAGGGAGCCTAGCATCACACAATCTGCTCCAGCGGCTAGAGCTTTTGGAATGTCTCCTGTATAGCGTATACCACCATCTGCAATTACAGGTACACCAGATCCTTTGATAGCTTCGGCTACTTCCAATACGGCAGAAAACTGAGGGAACCCGACTCCAGCAACTATACGTGTGGTACAGATAGAACCTGGTCCAATACCTACTTTTACCGCATCTGCACCAGCGTCTACCAAGTATTGCGCTGCTGCTGCAGTTGCTATATTTCCAACAACGATATCCAATTTTGGATATCGTTTTTTAACAGATTGTAAAACATTCACTACTCCTGCGGTATGGCCATGAGCAGTATCAATTACAATAGCATCTACACCAGCATTTACCAATGCTGTTGCTCTTTCTATGGAATCTCCTGTAACCCCTATTGCTGCAGCCACTCTCAATCGGCCAAAAGAATCTTTGTTTGCTTGTGGTTTTAAAGTAAGCTTGGTAATGTCTCTAAAAGTGATCAATCCGATGAGCTTGTTGTCATTGGATACTACTGGAAGCTTTTCAATTTTATTTTCTTGTAAAATCCCTTCAGCATCTTTGAGCGATGTTCCTTCTGCTGCAGTTACCAAATTGTCACTAGTCATGACTTCAATTATTGGGCGCTCGCTATTTTTTTCAAATCGCAAATCTCTATTGGTAACGATTCCCTTCAAAAAACCTTCGTTATCTACCACGGGTATACCGCCGATACGGTGTTCGCGCATACAGGCATTTGCATCTTTTACCTTAGCATCTAATGGTAAGGTGACAGGATCGATTATCATACCGCTTTCTGCTCGCTTTACTTTGCGGACCTTCAGGGCTTGCTTTTCAATGCTCATATTCTTGTGAAGGACTCCTATACCTCCTTCTCGTGCCATGGCAATAGCCATGCGACTTTCTGTAACGGTGTCCATGGCTGCAGAAACCATAGGAACATTTATAGTAATATTTCTTGTGAATTTGGATTGGATGGAAACTTCTCTAGGAAGAACCTCCGAATATGCCGGTACGAGTAAGACGTCGTCGTAGGTGAGTCCTTCGCCCAAAATTTTGTTGGTGTGTGCAATCATGCCTTTATGGATTAATTGCATGCAAATATACGTTATTTCTCCATATAGAATGGAAGTTTGTGGTTTAGTTGCCTAAATTTAACGTTCCCTTTATGCCGTTTTACGAAAATGAACTGCAAAATGAAAGTGGACAATTTTTGCAATTGTGTTTTTTGGGTTTTTTGTATTTTTCGCAACAGTTTGTTTTTAAGCGTTTAGGTTTGTTCTGAGGAACATAACAGAGCACAAAACCATAAACTAAAATAAGACTGCTATTTACCATGAGTCGTTTGCTTCTAAGTATAAGACAAAGCCTAAACTGTATCCGTCATCTTATCGAAAGAAGGATGGGTAGGGTTTGTGCAAATTTATTTAAATTAATTAAAAATAAGAAGAAATAGATGCAAATTTTTAACTCTTATAAGGGGAGTCACTAAAATTATGTTAGAATTAGACCTAATGATAACAGCCAAAAATTTTAGAAGCTTCGTTGTAAGCACTTTCAAATTTTAGAGGATGCACTCCGGTCTGTGTTTGTTGTTGGGTGCAATAGGATAATACTTTTTCCATGGGCATATTGCCTACCAATTGGTCTTTTGCCATCGGACAGCCACCAAAACCTTGTATAGCCCCATCAAAACGTCGGCAACCTGCTTTATAGGCTGCATCTATTTTTTCATACCATGTACTAGGGTTGGTATGCAGATGGGCGCCAAATTCTATTGCGGGGTATAAGGGGATGATATTGGAAAACAAATAATCTATAATATCTGGCGTGGAAGAACCAATGGTGTCGGACAATGACAAGATTTTTACACCCATCTTGGCGAGTTTTTCCGTCCATTCTGATACAATTTCCACATCCCATGGATCGCCATATGGATTGCCAAAACCCATAGATATGTAGGTTACCACTTCTTTGTTGTGTTGGTAAGCCAATTCCAAAATGTCTTGCAAAATGGCTACGGATTGGGTTATTGTTTTATGCGTGTTGCGCATTTGAAAATTCTCCGATATAGAAAAAGGGTATCCTAGGTATTGAATTTCCTTATGTGCTACTGCGGATTGCGCTCCGCGAAAATTGGCAACTATGGCAAGTAATTTGCTATTGGTTTTTGTCAAATCCAAGCCTGCAAGTACCTCCGCAGTATCCTGCATTTGAGGGATAGCTTTCGGACTTACAAAACTGCCGAAGTCTACAGTGTCAAAGCCACAATTGAGTATGGATTGGATGTATAGTGTTTTTTTTGCAGTGGGAATAATAGTTTTAATTCCCTGCATTGCATCTCTAGGACATTCTATAAGTTTTACTTTTTGTGCCATATTAAACACAAATTTAAAGTAAAAAATCACATCAATATAAAAACTGCGATTCCAATTAGTACCAGAATTTGTATCCAGGACATAAATAACTGAAATCCTCGGTGGTTTTTAATATAAGATGCCAGATGATCTGCCAAAAAACTTACCCCTAAAAAAATGCTAAAAGCCTGAATCATAAATAAGCCGCCTAGAATGATAAATTGTAAGGCAGTAGGCCATTGGTCGTGGAACTGAAATCCGGGAAAAAAAGCAAGAAAAAAAATGGTAACCTTGGGATTGAGGATATTCATAATGAATCCTTCTTTGAAAAGTGCCTTTTGAGACTTGTTTTTTACTTCTTGAGATGTGTTTATAACATCTTTTCGGTGTTGGTAGTTTTTGAGTGCCAAAAAAAGGAGGTAAGCTGCGCCTAGATATTGTATGCTGCTAAGTAAGATGGGTGATTGGGAAATGATGCTTCCTAGGCCAAAAGCTACCACCATGGTGTGTATGACAATACCGCATACAAGTCCTGCGGAAAGCGCAAAACCACTTTTTTTTCCGTTTCTCAGACTTTGGGTAAGTACATAAATAATATCGGGCCCTGGGGCAAGGGTCAATATAGAGGAAGCGACTAAAAAAGAAAAAAGTATTTCTATCTTCACCTATTACATTTTTGGTAATTGCAGGCTAAAAATAAGCATTTCTTCGTTTTTCTCTTCTAGTCGCAAAGCACCACCTACATCTTCCAATAGCTTTTTGCTGATAATATAATTGACGCTAGATTTTATTTTGTGTAGGGTATCTACTTTGGTCAACCGTGGTCCCACTATGGTATTATTGACTTGTATGGTAAAAGCATCGTTGCAAATGGCAAGGGAAATATGAATTTCTTGGACTCCGTTTTCATGCTGTTGCATGATTTTTAGTACATTGAGCAAAGATGCTCTCAGCGCCATGCTGTCTGAATACACGTTGAGGTCGGGCATGATATGATTGATGCAGGTAATCGTGTTCGGTTGTATCTCTGGCAAAAATTCTTTTTCCACCACCTCGTTTACAAAGCTGTGAAGACTTATTTCTTGCATGAGCAGGGGGTTGTCTTCCTTTAGGTTATTGGACCAGTCTACAAAATGCTCCATCTTGCCTTTGAGCTCCAGCATTTCTTGGTTTACAAATTCGATATCGGTATACACCTTGGCATGCTCTATTTCGTCGATTTTGTGCTCCAATTTTTGAAGTGTCTTCATGGTTTTATACAAGGGTAAGGCGATTTCGGTATGCAACAAACTACAGGTTTGTGCTCTAGAAGTCTCTCTCTCCATTAGCTTATTCGTTTTTTCTCTCAGGTCCAATTGTAGTTTGCGAACCAAATCTATATAATGTTCTTTGTTCTTTTTTAATTGCCACCTGGTATACGCAATGTATAGCAATAGACATAAACTGATCACGCTAAGTGCATTGATCGCCACAACAGAATTTACTATCATAATAATGATATTAAAAGTTTGTAAAAAATGTTGAGGTCAGATAAGAACTTGTTTTTTAAGCTTTTATCAGTGCTTTGTTGATGTTTTTTATCAAACGGGGACCCTCGTATACAAAACCTGTGTATAGCTGTACTAGGCTGGCACCTGCTTCCAGTTTTTCTATAGCGTCCTCGGCCGAATAAATACCTCCAACTCCTATTATGGGAATGGAAGCATTGCTGTGTTTTGTGATAAATCTAATTATTTCTGTGGACTTTTGCTCTAAAGGTTTACCACTAAGTCCACCAATCTCTTTTTTATTCGTTGAATGCAACCCGTCCCTACCAATGGTGGTATTGGTCGCAATAAGTCCATCCGTTTTGCTGATTTTTACAATGTCGATGATGTCCAATAGCTGTGCTTGGTTTAAGTCGGGTGCGATTTTCAATAATATCGGCTTTGGGTTTTCCATGGTCTGGTTGCGCTCTTGCAAACTCATCAACAGCTTGGTTAAGGGTTCTTTGTCTTGTAAGGCTCTAAGATTGGGGGTGTTGGGAGAACTGACGTTTACTACAAAATAATCGACATGCTCGTACAAGGCATCAAAACATATCAAATAATCCGTAGTGGCTTCTTCGTTGGGAGTGATTTTGTTTTTTCCGATATTTCCACCGATGAGAACTCCTTTGTTTTTCTTCAGACGTTCTACCGCCTGAATTACACCACCATTGTTGAAGCCCATTCTATTGATAATAGCTTGGTCTTCGGTAAGGCGAAACAAGCGTTTTTTGGGATTTCCCTCCTGAGGCTTGGGGGTAAGTGTGCCTATTTCTATGAAACCAAAACCAAAATTGGACAATTCCTGATAGAGATTGGCATCTTTGTCAAATCCAGCCGCTAAACCGACTGGGTTTTTAAATTGCAGCCCAAATACTTCACGCTCTAAAGAAGGATGCGAAACTTGCCAATATGCCCTAGTTAGATTTGCAACTCCTGGTATGGCTTGAAAAATTTTTAAGAATTTAAAAGTGAAATGATGGACTTTTTCTGGATCAAAAGAAAATAATAATGGTCGAATTAGTTGTTTGTACATCCCAAGTAGCTGTTTCCTGCAAAAATAACTTAAATTTGATGAATAATCTTTTGTAAATGGATAAAAATAAACTGCTCAACCGATTTATTAGTTATGTCACTATAGATACAGAAAGTGATCCAAATTCTTCAGCTACCCCTAGTACGGAAAAACAATGGGTTTTGGCCAATAAATTGGCTGATGAATTGCGAGAAATGGGGATGCAAAATGTGGATATAGACGACAAGGCTTATGTGATGGCTACCCTTCCTTCCAATGTGGAGAAAGAAGTACCTACTATTGGCTTTATTGCACATTTTGATACGAGCCCCGATTTTTGTGGTGCCAATGTAAAACCGCAGCTTATCCAAAATTACGACGGGGGAGATATTGTATTAAATGCAGAAAAGAATATAGTGCTTTCTCCAGACTATTTTGAAGATTTACTCGATTATAAAGGACAGAATTTGGTGACTACCGATGGGAATACCTTGTTGGGAGCCGATGATAAGGCAGGAATAACAGAGATAATGGAAGCCATGCAATATTTGATTTCTCATCCAGAAATACCACATGGTACAATAAAGGTTGGTTTTACACCAGATGAAGAGATCGGCAGAGGTGCCCATCATTTTGATGTAGAGAAATTTGGTGCAGATTGGGCATATACCATGGATGGTAGCCAAATAGGGGAGTTGGAATATGAAAATTTTAATGCGGCTGGAGCTACGCTTACCATCAAAGGAAAAAGTGTACACCCAGGTTATGCAAAGAATAAAATGGTAAATTCCATACAGATTGGTCAGCAATTATTGGGAATGCTGCCAACCGAGGCAGTTCCTGAGAGAACTACCAAAAAAGAAGGTTTCTATCATGTATATCAATTTGAAGGAGGGATAGAGGAAACCAAAATTTCTATGATTATAAGGGATCATGATATGCAATTGTTTCAAGAAAAAAAGGCTTATCTGGAACAATTGGTGCAGGATTTCAATAAAAAATTTAATGACGCAGTTTCTCTACATATGGTAGATCAATATTATAATATGCGCGAAAAAATAATCCCAGTATTTCATATAGTTGAGATAGCCGAAACTGCAATGAAAAATTTGGGAATTCAACCTGTAGTGAAAGCTATTCGCGGAGGAACAGACGGGGCACAACTCAGCTATAAAGGCCTGCCTTGTCCAAATATTTTTGCAGGAGGGCACAATTTTCATGGTAAATACGAATATGTTCCTGTTGAAAGTATGATAAAAGCAACGGCAGTAATTGTGGAAATAGCAAAGCTGACTGCACAAGAGAGGTAAATGCTTGAAACGATTCTCTGCTGTTGACTGGTATTTAACGTAAGTTTTATTGAATATACCTTATTAGATTTTCATGAAATGTATCCCGAATTATGGATTTGTTTTCGAAACATTTTTTTTGCATAGGTATGGAAGAAACTATAAAATGGGGTGTGCCTGTGTATACCTATAAAGGAAAAAAGTGGTATTGCTGGGCTTGTTGCAATTAGCTTGGTAAGAAGAACGGCAATTGCATCAAGCCTTTGAAAAACTGTCTCCATACAAACACAAGGCGTATGTGGTCTATATAAATACTGGTAGGCAAGAAGCTATCAAGCGGAGTCGCTTGGAGAAAATACTGTCGGCGATTCCAAAAGGATTTGGACTAAACGATAAATACAGAAACTGTTGATATTTAAATTGGTGAAAGGAGCTTTAGACAAATATGAGATAAAAAAAAGATCGTCCGAATAGAACGATCTTTTTTTTGTTTGGTAATCCAAATTTCTTTATTTTTTCGCAGGAGTATTCAGCTTTTTGCTCATCTCCATAGAGATAGCCGAACGTTGAAATTTTATTTTCCCAGCCATGGTTTCGATGATACAGTTGTTGTCATCTAGATCAATAATCTTACCATGCATACCACTTTTGGTAATTACTTTATCGCCTTTCGAAAGATTGGAGGCGAATTTTTTTTCATCTTTTTGACGTTTCATTTGTGGGCGTATTATAAGGAAATAAAATACACCTAACATCAAAATAAAGGGAGCAAATTGGTTTAATAATTCCATTCTAATTGGTTACTTTTAATAGTGAGCCTTCCGAACCGTTTTTTGGGTTGACAAAGGCTTTTATAGTTAATTTATCGATTCCTTTTGCGGTATTCGAGTTTACGGTTACTTGTTTGCTGACCTGGTTGGTTCCAGCACCATTAAAACGCACTTCCAATTCTCCAGATTCTCCTGGAAGTATAGGATCTTTTGGTGTTTTGGGAACGGTACACCCGCAAGTACTACTGGCCGAAGTGATCACCAAAGGGGCATTACCGGTGTTGGTAAATTTAAAAATGGTGCTTTGGTTCTCGTTTTGGTTGATTACGCCAAAATCGTGCTCGGTCTTTTCGAAAGTTATCACTGGAACTTTCTTAGCAGCTTGATCTCTGGCAGAGGCTATAGCTACATTTTCTGATTTGATTTTACTTGTTGCACTCTCTTTACACGAAAGAAAACTGAAGAGGGCAACGAAAATAAAAAGTTTCGTTTTCATGAAATTTTATTTATTTATTGATTTCAAATGTACGCATTATTTAATTAAAGCAAGCCTCTTCCCATTTTATTGAGTTTGTTTTCGGCTTGATATTGTTTTACCAATTTATCCAAAATACCGTTTATAAAAATACTGCTCTTAGGTGTGGAATACTCCTTGGCAAGTTCTAAATATTCGTTCATGCTTACCTTGGTGGGAATGCTTGGGAAATGCTGTAGCTCACAGATTCCCATCTGTAGTAAAATGCTATCTAGTTCTGCGATACGGTCTTTGTCCCAATTTACGGTTTTGTCTACATAGGCCTGTTCTAGATCTTTTTGGTGCATTAGGGTTTTGTTGAGTAGCTTTATGGCAAATTCTTTGTCTTCTAAGTCTTTAAACAAATCTGGAGTGAAATAAGCATTGCTGCTACTTTCTTTGGCCTTTTTGAAGAGTTTGATGATATAGGTGTTTACCAAAGGAATATCGTCTACCCAAGTGAGTTTGTGGTCTTCCAAATATTCGTATATCTTGTCGTTTGGAGCGATGATCTGTTTGTAGAGTTCGATGATAAACTTTTTGTCGTTGGTATAGTTTTTTTCTCCAGTACTGATGTATTGCGCATAGATCGGACTTTCTACCATTTCTTTATGTACTATTTTTAGGTAGTCTTCATTGAGGTCCCAGTCGTTGAGTTTGCGCTTCTCTAAAAGATCAGTCAAAGCCAAATTGGTGCTCAATTGATGTAACAATTTGTTCTCTACAAATGCGGTGTTGGGATTTTTGTCTTGTTCTGTGGCCAAGTATTTCTTTTTAGAAAGCTCCATTTGGGATTTGGCCATTTTGTGCAATTCTCTTAAAAAACTAAGCGATAATAAATACAGATCATAGGTGTCTTCCATACTTTGCAGGAGAAACTTTTTTGTAGCATCCAGATCGTTTGTTTTGGATTGGCTAAGGGCGTATATAGCCTGCATTACTTTGATACGAATATGTCGTCTTGTAAGCATATAAAAGAACTTTATTGTTTTCGGTTAATTTCCTGCTGCAAAAATATAATTTATTTAAAAACGTAAAAGACTATTACATTATTTTTTCTTTACGTTTTTTTTAAGAACAGTTTAGCAACAATCTTCTATATTTGCCAAGCAATTTTGGAGGGACTTCTATGAAAGCTTTAAAACACGTAAATAAGTATTTCTATAAATATAGATGGCAGATGCTTGTGGGAATACTTATCACTATAGTTGCAAGGGTGTTTTCTTTGGTGACGCCACCTTATATCAACAAGTCAATAGCGGCTGTAGAGGTCTATATGCAGTCGGATTCGGGTAGTTTGTCAGAAATAAAAGGAGTTCTCATTACGCATATTCTCATTATTTTGGGGGCAGCATTGAGCTCGGGTTTTTTTACCTTTCTCATGCGCCAAACGATTATAAATGTGTCTCGTTATATTGAATTTGATCTGAAGAATGAGGTTTATGATCATTATCAAAAATTAGATCTTTCTTTTTATAAAAAAAATCGAACCGGAGATCTTATGAACCGTATTAGTGAGGATGTTGCGCAGGTGAGAATGTATGCTGGGCCTGCTATTATGTATAGTATGCAGACACTTACTTTATTTGTATGTGTGGTGCCAATTATGTTTATTAAAGCTCCGCAATTGGCCATGTATACTTTGATTCCTTTGCCAGTGCTGTCTTATCTCATATATAGAATCAGCAAAATGATTCACAATAAAAGTAATAAGGTACAGGAATTTTTGTCGGATCTGTCGACTTTTACCCAAGAAGCGTTTTCGGGTATAGGTGTGATCAAGGCATATTCTATAGAATCGAGAGTTTCGGAAGAAATGAAAATCTTGTCCGATAAAGGACGCTCCAAGGCTATTGATTTGGCAAAGATAAATGCTTGGTTTTTTCCCCTGATGTTGTTGCTAATTGGTATTAGCAATCTTGTTGTGATCTATATCGGAGGAAGGATGTATTTGGATGGACGAATAGAGACTATTGGTGTGATAGCCGAATTCATCATATATGTCAATATGCTTACTTGGCCCGTGGCTATTGTGGGATGGGTCACCTCTATTGTACAACGTGCAGAAGTTTCTCAAAAACGAATCAACGATTTTTTGCATCAGCAGCCAACTATACAGAATGCAGAGAATACCGTAGTGCGTCCGATATTGGGGAATTTGCGTTTTGAGCAAGTGTCTTTTACTTATAAAGATACTGGTATACAGGCCTTGAAAAATGTGAGCTTCGAAATACAAGCGGGTGAAACCGTTGCATTTATAGGCAAAACAGGATCTGGAAAATCGACCCTATTGGAATTGATTGCCAGGTTATACGATGCAGATACTGGGTCGATTTTATTGGATGGGGTAGCGGTAAATCAATACGATTTGGCACATTTGAGAGGCGCTATAGGGTTCGTACCCCAAGATGCCATACTTTTTTCGGATAGCATTGAAAACAACATACGTTTTGGCAAAGCCGATGCCGATAAAAAGGCTATAGAGAAGGTGGCCAAAGATGCTGCGGTACATCAAAATATTATAGGCTTTAAGGAGGGCTATCAAACGGTGTTGGGAGAAAGAGGGATCACCCTCAGTGGAGGGCAAAAGCAACGTATTTCTATTGCTAGAGCCCTTTTGAAGAATCCTGCTATCTTTTTGTTCGACGATTGTCTCTCTGCAGTCGATACAGAAACCGAAGAGCAAATTCTGTCCAATTTAAATTCCGCTTCAGTGAATAAGACTACAATACTCGTAAGTCATAGAATTTCTTCAGCTAAAAATGCCGATAAAGTCTTTGTTTTAGACCAAGGAGCTATTATTCAGCAAGGAACGCACGATCAATTGATAGAGGAAAAAGGTTATTATAAAGAACTATATTTGACGCAGTTGTCGGAAAAAGAAATGTAAAAAAGTTGTTTCCTTAGTTTTTTTTTTTTCATTTTTGAAAGCAGATTAATATCATAACAACTAGAAATTGAACTATGGGGGATAAAGAATTATTAGATAAAGATGAAATTTTTTCAAAGGTACTTCGTGCCGGAAGGAGAACATATTTCTTTGATGTGAGAAGCACCAAAGCTGGAGATTACTACTTGACCATCACCGAAAGTAAAAAGTTTACACATGAAGATGGCTCATTTCATTATAAAAAACACAAAATTTACTTGTACAAAGAAGATTTTGTGTCTTTTAGAGAAATTCTGGGTGAAATGATGGATTTCGTAATCGAAGAAAAAGGAGAAGAAGTGATTTCTGAAAGACACCAAAAAGATTTTAAAAAGGAGTATGAATCAGAAGAACAATCCAAAGACAGTTTTACGGAAATAAGTTTTGAAGATATTTAAAGCTTTTATTAGGACAATTTTAACAAACGATCTTATCTCTGTGGTAAGATCGTTTTTGTATATTTAAACCAGACTTATCGGGCTGTTGGCTCTGGTCAGCTAATTGAAGTGTAACTAACTAATTCCTAACTAGCATATAATGAAAAAACTAAGTTTTTTATTGCTGTTTGTGGTCCAGCTTTCCTTTGCACAGACCACAGTAGATTTGAACTATTATCTACCGCAAAATGTACAGTATAACAAGGAAATTCCTACTCCAAAATCGGTGGTGGGACACGAAGTTGGAGAATGGCATATTACCCACGACAAATTGTTGTTCTATATGCAGTCTTTGGCTAAAGCTTCGGATCGTATTTCTATAGAAGATAGAGGTACTACTTTTGAAGGTAGGCCTCTTGTATTGCTCACTATTACTAGTCCCAGAAACCATGCTAACTTAGTCAAAATCAGAAAGGATCATATCCAACTCACCGAAGAAAATGCCGTAGGCATGGATGTAGAAAAGATGCCTTTGGTGGTTTATCAGGGTTTTTCTATTCATGGTAATGAGCCTAGTGGTTCTAATGCTGCACTGGCCTTGGCGTATTATCTGGCTGCTGCACAAGGAGCAGAGGTAGAAGCGCTGTTGAACGATGTTGTCATTTTGTTTGATCCTTGCTACAATCCCGACGGCTTGCAGCGATTTGCTTCTTGGGTAAATGTACATAAAAGCAAAAACCTAAATCCGGATAACAACGATAGAGAATATGAGGAAGTTTGGCCCCGCGGACGTACCAACCACTATTGGTTTGATATGAACAGAGATTGGTTACCAGTACAGTTGCCAGAGAGTAGAGCGCGAATTGAGAGTTTTCATAAATGGTACCCAAATATTCTAACCGATCATCATGAAATGGGAACCAATTCTACCTTCTTCTTTCAACCAGGTGTGCCAAGTAGAACCAATCCTTCTACACCGGCTATGAACCAACAATTGACTAAGGAAATCGCACAATTCCATATAAAAGCATTTGACAAAATAGGATCTCTATATTATTCCGAAGAAAATTTTGACGATTTTTATTATGGTAAAGGATCCACTTTTCCAGATATTACTGGTGCTGTTGGTATATTGTTTGAACAAGGTAGCGCAAGAGGACATATTCAAAATAGTGAAAATGGGGTATTGACTTTTCCATTTGCCATCCGCAACCAGTTTACCGCTGGTTTGTCCACTTTGGCCGCAGCCAAGTCTATGCGCGTAAAAATGCTCAATTACCAAAGAGATTTTTATAAAAATGTGCGCGCCAATGCACAGAAGTCTAAAACTAAAGCTTATGTGTTTGGCGATCCAAAAGATGCAGCCAAATCTTGGCATATGGCAGAAATCCTCAAACGGCACAAAATTGACTTTTACCAATTGAAACAAGATGCGATCATCGAAGGAAAACAATATAAGAAAGGCTATAGCTATGTGGTGCCATTGGAGCAAAAAAACAACAAGCTCATACATGCCATGTTTGATACCAGAACCAAATTTCGGGATAGTATCTTTTATGATATATCGGGCTGGACTTTTCCTTTGGCTTTCAACCTGGGTTATGCACCTTTAAAAAACATGTCTCATGCAGGTGAAAAGATTGGCGATTTACCTATTTTGAAAGCAGGAGTGGATCAAAAAAGCGATTATGCTTATTTGTTTGAATGGCATGAGTATTATACGCCAAAATTGCTCAATGCGATATTGCAAAAAGGTCTTAGAGCAAAAGTGGGTAAGTCTAAGTTTAAACTTGGAAACAAGCAATATGATTATGGAACCATAATGATTCCAGTGCAAAATCAAAAATTAGATGCGGCCCAATTGTATGCGTTTTTGGACAAAGCGGCCAAAGAAGCTAAGGTTGTAATTGATGGGGTGCACACCGGAAACACCGAAGGTATTGATTTGGGCAGTAGAAGTTTCTTTGCACTAAAAAATCCCAAGGTAGCCATCTTGGTTGGTGGTTCTGTTACTTCTTATGATGCTGGAGAAATTTGGCACCTTATGGACCAAAGATATGATATACGACTTACCAAAATAGATGTGAATAGCCTGTCGCGCATAGATCTGTCTGGCTATACGGCTTTTATTCTGCCCAATTCCTGGGGAGGTATGTCCGAAAATGTCGGAAACAAACTGCGTGACTATGTGCGTGATGGAGGGGTGCTTATCGGTTATAGAAATGCGGTGAGTTGGTTGAAGAAAGAGAAATTGCTGAAGGTAGACTATAAAGAGAATAAAGCTTTGGAAGCAAAGAATATTCGATTTGATCAGCGTGGTGATTTTCGTGGCGCCCAGGTTACAGGTGGTGCTATTTTTAATGCGACCATTGATCGTTCACATCCTATAAATTATGGATATAGCTGGGACCAATTGCCTATGTTTAGGAATACCAATGTATACCTAAAACCCAATAAACAGAGTTATAACAATCCAATCCAATACACCAACAATCCGTTGCTGTGTGGGTATATATCCGAAGAAAACTTGGAGGTGCTCAAAAGGTCTGTACCGTTTGCTGTGAATGGCTTTGGGCGAGGTCGCGTAATTGGGTTTACCGACAATACCAATTTTAGAGCTTTTTGGTATGGAACCAATAAGCTGCTGATGAACGCTATTTTCTTTGGTAAAATGATGTAAGTTCAACACCATCGTTTGTGTACATACAACAAGAGTATATGGGCTGCGAAATAGACTAGTGCTGTTTCCCAGCCCATTGTTTTGGATAGTATAGCACAAACGCCAATTAATTGTATGGGAACATATCCTTTGCCAAAACCAAAACGAAGTGTACTAATGAACTCTCGTTCTTTTATTTTTGGAAAGACCTTAAAGTGCCATATTAATTCTAAGGGGAAAAAGCATATTTTTCGAACATATCGGATGGCATGTGCTATCCAATATATTTTGGAATTACTTACCGGAAGCCCACTATTGGGGTCTTTGAGATATTTATGAATTTCTCGAACGGCTGTAAAATCTGCATTTTTACCCTCCAGTGATTCCAATTGGCTTTGGTAGGAGCTGTCTTCTAGGTGTACGGTGAGCTCCTTCAGGGAATTACTGCAAGCTTCTTTGAGTTGCAGTGTGGCATTTCTTGGCTGTTCTTCATCCCAATAAGCTCTGGCATCTATGGCAGCCCCGTAGTGAACTGATACGTTATCCGGAAATTTGGTTGCTTGTTGGTAACTCACGCCTACAGGTATGATCTGTAAATGAAGGTTTGGGTTTTTCTTTAAAGCTTTAAAAACGATACGCGTAAATCCCTTACTTAGGGGGCGTACTGCTCGTTTTAGCTTGTGACTTCCTTCCGGAAAAATAAGGATTTGCTTTTTTTCTAATAAAAGCGATACACTGGTGTCAAAAGTAGCATCGTTGTTTTTTAGGCTATGTCTGCCGTCTCTTATTCGAAACACTGGCATCATACGCAGGCTTCTTAGAATTTTGGCAATGATCGCGTTTCTAAAAACATCGGATCGGGCCAAGAAGTATGTTTTTTTGCCGCAACTGGTTCCTACCAGTAAGGGATCCAATAGTGCATTTTGATGATTGCATATAAAGAGTATAGCGCCTTTTTGGGGAATATGGTGTTTGCCGTATATCTTTACCTTTTTAAAATAAAAAAATAAGGCGATTTCGATAAGGCTTCTGTAGGTATAGTACCAGAGCGTTGGTATGATATTTGTCTTCTTCAATTGTTTATTTTTTATTCCAGAGGCTAGCGAGAATTAGGCCAGATACGATATGCCATATGCCCCAAAACGCTGCCAATAGAGCCATTCCTCCCAAGCCTTTAAAAAAAGAAAATATGAGCAACAAGCCTAAACCAGAGTTTTGAATGCCAGTTTCTATCGTAATAGTTTTTATGTTTGAAGACGATAATCTCATGGTATTGGCAAGACCAAATCCGAGCCCAAAAGCCAAAAGATTGTGAGCCACTACAATCCAAAAAACGACCAAAATATAGCCTATAAAATGCTCCCAATTTTTGACCAAAGCAATCCCCACTAGGCAAAGGAAAATCAAAACGGATATTTTTTTGAAATACACCGCCGCTTTTGCACTCCAATTTTCAAAAAAATGATTGCACAGCATTCCCAATACCAATGGAGCGCCCAATAAAAGAACGATGGCTTTGAACATGTCTTTGGGAGAAATACGGATCTGTTGAAGCAATTCTTGGGTGGGGCCATAGTTGCCCGCCCAAATCTGGAAATTGAGTGGTGTCATAAAAATAGCAAGTAAAGTTGCGCAGGCGGTAAGACATACCGATAGGGCCACATTTCCTTTAGAATAATGAGTCATAAAGTTGGATATGTTACCACCTGGACAGGCTGCCACCATGAACATGCCTAAGGCAATACTCGGAATTGGTTCCCAGATAGAGACTAATAAGAAAGTACCAAATGGCAATAGGATAAATTGGCTAAATACACCAGTGAGTACTGCCCTTGGGTTTTGTTTTAATATTTTAAAATCTTCTATTTTAATTTCCAGAGCTACACCAAACATGATTCCTGCAAGAATAAGATTGAGTAACCACAATTCGTCCGCATCAAAAGCGATTTGAACCTCATCGATAGAATTGTATTGGGTCATATGTTACAAGAGACGCAAACCATTGGGAACTTTTTTGCCAGGCTGTATTAGGGTAACTTTGTCCTCTTCTACTAATCCCAATACCAGACATTCACTCATAAAGTTTGCGATTTGTTTTTTGGGAAAATTCACTACTGCTATAATTTGTTTCCCTATTAATGCTTCTTTGTTGTAGAGTTTGGTGATCTGGGCCGAACTCTTTTTAATGCCTATTTCGGATCCAAAATCGATATGTAATTGAAAGGCTGGTTGTCGTGCTTTGGGGAAATCCAAAACTTCTAGGATTGTACCTACTCGCATATCTACTTTCAAAAAATCCGCATAGTCTAGCATCGCTTACTTTTTAAATAAATTTTCCATAACCCAAGCGGGGCCAATGAGCAAAAATTGTAAGTCTTCCAAAAAAGATGGTTTTTTGCCCTCTATATGATGCCCGTAAAATTGTCCGATCCATGCGAGTACAAATACACTTAAAGAAAAGAGCCAAAGCGAAACATAATTGCTGATTATATAGTTGCCGTACAGGCAAATAAAAGAGAATATGGCTATTTTAATGGCTAAACTTATAGATAAGCGTATATAGAACAACAAAACGAATAGGAGGATAGGAAGTGCCCAATTGGCTAAAGCTGGATGCAGTCCTGGTAGTACATTGTTAATCAGCTGATTGGGAATACTCATCAGTAAGCCAACGATAGTAAAAAATATTACAGGAACACAGATGTAGTGAATTCTCTTGTTGGTATGGTTTTGATGGCTTTCTCCATAAGCCGCAAACCATTGGTTTAAAGTTCTCATTTCTTATCGTTTTTAGGTTGTGTTGTTTGCTATATCTTCTTATTTTTTTTGTTAGTCAAGATGTGGTTATAAAGCAAAACGATTTTAATTTGTTTATTTGCGCCTTACAAAATACGATTTTTATATTTTATGTAGCTTTGTATAAAAAAATATGGCAAGAACACCAAGTAATATGTTGGCTTTGCAGACCAAAGCACCTGATTTTCGATTGCCCAATGTAATAGATGAGAAGCTTTATGAATTGAAACAGTTGCGTGGCAGTGAGGTTACGGTCCTGATGTTTATCTGCAATCATTGTCCTTTTGTTGTGCATTTGCAGAAAGCACTTGTGAGCTGTGCTCGAGCTTATGATAGCGATCGTGTTGGTTTTATTGCCATATCTAGCAACGATGTAGAGAACTATCCGCAAGATGGGCCCGACAAAATGAAAGAATTGGCGATGCATTTGCATTTCCCTTTTCCTTATCTGTACGATCAGAGTCAGGAAGTGGCCAAAGCCTATGATGCTGCTTGTACACCAGATTTTTATGTGTTTGATAAACGAATGAAGCTTGTATATCGGGGACAGTTTGACGATAGCCGTCCTGGAAATGATATTTCTGTTACAGGAGAAGATCTTCGCAATGCTATAGATGCGATATTAGAAAATAGAAAAGTATCTTCAATACAAAAACCAAGTATTGGATGTAATATCAAGTGGAAATAAGCTAGCATTTTGGATAGAAACATTTTTTGCTATAAAAATTTGTTAAGTAGGAACTTAATCCTTGCGCATCACCGATGATTTATTAAATTTGCTGCTTTATATTTTTAAAATCGATGTTAAAAAAACACCTTAAACTACTTTTATTAGTCTTTTTGATTACCTCTTGTAAATGGCTTCATTCCGAAGAGACTTATGAGGATGCTATCGCCAAGGCTGGAAATGCTTACTTATTTGTGGAAGAAATTCCCGAGTATCTGCACAAAAACGTATCTAAGGAGGACAGCATTATAGCTGTAAAGAGCTATATAGACAAATGGGCAGCGACCCAATTGTTGTTGGAAAAGGCCTTGATTAACTTGCCAGAGGAAGAACAACGAGATTTTGATAAATTAGTGACTTCATACAAAGCGGATTTGTATACTAGAGCTTACAAACAGGCACTTATGCGCAATGCATTGGATACCATCGTAAAAGTGGAAGATATGGAGGCTTTTTATGCGCAAAATAAGGAGAACTTCAAACTCAATGAAAAATTGGTAAAGTTTCGATACATCGCACTTCCTTTAGAGAATGCCAGTGTGAATCAAATCACGTCAAAACTAAAACGCTACAATGAGGAGGATGCTAAGTATTTGGATTCCATTGATGTGCAATTCAAAAGCCATAGTCTGAGTACAGATAGATGGATCTCTGCCCAGCAAATCCTTCAAAAAATACCTATTGTTGCGCAAAACAATCCGGAGAAAATACTAAAAAAATCACAATTTGTCTCCTTAAAAGATTCAATTGGGGTATATTTGATCCGAGTGGAAGATGTCTTGCAGCGCAATGAAACTGCACCATTGGAATATGTAGTAGGAACTATTCGACAAATTTTATTGAATAAGAAGAAATTAGAATATATTAAGAAATTAGAAAAAGATATTTTGACCGAAGCGGTTGAAAAAAATGATTTTGAGATTTATGAATAAACTACAAAGTATAGTACTGTTTCTTGGAGTGTTGGCATCGGTACAATTGGCTAATGGACAAGAGGCTACAGCAAACGGAAAGACACGTATCAAAATAGACGGTGTAGCAGCGGTTATCGGTGACTATGCCATATTAGAATCGGATATAGACAAATCTTATATCGATTTGCAAACCCAAGGTGTAGATGTTAAAAACATCAGTCGTTGTGAAGTTTTGGGAAAATTGATGGAAGATAAACTGTATGCCCATCAGGCCATCCAAGATAGTATTGTTGTAGATGATGCCCACGTGCGTTCTTATGGAGAAAATCAGATTAATTATCTGATTGAAACCAAATTTCAAACATTAGATCGTTTGTTGGAGTTTTACAAGTCGGAGAGCGAAGAAAGTTTTAAAGAAAAATTGTTTGAAGCCAACAAGATAAAAATGCTTTCGGATAAGATGAAGGAGAAAATCATTGAAGAGATGGATATCACTCCTGATGAAATCCGACAGTTTTTTGACGACATTCCAGAAGAGGATTTGCCAGTATTTGGCGCGGAATTGGAAATTGCCCAAATTGTAAAAAATCCTGAAATTCCAGAAGCGGAAAAACAAAAAGTGGTGCAGAGACTGCAAGAGATCCGGTCAGATGTAATGGATAATGGTTCGAGTTTTAACGTAAAAGCCATATTGTATTCCAAAGATCCTGCTTCTGCTCCCAAAGGAGGTTTTTATAAAATTACCAAACAGACCCCTTTTGTAAAAGAGTTTAAGGATATAGCATTTAGCTTGGCAGAAGGAGAAATATCAGAACCGTTTGAAACCATATATGGATTTCATATTATTAAAATAGATAAAATACGTGGTCAGGAATTGGATTTGAGACATATTTTATTGGTGCCAGAAATTCCACAGTGGTCTGTAGAAAAAGCTAAAGACGAAATAGAGGGGATCCGTACCAAAATACAAAAAGGGGAATTGACATTTGAAGAAGCTGCTCGTTTACATTCGGATGAAAAAGAAACCAAACACGATGGTGGACAGCTTCGCAACCCTACAAATTTTGATACCCGTTTTGAGCTTACCAAGCTAGACCCAACCTTCTACAATCAGGTGAGAAACTTGGATGGAGACCAAATATCAGATCCTATCATTTATAGAGATGAGCGCACTCAAAAAATGGCTTATAAAATCATTCGTGTTACAGGAAGATATGACGAACATCGTGCAGATTATGCCAAAGATTATATTAAAATCAAAGATTTAGCGTTACAAGAAAAGAAGTACAAGGCAATTCAGAAATGGATGCGGGAAAAGATTGAAGAAACTTTTATCAGCATCAATGGAACGAATCGCGAGTGTGACTTCCAAAATAATTGGCTTAAAAAATAAGATATGTCTGATGTAGCAGCTATAGATGCCTTGGTAAACAAGCATAGAGAACTTCGCGAAGAAATCGCCAAAATTATCGTTGGTCAAGATGAGGTAGTGGATCAAATATTACTATCGATCTATGCTGGAGGTCATGCGCTGCTCATAGGGGTTCCTGGTTTGGCTAAGACATTGATGATAAACACTATAGCCCAAACATTGGGTTTGGATTTTAAACGTATACAGTTTACGCCTGATTTGATGCCCAGTGATATTTTGGGAAGCGAAATATTGGATCAGGATCGAAAATTTAAATTCATTAAAGGGCCGATTTTTGCCAATATCATTCTAGCGGATGAAATCAATAGAACACCACCAAAAACGCAAGCAGCTTTACTAGAAGCAATGCAGGAGAGGGCGGTGACGGTGGCAGGACATCATTACAAATTGGATTTGCCATATTTTGTTTTGGCTACCCAAAACCCCATAGAACAAGAAGGAACCTATCCTTTGCCAGAGGCGCAACTGGATCGCTTTATGTTTGCCATATCGCTAAACTATCCGAGTATACAAGAAGAGATCGATATTGTAAAAAATACGACCAATGATGAAACTCCAGAAATAAGAAGCTTGTTTACAGCAGAAGAAATTGTAGCTGTACAGCATTTGATACGTAGAATTCCGGTAACTGATGAAGTGATTGCTTATGCGGTAAATTTGGTAAATGCTACCAGACCCAATGTGGAGACAGCAACGGAGTATGTGAAGAATTATATCGATTGGGGCGCAGGACCGAGAGCATCTCAAAACCTAATTCTCGCTGCCAAAGCCCATGCAGCAATAAATGGCAAATACGCTCCGGATATTGAAGATGTAAAAGCTGTGGCGTATGGCATACTGAAACACCGTATTATTAAAAATTACAAAGCAGTAGCAGAGGGAATCGGTGAAAAAGAGATAATCAATACCTTGCTGTAATAAGGAGTGTGCAATTTGCTTTTGAGTGTATGGGATCTATTTAGATTGTTCCTTATCTTTTAGGAGATTACTATATTGTTTGAGCGTTTTAAAGGGCTGGTTGTTAAAATATAGCAATAAACTTTGTGATTTGCCTCGTGTTTTTAATTTTCAAACACATTTCTTAAATTAGTAATCTAAAATATTACTTATGGCTTTTGATATAGAAATGATTAAATCGGTGTACGCTAGCATGGCGAAGCGGGTGGATAAGGCGCAACAACTTACAGGTAAACCACTTACTCTTTCAGAAAAGATTTTGTACGCTCATTTGTGGGAAGAAACACCCTCAAAAGCATTTGAAAGAGGGGTGGATTATGTGGATTTTGCACCAGATCGTGTAGCTTGCCAAGATGCTACGGCTCAGATGGCACTTTTACAGTTTATGCAAGCGGGTAAAAAAAAGGTGGCTGTACCTACCACTGTACATTGCGATCATTTAATTCAGGCTAAAATTGGCGCTGATAAAGACCTGCAGGCTGCTTTAAATAATAGTAATGAGGTTTTTAATTTTTTAGAATCCGTATCCAATAAATATGGAATTGGCTTTTGGAAGCCAGGAGCAGGTATTATACATCAGGTAGTATTAGAGAACTATGCTTTTCCAGGTGGGATGATGATTGGAACCGATTCCCATACCGTAAATGCCGGTGGATTGGGAATGGTAGCAATTGGTGTTGGAGGTGCAGATGCTGTGGATGTGATGGCAGGAATGCCTTGGGAATTAAAGTTTCCAAAGTTAATTGGGGTGAAACTAACCGGAAAATTGTCTGGTTGGACAGCGCCTAAAGATGTCATTTTAAAGGTAGCTGGTATTCTTACTGTAAAAGGAGGTACAGGCAGCATTGTGGAATATTTTGGGGAAGGAGCCACGGCAATGTCTTGTACAGGTAAAGGAACCATTTGTAATATGGGAGCAGAAATAGGAGCCACTACATCTACATTTGGTTATGATGCGTCTATGGAACGTTACTTAAGGGCTACAGATAGAGATGATGTTGCAGATGCAGCGAATGAAGTAAAAGAATACTTAACCGCAGATGCAGAAGTATATGCAAATCCAGAAAAATACTTTGACCAAGTAATTGAAATAAACTTATCTGAATTAAAACCACACTTAAATGGTCCGTTTACACCAGATTTGGCTACACCTGCTGGATCAGAAATGACAAAAAAAGCCAAGGAAAACGATTGGCCTTTGGAAGTAGAGTGGGGTCTTATAGGTTCTTGTACCAATTCTTCTTACGAAGATTTATCTCGCGCGGCCTCCATTGCACAGCAAGCATTGGATAATGGATTGTCTACCAAGGCAGCGTTTGGAATAAACCCAGGATCTGAACAAGTGAGGTACACAGCCGAAAGAGATGGTATTTTGGAAGTTTTTGAAAAATTAAATGCAAGAATATTTACCAATGCCTGCGGACCGTGTATTGGGCAATGGGCACGTTATAAAGACCCCAAAAATGCACCTAAAAATTCTATAGTGCATTCCTTCAATCGTAACTTTGCAAAACGTGCAGATGGAAACCCTAATACACATGCTTTTGTAGCTTCTCCAGAGTTGGTTGCTGCGGTTGCTATTGCCGGTAGGCTCGATTTTAACCCTGTTACAGATAGTTTAATAAATAAAGATGGGCAGGAGGTAAGACTAGAAGCGCCTACTGGATGGGAATTGCCGCCAAAGGGCTTTGATGTAAAAGATGCGGGTTATTTAGAGCCCCTAGAAGATGGCAGTGGAGTAGAGGTAGTGGTAAAAGAAGATTCTGAACGTTTGCAATTGCTTACGCCTTTTGAACCCATAGGTAGGGAAATAAAAGGTGCAAAACTATTGATAAAGGCATATGGTAAATGCACAACAGATCATATCTCGATGGCCGGACCATGGTTGCGTTACAGAGGACATTTGGATAATATTTCCAACAATTGCCTCATAGGAGCAGTAAATGCATTTAACAAACAAACCAATTTTGTAAAAAGCCAAATAGACGGAGAGCACGATGCTGTGCCAAAAACCCAAAGAGCGTATAAAGCGGCAGGTATCCCCACTATAGTGGTGGGTGATCATAACTATGGCGAAGGCTCTTCTAGGGAGCATGCGGCTATGGAACCAAGGCATCTTGGTGTGGTAGCCGTTTTGGTAAAATCTTTTGCCCGTATACACGAAACCAATCTCAAAAAACAAGGTATGCTTGGTTTGACCTTTGCCAATGAAAATGATTATGATTTAATACAAGAAGGGGATACATTTAATTTTTTGGATTTGGACGAATTTTCTCCAGGAAAAGCATTGACTATAGAAGTGGTACACCAAGATGGAAGCAAAGATGTGATACTTGCCAATCATACCTACAACCAGGGACAAATAGAGTGGTATGACGAAGGATCTGCTTTAAATCTGATTAAAAAGCATAATGCTTAGAAGTTAGAAAAAGAAAAACCAAAAAAACTCCTATTTATTCTTAGGAGTTTTTTAGTTTTACTATCTATTCTAGTCGGGTGGTATTGCAAATGTAAACCGATCGATAGGAATTAAATTTTGAATATTTATTGATTTAGCTTTGCGCAGGCAACATATGTAGCTTTTATTATGAAGAAAAAAACTGTTCTGAATATCCTCCTGATCTTGTTTATACTCTCCTTTTTTGTGACGCCATTAGGGCATTATGCTAAAATTGGACTCAATCGTTTGTTTGCTTTTTCACCCGATATTGAAGAGGTTTTGGCAGAAGATGCTATTGATTATGACTGGAGGTTGAAAGATCCGGAGTGGAACATTTTTAATTTTGAACAATCTAAAGGAAAGGTTGTTTTTGTAAATTTTTGGGCTTCATGGGTGTTGCCTTGTGAAGCAGAGTTGTACAGTATAGAAAAGTTATATAAAAAATATGGAGATCAGGTAGATTTTTATATTATCACCAATGAGGAAAGGGGCCCAGTTGAAGCTTTTATGAAAGAGAAAAAATTTGATTTTCCGGTTACCTATTTAATCATTGGGGATAAAATGCCTTTTGACGCTACAATAGTGCCCTCTTCCTATATCATTGATAAAAATGGTAAGGTAGTAGTGCAACAACCAAAAATAGCCGATTGGAATACTTCCAAGGTACACCAATTATTGGACGAATTGTTAAAATCTTAAAAACCAGTTGTCTTGAAGTTGAATAAATCACAAATATCAAATCTGATTTTTGCAGCAATCATTATTATATTGTTGTTTACGCCTATTGGAAAATTTGTAAAGGTACAATTGCATAAAATCATCAGCTTTTCTCCTAGTATCGAAAATATAGAGGATCGGGTGTCTCTATCCGACTATAATTGGAGCTTGCAAGACTTGCAGGCAAACAAGCTGGATTTTGAAAATACTCGAGAAAAGGTGGTGTTGGTAAATTTTTGGGCTACTTGGTGTCCACCTTGCGTGGCAGAAATGCCGAGTATTCAAAAATTGTATGACGATTATAAAGATAAAGTGGTCTTTGTGTTGGTGAGTAATGAGAAGCCAGATTTGATTCAAAACTTTTTGAATAAGAACAAGTATAGTTTTCCAATTTACCAGGAGTTAAGTCAAGCTCCTAGCGAATTTGCAACGACCTCTATTCCTGCTACTTTTGTATTGGATAAACAAGGAGCAATAGTGATTGATAAACGAGGTGCCGCAGATTGGAACGCAACTAAGGTTCGGGAGTTATTAGATTCTCTTATAGATGACTAGAAAATATTGAATTCTTAGTGTATTTTTCACTGTGAAAAGTTTCCAATATTCGATTGGATCTAAATTAGTGAAAGTGTTGCTTCAAATTTCAAATTCCAGAATAAAAACTACACTTTCATTGGTGAAATATGGGCTTAAAAGGAATTTGGTTTATGGCTCTTAAGACGATACAAGGTGTTGGTTTGACAGCTATGAGGCGTCCAATACCCCAGCCAACAACAAATCGGTGATCTGTTTTTGAACTTCCAGTGGATTTTTATCTACATGTTCCTCGGTAAACATATCATAGGTCCAACGGATTGCTGCTAGCATGGCGTTGGTGGCCAATTTGGTGTCGATCTCGCGAATGCTCTTTTCCTCTTTACAGGCTTCTAAAACGGATTGAAATTTGCCTTCGTAGGCATTGCGTTCTTCCAAAAAAAGGACTCTCTTTTCTATGGGCAAATTGCGCCATTCGTTTTGAACCAATGCAGTTTCATAAGGTTTGTCCGCTGCTAGTTGTATATGCATGGCAATTATCAACTTTAGCTTTTCTAGTGGAGGATAGGTAGATTGAAGAATTCTATCGATGTTTTTGTGAAACTTAGCAGACATAGAGAAAAGGTAATTTTCTAATAAAGCATCTTTTGAGTCGATATAGTTATATATGTTGGCAACTTCAAATTCCAACTTCTCTGCTATATCTCGCATAGTGGTTGCTTTAAACCCTTTTTCGTGAAAGAGAGTGAGGGCAGCATGAAAAAACTTTTCTTTTTTGGAATGAGTCTGCATTCTACAATTTTTCAACAAAAATATGGAAATTATCCAATTTGAAATACATTAAGGGAAAAAGCTTTTTGTGACTTTCGCTCTAGAATACGAAGTCAAATCATAGGCGGTGCGTCAAAAAATGCCGTCCTTTGTATTATGAAAGGATCCAGTTTTTTACAAGCAGTAGGAGCTATGTTGCTCAGTACGATGTCTTTTGCGGTGATGAATATCATTGTAAAGTATCTGCATGACTTTGGAGGACACCAATTGGTGTTTTTTAGGTCTTTGGGTTCTCTTATGATATCGATGCCATTGCTGCGTATACAGTCTATACCAATGTGGGGAAACAATATTCGCTTGCTGGTATTGCGTGGTTTGGCTGGGGTTACTTCTATGTTTTTGTTTTTTAGTTCTATTAAGTATATTCCTGTGGGTACGGCTACAACGCTTCGATATGTGGCTCCGATATTTGCAGCCATCCTAGCAGTATTGGTCTGGAAGGAAAAAATAAGACCTTTGCAATGGCTATTTTTTTTGATGTCATTTGTTGGGATTTTTATTATCAAAGGCTTTGACGCAGAGTTGCAATTATTGGGGGTATTTATGGCTATAGTATCGGCTTTCTTTACGGCTATGGTGTTTTTAATTATTCAAAAAATTGGTAGCACAGAGCACAGCTTGGTTATTGTAAATTATTTTATGCTTATTGCTACAGCTGTAGGGGGAATTGTGTGCTTGTTCGATTGGAAACAACCCACGGCAATGGAGTGGGTTTGGTTATTGGTTCTTGGAGTATTTGGCTTTTTTGGACAGTTGTTTATGACCAAAGCTTTTCAGCTTGCAAATGCGTCTTCAATAGCGCCATTCAAATATATAGAAGTCGTTTTTGTGATCGGTATTGGCGGATGGTTGTTGGAAGAAAGTTATCCGTGGTTCACTATTTTAGGAATACTATTTGTAATTTTGGGGCTATTGTTGAACATTTGGTATAAAACAAGATATCTATCATGAGTACATTATCGAAAATCATTAAAATGAGACGATCTGTTTTTCCTCCTCAGTATAATGGAAAACCTATTGATAAAACAGTTATTGAAAAAGTATTAGAAGCGGCAAATTGGGCACCTACCCATGCAAAGACAGAACCATGGCGGTTTAAAGTACTAAGTGGTGATAAAAAGAATGAATTAGGTGTTTTTTTAGCTAAAAAGTATAAGGAAACTGCTGCCAAGTTTTCAGAAATAAAATTTAGAAAAATTCAAGATAACGCGGTTCATTCAGATTGGGCTATAGTTATAGGAATGCAAAGAGATTCTAAAGAAAGAATACCAGAATGGGAAGAAGTTGCTGCTGTGGCTATGGCAGTTCAAAATCTTTGGTTAAAAGCTACAGAACTTGGTGTTGGAGGGTATTGGAGCTCACCAGCTGTTGTAAGATATTTACCAGAAATTTTCCCCTTTGAAGAAGGAGAAAGTTGTTTGGGAGTATTTTACTTAGGTAATTATGATATGCCGTCGGAGCGTACTCCAGGTGCTTGGGAAGAAAAAGTGAATTGGTTATAGATGTAATTCGTATTCCAAAGCAATTTTCACAAGTCCTGCGGTGTTTCTAGCACCAGTTTTTATTAGCATATTTCGTCGGTGTGTTTCTACTGTACCGAAACTAATGCATAATTTATCTGCTATTTCTTGGGTTGTAAACTCATCTAAAATACAATTTAAAACATCCTTTTCTCGTCTGGAAATGGCTGGAAAAGGATGGCTTTTTTCTTCTTTTTTCTTTTGGAAAACATTTTGTAATACAATTTCATTTACTGCTTTGCCCAAATAAGTCTGATTTTGGTAAACTGCTTCAATAGCAGCTACTACCTCTTCTTTTCCTGCGTTTTTTAAAACGTATCCCTTTGCGCCATTTTGCAGCATAAGCTTGATGAGACTATTCTCCTTATGCATGGAAATGGCAATTATCTTTAATTCTGGATGTTTTTTTAATAGTTTCTTGCAGCAATCTATCCCATTCATTCTTGGTAGGTTGATGTCTAAAAGAACCACATCTACCTTTGCTGGAGATATTTTTTCCAATGCCTCTTCTGCGTTTAAAGAATAGCCGATAACTTCAATATCCTTTTCGTCTTGTAACAAAAGGCTTAAGCCGTCTATTACCAATTTATGGTCGTCTACAATATAAACTGAGATCATGATTGGAGTGTTGTGTGGTTTAAATTAGAGAAGATAATGGAGAATTACAAAAAATGAAGAAAAATTTTATAAGTCTTATTCTTGTGACACCAATTATTTCAAACTCGAAGAGTTTATATTCTTCGAGTTTGAAAACAAAATATTATTGTGCTTTTGGTGTAAAACTGCCTTTACCGTTCCAAGGTCCTGCCCCAGCAGGAAGCGCCTCTTCAATAGTTATGAGCGGCAAAAATATTTCTGCATCCATTTTCACGGTGTTTCCTTTTAAATTTAGACCTAGCATACTTCGCAACTGATTGGCTGCCGAGTTATTAGCACTAGCAGCTGCATCTACCTGCGCCCTACTTAATTCTTTTCGGTTTCCGTAAATATTAGCCCAGCGTTCTGCTACTGCAATTTTTATGAGCGCTGTTTCATTGCCATCGCTTTCATCAGAAATAAGAGAAGCTTCGTCTATGATGTCTTCTGCTGCCATAGCATCGTTTATTTCCTTATAATCGTATTTAGAATTGCCGGTAAACATATTATTGTTAAGGTTTATCTTGGCACCTTTGTTGTATAATCCGCCTAGATGAGAAAAACCAAAAACATTATTATCGATATCTGCGGTAAGATTCTGATCTAAAGCCAAACCACTACCGCCATATGAGGCAATAGGATCGTGTTTCCAGTTAAATAAAGTCGTATTATGCCTTATGACAAAGTGCGGAATCATTTTCTGATCAGTACCCATATAGCCTGTTCTTGCATGTATACCATAGCCTGTGTTATTGATACAAAAGTTGTTTTGAATGAGTGCTTTTGCGCCATGGAAAATACGAACAGAAATTGCACCTTCTGTAGGAGCAGTATTCATTACCACGCAGTTTTGTACCACCACATTGGTGAATTTGCTGGCCACAATTACAATTCCGCCAGATTCTGGTGATGGGTTTTGTTGTGTAACAGGGCTTGCTTTTCTTCTGATTGCGAGGTTTTTGTCTTTATGATAACGATTTCGAGGACCATTGTCAAAGATGATGCCGTCTACCAAAATTTGCGAGCCAAAGGATTTTTGGTTGTTTTTTTCTCTTTGTTGATCTGTGCGTATATACAATCTAGGTGTGGTAAGTTTCAGGTATTCATTTGTTCCCGTAAAAATAGTTTTCAAACTTCCCCAAGGGTCTCTTTTTTCAAAGCTGTTGTCATAGCCGCCAATGATGCTAACCGGAACATTTATCTCGTCAGATCCTCTTTTGCCTTTACTCATATAAGTGCCGTTGGCGATATGTACTCTATCGTTCGGTTTTAAAAGATGAATGATGTTGCCAAGGTCTTTGGCAGGCATTTCCTTGGTGCCTTTCTTACCTCTCCCTTTAGTTTTGCTCACATACCAATCTCTGCCCTGATTGGCGAAATTGGTGCTAGTGTTTGGGTTCGTGTTACTAGTCGTAGCTGTAGTGTTTTTGCCACTCACTTTATCTTTTAGCTTTTTTAAAAACTGTGCTTCTGTGTGGTTGCTGGCAAATAAACAGCAAATCACACAAATTATTCCTTTGATATTTTTCATTTTTTTTGGTATTAAAGTATTTCAAATGAAGACACTATGTTGTTTAATGTTTTGTGGTGTTTGTTTTTAAAATCTTTTAAAGTCCATGCCATTATCATGTATACTTTATCTTTGTTTTCTGCAAAACTGATATAGTAGGCAACATCTAGGTTGATATTTTCATTGTTTCCATCCATTTGCACAATGGGCGATGGCTCGGCACACCCCTTGAATTGTTTGTTGGTAGTGCTTTGTATTTCTGGGTTTTTTATGCCTTTTGAAATCTGTTGAATTTGAATTTCTCTGTAGTTTTCGGTAGCACTGATGTTTTCGTTGTATTTGTTTAATCTTTTGTACGTATTTTTAAAATTCTCTTTGTCCTCGTCTATCACTATAACGTAAAGTTCTTCCTCCGGATTTTGGTATTGTAATTTTGCAATATCGTTTAAAGCAGTAGTTTGTTCCATTATTTCTGGTACTGCGAGTTTGTATTCATTACTACCACCAATGGTATCTGTGGTTTTAAGTACTTTTTGGCACTGGATAGCGTTTGAGCAAATGAATAATAATAATATTTTAGTTAAAGTCTTCATAATTGATTTTTTGTAGTTTGTTTAAGTTTTAAAGTTAGATAATGGATCGCTTGGCTACTTTGAAAAAAGTAGGGAATAGGAGCGATGCATGTCTTTTTTGTTAAACTGGAATTTCTATATTGATAGTGGTTCCTTTGTTGTGTTCGCTATCCCATTGTAGATTTCCGTCCATAAAGGCAACTCGGCTTTCGATATTGGATAGCCCAAGTCCGCCTTTGGCTTTAGCGTCTTTTGTATTAAACCCTTTACCGTCATCTTCAATGGTAAGATGTAGTTTGTTGTTATGTGTAAAAAATTGTAATAAGATTTGCTTTGCGGCTGCATGCTTTTTAATGTTAGAAATTATTTCTTGAATTAGCCTGTAAAGCATTACTTTTTTTGTTTCCTCTAGATGTGGAATTCCTTCTAGTTCAAATTGTGTTTCATATCCATTGGCTTGTAGTTGCTCTTCCATATCCATAAGAACCCCTTTTAGTCCAGAAAGATGCAGTGCATGCGGCATCATATTGTGAGAAATGCGTCTAACTTCTATACAAGCTTCATCCACTAATGTGGCGGTTTTTTTTGATAACTCTTTGTCTTGCTGAGCTTTGTTTTGAGCACAAAGGCTCTCATAATGCGATTTAATAGTGCTTAGTAGTCCTCCTAAACTGTCGTGCAAATCTTTTGCTATTCGCATTCTTTCAGCTTCTTGGCCCTCAATCATACTATTTAGGGCAGTAAGCTTGTTTTTTTGTTGTAGTTCTACTATTTTTTGATGATGTAGCTCTTTTTGTTGCTTGGATATGGTTTTCTGGAATTGTAATTTATTTCTATAGAATAGAAATAGTAAAATACCAATAATTGAAATGGCAATTAATCCATAAATTAATTGATTCTTCTGGCGATTTTTTCGTTCTTGAATTAAAAAACGCTCCGCTTCTTTTCTGTCAAATTCTGCCTGCATACTCATTTCTGTCATCTGCCTAACTTTCTTCTCGTTGTACATAGAGTCTTTTAAAACGGTATAGATTTCAAAGTTGGCTAATGCTCTGTCGGAATCTTTTATTTGTTTTGCCGCTTGGTAAATTTGATAACTGGCTTGCTGTATGTGCTCGGTGTCTTTTGCTTCTTTTGCCAAAGCTTTTCCTGCCTCACTATACAATAATGATTTTTGGTATTGTTTGGTTTTAAGAAACAAATCTCCCAAGGCGTTATTGGTATAAATTAATCCGGAGGTGAAGTTTATTTTTGTATATCCAAGGTAGGCTTCTTGTAAAAAAACTTGTGCCAACGAATCCTTCCTTAAAAACTTATAAGCTCTACCTAAGCGCAAACTATTAGAGTACATAAATCTTTCTGGAAAATGGAGTTCTTTCTTTAATTTTCTGTTCAAAAGAAAAATGTCTAAAGCTTCTTTTCCTTTTTCTATATCTAATAGTAATTCTCCTTTGTTTCCTTGGATAAGAATAAGGTTTCTTTCGTCTCCTAGCTTATTGGCTTCAACTATTGCTTGGTCATAACAGGCCAAAGATTTTTCATAATCTGTTGTCTGTAAATACAAATTGGCTAGGCCGTTTAAGAGTACAAAGCTTTTTCCTCTCCTCTTCACTTTTTCTTTTTCCGATAATTTTAGGGTGTCTATATCATCAAGAATGCGTTTGGACTCTAAAAAGGTGGATATGGCTAGTATAGTACTGCCTTTTCGTTTGTATATACCTCCTTGCGAACTTATAATTGAAGATTCTAAAAGAGGGTCTGAAATCTGATCCACATATTCTTTTGCATGGTTCAAATGAATAAGTGCTGAGTCCAATTTGGAATGAAAGAATTGATAGTTCCCTAATGCGTAATGACTATGTGCTAAACTTTTAATGTCTTCAGCACCTTGTGAAATTAATAGCGCTTCATCTAATAAAACTTTGGTAGAATTGCTATACCTATTTTGTCCAGCAAAACTTACCATTATTTGAACTTTTTTAAAAGGAATTTTCATTTTAGCAACACTGTCCAAAACGTCTTGAGGTTCTTTGAGTTGTGCAAAATTGTTTTGTGTCAAAAGTACAAGATGAAGAATTGCAACAACTCTAAAAATATGAACTAAACGATATGTAAAGAAAGGTTTCAAATTAAAATAATTGGATGGCTACGGTTAAAGGTTTTAAATATAGTTTATATTATATAAAATTCATAGCTAAGGTTTTGCTACTCCGCTTTGATTCTATATTTAAATTTATTGGCAACAGAAAGGTTTTTTACCGCTACTATTATAATTTTGCCTTTTACTCCAGTTAACCTAAAGGTTTTATCAATTCCGTTGTTTTCTTTTGGGAATATATAAGATTTTTTTTCTGTGGTAACGCCATTTCTTCCTTGAACGCATATGACCACTGCTGTTCTGGCTCTACCATCGTGTTTGTTGATGGTCAGGTTTACAACATTGTTAAAAGAGGGTGCGGTAACAAATGTTCTTTTGGTTTGTCCGGCTATACTACCAGTTTCATACCCACCATCTAGCTCTAAGTATCTTGGGCCGATAGTCGCACTGCCGTTTGAAGCAATTGCATTCCATCCTCTCTTTAAAGATCGGGTGGCTGTTTTCCATGGGTTTAGTGTGATGTTTGGTTTCCAAGGGCCCCATTTAGCCCAAGTAGCTTTTGCTAATTTTGCGCCCTGATTACAGTTTTGTGCTTGTAGTTGTGTGCTGGAAAATAAAAACACAACCAAAGTGAATAAAATTAAATTTTTCATTTTAATAAAGTATTAAATTATTTGTAGCTAAACTACTAGAAAGAGAGTGCAGAGGTATCAAAGAATTCCTTTAGTGCACAAAAATCTATGAATTCATAGACTTGTGGCAGATTTAGAATTGGTAATTGAAAAAGGCAACAAAAATATGTTGCCTTATATGGAAAAAATGGAGGTAAAAATGGATGCTTTCTATCGTGTTTGACGATTTTTTTTAGTTAGAATTTCCCCAATATTCAGTCTCTATACGGTATTTAAATTTGTTGCCAACCGATAGATTTTTCATAGATATAATAATGATTTCATCTTTTGTGCCGGCTATTTTAAATCTTTTAGACAAGGTATTGTTTCCATTTGGAAATGTATGCTCTCGGCGAAACCTAGTTGTTCCGTTTTTATTTAGACTACAAACAACTACTTTGGTTTTTGCTCTACCATCTGTTTTCTGTATGGTGATATAACAAGTGTATTTTTTTGGTGGATCTGTTATAATAGTTTTAGTGCCTTGCCCATAAAGTGTACCTGTTTTGTTGACCCCTTCTATACGCATATAAGGGATTTTGGTGTTGTTTAAAGATTGGTTGTTTTGTTCGTAATAGGCTTTGAGTTGTCTAGCCAACTTTGCACCTTTTATGCAGTTTTGCCCATGAATGGGTACTGCAAGTAATAAAACTGTTAAGATGGTAAGCAATTGTAATTTTTTCATATGGTGTTCTTTGTTTTGAACACTAAATTAGGGGGTATGACTCTTAAGGGTATCAAAGAATTCTAATAGAGGTAAAAAATCTATGATTTCATAGATAAGTCGCCAGAAAACAAGGGTATAAAAAAACCTCAACCAATTAATTTATAAGTGGTCAAGGTTTGTTCTCTGTGCTCACGACTGGAGTCGAACCAGCACGTCCGGAAGGACACTACCCCCTCAAGATAGCGTGTCTACCAATTCCACCACGTGAGCGTATCATACAAAAAAAGTTAAGCGAATAGCCTAACTTTTGTGACTTGGCTGGGGCTCGAACCCAGGACCCTCTCCTTAAAAGGGAGATGCTCTACCAACTGAGCTACCAAGTCTTCTTGCAATGCCATTGTGGCAATGCGGGTGCAAATATAAGAGGTATAATTTATTTTTCAAGATAAAATTGAATTAAATTTATGATTTTTTTCTTATGTGTTGATTATCCGTCTTTTTGACTCAAAAATTCCGTCTGATTTATCCTATACTTCATAGAAAAATTGGAGGAGTGCCTTGGGGAAAGCCTTTTTTGGAATATATGGATTCAAATTACTAGTTTTGTGACAGAAAATTGCAAATTAAAGAGTATGAAAATAGTGTTGCTTGGATATATGGGAAGTGGGAAATCAGCAATAGGTAAAAGATTGGCATCGGTTTTATCTTTCCCTTTTTTGGACTTAGATGAATATATAGTTGAAAAGGAAAGAATGTCTATTTCCGATATATTTGCGCAGAAAGGCGAATTGTTTTTTAGAAAAATAGAAAAAAAACATTTGGAAGCTGTTTTGTCAGGCGATACAGAGTTTGTACTTTCTTTGGGAGGAGGAACCCCTTGTTATTATGATAATATGGATAGCATCCATCGGTTTACCCAAAATACGATTTATTTAAAGGCAAGCATCAGTACTTTGGTAGAGCGTTTGCGGAAGGAACGGGAAAATCGCCCTTTGTTGTCTCACCTCAAAGAGGAGGATATGCCTGAGTATATTGGGAAGCATCTATTTGAGAGAAACAATTACTACAACCTAGCCACGCACAATGTGTTGGTAGACCAAAAAAAAGTACCGGAATTGGTAAACGAAATCCGTCAATTGCTTGTCTAATACAATCTCGCTTCCTTTTTAATGGCCGTTACGCTTACACCGATGTGCTCTTGTAGAGAGGTGGATAAAGATATGCCTTTAAAATCGGCTTTTACTGGAAATTTCTTGTGATTTCTATTCACCAATACGGCGGTTTTGAACTGTTTGAGCGGAACGTCTAAAAAATGATTGACGCCATAAATGAGTGTTTTACCCGAATTGAGTACATCATCTACCAATACAAGGGATTTGTGAGCACATTCTTCCTTGGGAATGGTAGTTTGTATTGGATGTTTTAAGGGGGCTTGTTTGTTTATTTCTAACTCACACAAATGAACTTTCAAATCCGAAACTTCCGTTAGGCGTGCTTGTATTTCTTTGGCAAAATCCAATCCGCCTCCTACAATGCCAGCAAGTATCACCTCTTTCTCGTTTACATTTACTTCGTAAATCTGATAGGCAATCCGTGTGATGATATGTTCAATTTGTTGTTGATTGAGGATGATACTGCCCTTGGATGTCATAAGCTTAATTTTTTTTCAAAGATAACAAAGAGTTCGTTGCCTGCACGTGGTGCTATAGAATTGTGGCAGGCTTGCATGTGCATTTTTTCGAATTGATCTCCAAAAAGCTCTTGATATTCGGTTTTAGAACCACCAAAGGGAGGGCCATCTGTTTTGGACATGTCAAAAAGTAAACCTACGAGTTTACCGCTGGGAGTCAATAGTTCTGCCATTTTTTTTACATATGCCTTTCGCATACCAGGAGGAAGAGCGCAAAAAAAAGTCTGTTCCAATATCAAATCGTATTGTCCCTTATGTTCAAAAAAATCTTGGTGGAGACATTGCGGTTTGGGAAAGTTTGGCAAGCGCTTTTGCAAGTCTTGGAGAGGTTCTATGGCAAAATCGAGGACGTTTACATTGTCAAAACCCTTATTAAAAGCATATTCCGCCTCATATGCATTTCCTGCTCCAGGTATAAGAATAGTAATGTTTTTGTCCTCCAATTGATCGATATAGCTGCAAATCGGAGGAGAGGCATAGCCTATGTTCCAGCCCGTATTTTGATTTTGATAGCGATCCGACCAATAAGTCGCTTGGTTTTCTTTGGCTTTCATTCTGTTTGGTTTTCGTCTTCACCCAAATATTCTTCCATATCCCGGCGGTCTTTTTTTGTAGGGCGACCTGTTCCTTTTTTCCTGTAATAGTCTTTAGCGTATTTTACCATTTCCACATTGTTAAAAGCCTCCTTGGGAGTGAGGTCCTTGCGATAAATGTCTACTAGCTTGGCACCAACCCTGCTTTTGGGTAGATCCAAAACTTCTAGTTTGTAATTGATTTGGTTTTTGCGCAATTCTATTTGGTCCCCAGGATAAACTTCTCTCGAGGGTTTTACCGATACTCCTTCAATTTTTACCTGGCCCTTTTTTACAGCATTGCTCGAAATAGATCGAGTTTTGAAGTAACGAGTATGCCACAAATATTTATCAATACGCATAAATCAAAAATCTATGTTAAGACCAATACAAAAATAATAGAAAATTGTATCTTGTGCACCTATTTTAAAAAAAACCATTTCCTTTTCAAGCAAACGGCAATGGTGGATATGGGCGAATGCGCAATTTGCGACGAAAAATATTAAAAAAAAGCTAGATGAGAGTTAGAGTTGTTGGAATATTATTTTTGGGTCTTATAGGTATAATGGCTTGTAGTAAAAATAATAACACTGGAGCAGTCTTTGTTCCTGCAGAACCATATGCAGAGCAGGCGGCCAAGGATCATGATTCGATAGAGAAATTTTTAAAAACCCATTTTTATAATTATGATCAATTTGAAAATCCACCAGCAAATTTTGATTTTAAAATTAAAGTGGAAAAAATAGAAGGAGCCAATGCCGATAAAACTCCCTTGTTTGATCAAATGTCCTATAGAGAAGTATTGTTGTCGGATGAGCATGATGATGATGTAAAACACAAAGTATATTACCTGATAGCCAGAGAAGGATTGGGGGGGCAAAAGCCTACAGTAGCCGATTCTACCTTTTTAAACTATAGGGGAATGTTGCTCGATAAAACACAATTTGATAAATCGGTGAATCCAATATGGTTCGATTTGTTGGCTGTTACCAAAGGTTTTCGCGAAGGAGTTGCCGAGTTAAAACCTGGTGGGGACTATGTGGATAATGGAGATGGGACAGGACAATATAAAGATTATGGCGTTGGTATGATCGTCATGCCATCGGCTTTGGGATATTTTAATAGCCCACCAACTGGTAGCAAGGTAAAGGTATACTCTCCACTGATTTTCTTTGTAGATCTTTTCCGAGTAAATGAAGCAGATCATGATAAAGATGGAATACCAAGTATAGAGGAAGATCTCAACGGAGATGGTAATTTGTTTAACGATGATACAGACGAAAACCGTATAGCAAATTATAATGACAATGATGATGATGGTGATGGGATACTTACCAAAGACGAAATTATCATTAATGATGATGGTACCTACACCTTTAAAGATAGCGATAATGACGGTACTCCAGATCATCTGGATATAGATAGTTAAACCAATGCTAGAGATAATAAAATTAGAAAACCACTCTTTTTTGATATAGGGTGGTTTTTTTTAACCTGGTTATAGTTGCTAGATGCATCTATGGCTATCGCTTTTTGAAACTAGTGCTAATGGTTTTCTTGGGGTAAAAAAAAATACCTAGATCATTTTCTAGGCATTTTAATGGTTTGAATTGGTTTGTTCTTTTTAGAGTTTTAAGGATACTGCAAATATCAGTTGAGATGGTCTTGTGTCAATTCTTCCGCTAAAACTCTCTCCGATATTACTGCTTACAAAATCTGCTTCATTGGTTTTGAGTCCTCTTTCATAACGAACATCTAAGCCAAGTCGTCCTAGATTGACTCCTAGTCCAACTTGCAGACCAAAACTAAACTCGTTTTCGATATCTTTTAAATCGATATTTTCTGCCTCAAAATTGTTGTCTAATATATACTGAAAAGACGGGCCTCCAAACACATGAAGAGGTCCCAAAACATCTATTCCTACTAAAACAGGGACATCAATTTTCTGGATTTCTAATTCTCCACTAGGGTAGCTACTGATAGTTTTGGTGTATATCAATTCTGGACGGAGGTAAACTACGGGTAGCTTTATTTTGCCATATACCCCAGCATGAAAACCTACTTTGGATTCCGAGCCATTGATGGCGTCTTGGGTTTCATTTATAAAATCTCCATTGGAATTGTAGTTTATCCCTCCTTTTATTCCAAATCCGGAGCCGCTTTGTGCAAATGCCACCACACTGCAAAATAATGCGATTAGGAAGCTTAGTTTAGTGTTTTTCATGTGTTAGAATTTAAAAAAACTACAAAAATGAGAAATCATTCTTGTAGTTTTTGATTTAAGTTTATTATACTTAACGCAGAAAGGGTTGAATTATTTTCTGTCGATCACTTTTTTTGCAGCTGTTACTACAGCATTTCTGTCTAAGCCATATTTCGCCATCAACTGATCTGGAGTGCCACTTTCTCCAAAGGTGTCCTTGGTGCCTACAAATTCTTGTGGAACAGGGTTGTTTGTCGTTAATAAGCGAGAAACACTTTCTCCTAAACCACCATAAATATTATGTTCTTCGGCAGTAACAATACATTTTGTTTTTTCTATAGAATCCAATATTATCTTGTTGTCTAGCGGTTTAATGGTGTGTATATTAATTACCTCAGCGGAGATACCTTCTGCATGCAGCGCTTCGGCTGCTTTCAAGGCTTCCCATACCAAATGCCCTGTAGCAACTATGGTTACATCCGACCCTTCTTGTAATAAGATTCCCTTTCCGATTTCGAATTTTTGATTTTCTGGTAAAAATACAGGTACTTTTGGTCTTCCAAAACGCAAATATACTGGCCCGTGATGATCTGCAATAGCTAAGGTGGCTGCTTTGGTTTGGTTGTAATCACAAGGGTTGATCACCACCATGCCTGGCAACATTTTCATCATCCCTATATCTTCCAATACCTGGTGGGTGGCTCCGTCTTCCCCTAGAGTAACTCCAGCGTGGGAGGCACAAATCTTAACATTCTTTCCTGAGTAAGCTATAGATTGACGAATCTGGTCGTAAACTCTACTGGTAGAAAAGTTTGCAAAAGTACCTGTGAATGGTATTTTTCCACCAATGGTTAAACCTGCAGCGATACCAATCATATTGGCTTCTGCGATACCAACTTGGTAAAAACGCTCTGGATTTTCCTCTATGAAGGCATCCATTTTTAAAGATCCGATCAGGTCTGCGCAAAGGGCAACTACATGAGGGTTGGTTCTGCCCAATTCGGCTAATCCAGCGCCAAATCCGCTACGAGTGTCTTTTTTTTCAGTGTATGTGTGTTTTTTCATTATTCTAGAATGCATTGTGTTGTAAGCGATATGTTCTTTTTGATCTCTTTAAGACTTATAGTTTCCATGACTTTCTTCCCCTTGTGATCAATCATTTCCATAGGAAATCCAGAAGGTAGTTTTACAGATAAGTCCTTGTTTTTATAAAGCAGTTGAAGGACATAATCAAATATTTTGTTTAAAGAAAAGGGTTTTTTCGTATCAAGAGCTAAAATTAATGGTTTATCAGGCTCCGTTGAAGAAGCCAAGGAGTAATAGGTTAAATCGCCCTCTTTTTCTTGGGGCATGCAAATAATTGCTTCAGGGCTTTCATGTGTAGCTTCTTCTGGTATTAATTCTGGTATATACATTTGCAGGATAGCATTAGATTTACCAACATCCATTTTCAGGGTGAGATAATTAGAATTGGTGTCAAATAATACTTGAACTCCCATTTCTTCTTTTGCATTTCTAAATGTTGTTGAAAGTCCTTTAGCAATAACTTTCGTAAGTTTATTGTCTTTAAAAAAAACTACATTGCCTTTCTTGTTGAACAATAAAGTAATTGTGTCTTTTTGGACAAGCAATACCGCTTCATATTGTAGCGTGTATTCCTTGCTCTGTGCTAGAAGAATAGAAACCCAAAAGAAACATAAAAGGAAGCAATATTTTTTCATTCTAATAATCAATTAAAGTTACTGGATTTTGTTCCAAGGCCCTTGCCAGTTGTTCATCATTCGGTGCCTTACCGTGCCAAGCGTGGGTGTGCATCATAAAATCTACACCATTACCCATCTCTGTATAAAGCAATACACAAACTGGTTTTCCTTGTCCTGTTTTTGCCTTGGCTGATGCCATGCCTTCTATAATGGAGCTAACGTCATTCCCTGCTTTTATTTCTAATACTTCCCAATCGAAAGCTTCGAACTTCTTTTTCAAATCGCCCATGGCCAATACATGATCCGTAGAACCATCGATTTGTTTTCCATTTAGATCAATTGTAGCTATTAAATTGTCTACATTCTTTGCGGAAGCATACATTATGGCTTCCCAGTTTTGACCTTCTTGTAGCTCTCCATCTCCGTGTAAGCTATATACCAAATGGTGGTCGTTGTTTAGCTTTTTGGCATGTGCCGCTCCGATGGCTACAGACATCCCTTGTCCTAAAGAGCCACTAGCAATTCGAACACCTTCTAAGCCTTCATGTGTGGTAGGGTGTCCTTGCAGACGGGAATCAATTAGGCGGAAAGTGTTTAATTCGGATACTGGGAAATATCCGCGTCTGGCTAATACACTGTAAAAAACTGGAGAAATATGTCCGTTAGACAAGAAGAAAAGATCTTCTCCTATACCGTCCATATCAAATCCTTCTTTCAATTCCATTATCTCGTTGTAAAGACATACCAAAAATTCCGCACAACCCAAAGAACCTCCCGGGTGACCAGAATTTACTTTGTGTACCATACGTAGGATGTCTCGTCGAACCTGAACGGTTAAATCTTGTAATTCTTGCTGCGTAGCCATGTGATCAAATTATATTTTCTCTAGCAAAAGTAAGTTGCATTATGCTTACAAGCAACTCTAATTTGTTATTACTTATCAACGATACTTAACAGTCGGTTAGATATACCCCAACTGCCAAGCCTCCTTCGGAGGTTTCTTTGTATTTGGTGTTCATGTCCAAGGCGGTTTTCCACATGGTGTTTACCACGGTGTCTAGTGGTATACGCGCGTTTTTTGGATCTGAATCTAATGCCAGTTCTGCTGCATTGATCGCTTTTATAGCTCCCATAGAATTACGTTCTATACAGGGCACTTGTACCAAACCGTTTATGGGGTCACAGGTGAGGCCCAAATGATGTTCCATTGCAATTTCTGCAGCCATTAATGCTTGTTCGGGCGTGCCACCCAATAATTCGGTTAATGCGCCAGCAGCCATAGCGGAAGAAACGCCTATCTCTGCTTGACAACCACCCATAGCTGCTGAAATGGTAGCTCCTTTTTTAAAAATACTGCCTATTTCCCCAGCTACTAATAGAAACTTTTTGATATGGGAAAAATCAGCTTGGTGGTTTTCTATCACCAAATAATACATCAATACTGCAGGAATTACCCCTGCGCTACCATTGGTGGGTGCGGTAACCACCCTTCCCAAGGATGCGTTTACTTCATTTACGCTTAAAGCAAAACAACTTACCCATTTCAGGATTTGTCTAAATTTTACCTCGGTTTTTCTTATGGCTTCCAACCAACTTTCTGGATTTTGGTATGTGGCAGCAGAGTTGGCCATTAGTTTTTGATGGCTGTCAAAGGCCCTTCGGCGTACATTTAGTCCACCTGGCAATGTCCCTTCTGTATGACAACCAATATACATGCATTCTAGCATGGTATGCCAAATGGCTTGTAATTCTCTATCTATTTCTTGTGTAGTGCGCAGACTTAATTCGTTTTTGAATACTACATCTGAAATGTCGCAATCTAAATCTGCACAGTGTTTTTCTAGGTCTTTCCCTTTGATGATCGGATAAGGAAATTTGTTGCCTTCGGTTGGGGTATCATGCAGGGGTTCTTCATTCTCTTGTACCACAAAACCACCGCCTATCGAATAATAGGCTTCTTCTTCCCAGCTTCCATCAGTAAATAATGCCTTTAAAACCATTCCATTGGGGTGAAATTCTAGAAAATCTCGATGAAAATGGATGTCCTTTTCAAAATCAAAAGAAACCATCTTTTGTCCTTTGCAGTGCAATCGTTTTGTAGTTTTTATTTCTTCAATGACTTTTGAAATATTGGCTACTGGAAAACTAACCGGATCTGCACCGAATAAGCCTAATAATATGGCCAAATCGGTAGCGTGACCTTTGCCTGTAAGGGAGAGGGAACCGTATAAATGAACTTCAATATGTTCTACCATAGAAAGCTTGTTCTCGCTTTCTAATGTATTTACCCATTGTTCTGCGGCGCGCCAAGGACCCAAAGTGTGTGAGCTGGAAGGACCTACGCCAATTTTTAGCATATCAAATACACTAATCATTTCCATATGTTGATTGTTTTTTTAGTTGGTTCGTGCTCCCGAGTATCCAATAAGATCACTTAAGAGCAGCCCTGCAAATTATTGTTTTTTCCATGAAATTTTTGAAAAAACGCAAAAACCAATGCATTTGGATAATATGTTATTATTTGTATTGGGTAATGGGGGAAAATAATATAAAAAAAGACTGCCCATTTACAGGCAGTCTTTTCATATGTTATTAGTATTTCGAACTAAAATTACTTCACTTCTTCGAAGTCTACATCTTGTACATCATCTGCTTGGTCTGCAGTTCCGCCTCCAGCTTGTGCACCTGGGTCTCCTCCTGGAGCACCGTTTTGTTGTGCTTCTGCTTGTGCTTTATACATATCTTCTGATGCTGCTTTCCAGGCTTCGTTTAGGGTATCCAAAGCTGGAGCAATAGTAGCTACGTCTTTGGTCTCATATGCTTTTTTCAAAGCTTCCAAAGCATCCTCGATTGGTTTTTTCTTGTCGTCCGACAATTTATCGCCAAACTCTCCAAGTTGCTTCTCGGTTTGGAAAATCATCCCATCCGCTTCGTTGAGCTTGTCTGCCTTTTCTTTTGCGGCCTTATCTGCCTCCGCATTGGCTTCAGCCTCTTGCTTCATTTTTTGGATTTCTTCGTCTGTAAGCCCAGAAGAAGCCTCTATACGAATGTTTTGCTCCTTGTTGGTGCCTTTGTCTTTTGCAGATACATTGATGATGCCATTGGCATCTATATCAAAAGTTACCTCAATTTGTGGTACTCCTCTTGGTGCTGGTGGAATACCATCTAAGTGAAATCTACCAATGGTTTTGTTATCTGTAGCCATTGGACGTTCTCCTTGCAATACATGTATCTCAACAGAAGGTTGGCTGTCTGCAGCTGTGGAGAATACCTGAGACTTTTTGGTAGGTATCGTTGTGTTTGATTCGATTAACTTGGTGAATACGCCACCCATGGTTTCTATACCAAGAGAAAGTGGTGTAACGTCCAATAATAATACGTCTTTTACGTCACCAGTAAGTACCCCACCTTGTATAGCAGCTCCTACAGCTACTACCTCGTCTGGGTTTACTCCTTTGGAAGGCTTCTTTCCGAAGAATTTTTCTACCGCTTCCTGTACTGCAGGAATACGAGTAGATCCACCAACTAAAATAATTTCGTCTATATCGCCGGTAGACAAACCAGCATTTTTTAATGCCGTTTGACATGGCTCGATGGTTCTTTTTACCAAATCATCTATCAATTGCTCAAATTTTGAGCGGGTAAGGGTACGTACCAAGTGCTTTGGCCCTGTAGCAGTAGCCGTTACATAAGGCAAGTTGATTTCGGTTTGTGGAGAAGCAGATAATTCAATCTTTGCTTTTTCCGCAGCTTCTTTCAAGCGTTGCAAGGCCATAGGATCTTTACGCAAATCCATATTTTCTTCTGCTTGGAACTCTTCCGCCAACCAGTTGATGATTTTTTCATCTACATCATCACCACCAAGGTGTGTATCTCCGTCGGTAGATAATACCTCAAATACTCCGTCTCCCAATTCTAAGATAGAAACATCATGGGTACCACCTCCAAAGTCAAATACTACTATTTTTTGGTCTTCACCTTTTTTGTCCAATCCATAAGCCAAGGCAGCAGCAGTTGGTTCGTTGATGATACGACGAACTTTCAATCCTGAAATTTCTCCTGCCTCTTTGGTAGCCTGACGTTGGGCATCATTGAAATATGCAGGAACTGTAATTACCGCTTCGGATACATCCTGTCCTAAATAATCCTCCGCAGTTTTTTTCATCTTCTGCAAAATCATGGCAGAAAGCTCCTGCGGGGAATACAAACGCCCGTCTATATCTACTCTAGGGGTATCATTGTCTCCTTGTACTACTTTATATGGAACGCGATCTTTTTCTAAACTCGATTCCGAGAACTTATTCCCCATGAATCGTTTGATGGAATAAATAGTTTTGATAGGATTAGTTACTGCTTGTCGCTTGGCAGGATCTCCAACTTTAATTTCACCGCCTTCTACAAAAGCAATTACCGAAGGGGTAGTGCGCTTCCCCTCTGCATTAGGGATTACTACCGGCTCGTTTCCTTCCATCACCGAAACACAAGAGTTGGTAGTTCCTAAGTCAATTCCAATTATTTTACTCATTATTACTAATTATTAAATGTTGTCAAATAGATTTTTGCTTGGTTTATTTCAAAAGCTATGCCACTACTTTTTTACTGCCAAGCTGTCATTTTTTTGTAATTCTTGCTGACGTTTTTGGTGCTTTTGTGGCAGTTTTGTGGGGGCTACCCCGCCTATGGGCGGGGTCGGGCTCTACGCTATAGTTTTTTGTCACAAAAAAGTACTGCTATGGCTGTGGTAGCTTCCTCTGGTCGCTTCCTCGCTCATGCAGTACTAGTTTTTCTTCCAAAAAAGCTACCGCTACTATCCCTAGCCCGATCGTGAACTATAAAAATGAACTGGATAGATAGGGGACAATAATTTTTTAAAAAATATTAAGAAGCTTATTGCGAGAGGTTGGTTATATTTGCCCCAATACATTTTCTATGCAATTCAAATTAGAAGGAAACGACCCCAATAGTAAAGCTCGTGCAGGAGAGATCACTACAGATCATGGTACTATACAAACGCCTATATTTATGCCTGTGGGAACGGTAGGAACCGTGAAAACAGTGCATCAAAGAGAACTGAGAAACGACATCAATCCAGATATTATCTTAGGAAACACCTATCACCTGTACTTGCGTCCTACTACGGCAATTTTAGAAGTTGCAGGTGGTTTGCACAAGTTTATGGGATGGGATAGAAACATACTTACCGATAGTGGGGGCTATCAGGTGTACTCTCTATCTGGAAATAGAAAAATTAAAGAAGAAGGGGTGAAGTTCAAATCACATATAGATGGTTCTACGCATCTGTTTACTCCAGAAAATGTCATGGAAATTCAACGCTCTATAGGAGCCGATATCATCATGGCTTTTGATGAGTGTACCCCGTATCCGTGTGATTATAGCTACGCCAAACGCTCTATGCATATGACACATCGTTGGCTCGATCGTTGTGTAAATCATTTAGAAAAAGTGCCGCCCAAATATGGATATAACCAAACTCTTTTCCCTATAGTGCAAGGGAGTACATATAAAGAGCTGCGTATACAGTCAGCAGAATATATTGCAAGTGTTGGTGCGGCAGGAAACGCTATCGGTGGCTTATCGGTAGGGGAACCAGCCGAAGAAATGTATGCCATGACAGAAGTGGTGTGTAATGTATTGCCAGAAGATAAGCCAAGATATTTGATGGGGGTTGGAACGCCTATTAATATCTTGGAAAATATCGCTCTCGGTATTGATATGTTTGACTGTGTGATGCCTACCCGAAACGCCCGAAATGGCATGTTGTTTACTGCCCATGGCACCATCAATATAAAAAACAAAAAATGGGCAGATGATTTTTCTCCTATAGATCCTATGGGGATTACCTATGTAGATACAGAGTATTCTAAAGCGTATTTGCGACATTTGTTTGTGTCCAATGAGTTTTTGGGAAAACAAATAGCCAGTATTCACAACCTTGGTTTTTATTTGTGGTTGGTTCGCCAAGCTAGAAAGCATATTTTAGCAGGAGATTTTTATACTTGGAAGAATATAATGGTAAACCAAATGAATAAGCGTTTATAATGCTAACGATAATTGATAAATACATACTCAAAAGATATTTACTCACTTTTGTAGTGATGATGGCATTGTTCGTTCCCATTGGTATTATGGTGGATCTATCCGAAAAGGTAGATAAAATGAATGAAAACAATGCGCCTTCTCAGGAAATCGTATTGTATTATATGAACTTCATTGTTTATTTTGCAAATCTGCTCTTTCCGATCTTTCTTTTTTTGTCGGTGATCTGGTTTACTTCTAAGCTTGCGTCCAATACCGAAATCGTTGCGATATTGAGCTCTGGTGTGTCATTTACCCGCTTTTTGCGACCTTATATTATTGGAGCAACCATATTATCGGTATTTGTGTTTTTTATGGGGTTGTTTGTGGTGCCTCGCTCTAGCGAAGGATTCAACAAATTTTCCTATCAGTATTTGTACAAAAACCGAAAGGAGCAAGAAACAGTCAATATTTTCAATCAAATTGGAGATCATGATTTTATTTATGTCAGTAGTTTCGACCCCAAGAGATTGCAAGGAAGCAACTTTACTCTTGAGCATTTTAATGAGCAGGATGAATTGACCTTTAAAATTACGGCGGAAACCATACGATGGGTAGAGCAAGATTCGGTATACCGCTTGTTGAATTACACCAAAAGGCTGTTGCATAAAGAAGGAGGAGATACCTTCGTAAATGGCAGTAGATTGGATACGGTGTTTGGCTTCAAGATACAAGACTTATCTCAGGTTTCCTATGCCGCAGAAACCAAGAATGTATTTGAATTGAACGATTTTATAGAAGAACAAAAACGTAAAGGGGACACCAATATAAGTAGATTTCAATTGGTACAATACCGAAGATTGGTATTGCCCATTACTGTATTTATACTTACCCTTATTGCCGTGGCGGTGAGTTCGGTAAAACGTAGAGGAGGTATGGGGGTGAATCTGGCTTTTGGTATATTGGTGGCTTTTACTTTTGTTTTCTTTGACAAAATATTTGGTACCCTAGCCGAACAATCTGGTTTTTCTCCTTTGCTGGCAGTGCTTATTCCAAATTTCGTTTTTGGTATATTAGGTATTTATTTATTGCGAAATGCCCAACGCTAAATTAAGTACACACATACATCTGCATTTTTTGGTTTTTATTGCAGGGTTTACTGCAATAATTGGAGAGTTGATCAGTATCGATAGCTTCTCCTTGGTGTGGTATCGCATGATGATAGCCCTAGGGCTAATGTATGCCTATGCCAAATTCAAAAACCGTTCTTTCCGCATTAGTTTCTATCAATTGAGAATGTTTGCTTTTGCAGGAGTGGTCATCGCACTACATTGGATCACATTTTTTGAGGCCATAAAACAAAGTAATGTATCGGTAACTTTGGCGATGTTTTCCACTGGTGCATTCTTTGCAGCCTTGTTGGAGGCGGCCATCTACAAACGAAAACCGGTAGCCTATGAACTTTGGCTCGGGATAGTGGTTGTTTTTGGGCTTTTACTCATTCTAAAAACAGAAGTGCATCAATACAAAGGGATGATTTTGGGGGTGTTGTCTGCTTTTTTGGCGGCTTTGTTTTCTGTGTTGAATGGTAAATTGGTAAAAGGAAATTCGGCTACAGTGATCTCGGTATATGAATTTGCTAGTGGGATCTTATTTATCAGTCTCTATGTGCAGTTTTTTGGAGTTGGATTTGGAAATTCTTTTTTTGAAATTTCTCAATCCGATTGGTGGTTTCTAATGTTGTTGGGTAGTGTGTGTACGACTTATCCTTTTATAGCCGCCATTGATGTGATGCGAAAACTATCTGCCTATACTGTGGTATTGTCCTATAATCTAGAGCCAGTATATGGTATTTTGCTGGCCTTGGTGTTTTTTCCAAAAACCGAAAATATGCCGTGGACGTTTTATTTAGGTACTGCGGTGATACTGGTGGTGGTTTTACTAAATGCGCTGTGGAAGGATAAAAAATTAGAATAAATTTACACTACTACTTAGCTGTTTCCATAGAATAATTATATTTGTATCCAACGAAAACCAACGCTGAGAACTATGGAATATTTAGATTTTGAATTACCGATAAAAGAACTGGAAGAACAGTTGACAAAATGTAAGGTTATCGGTGAAGAAAGTGATGTAGATGTTACCGAAACATGCAAACAGATAGAGAAAAAGTTAACAAAGACTAAGAAAGATATTTATAAAAACCTAACAGCTTGGCAACGTGTACAATTGTCGCGCCATCCCTCTAGGCCCTATACCTTAGATTACATACATGCGATTTGTGGCGATTCGTTTTTGGAATTGCACGGAGATCGCAATTTTAAAGACGATAAGGCTATGATAGGTGGTCTAGGTAAGATTGGTGAACAAAGCTATATGTTTATCGGACAACAAAAAGGATATAATACCAAAACCCGACAGTATCGAAACTTTGGTATGGCAAACCCAGAAGGATATCGCAAAGCTTTGCGTTTGATGAAATCTGCAGAAAAATTTGAAATTCCTGTGGTTTGTTTTGTAGATACCCCAGGAGCTTATCCTGGTATCGAAGCAGAAGAAAGGGGGCAAGGAGAAGCTATAGCAAGAAACATCTTAGAAATGTCTCGCCTCAAAGTGCCTATTATCGTTGTGATCATAGGAGAAGGTGCTTCTGGTGGCGCCCTTGGAATTGGCGTAGGAGATCGGGTGTTGATGTTAGAAAATACTTGGTACTCGGTAATTTCTCCCGAATCATGTTCTTCTATATTGTGGCGAAGCTGGGAATATAAAGAGCAGGCTGCAGAATCCCTCAAGCTCACTGCTAAAGATATGCAAAAACAACATCTTATCGATGAAATAGTGAAAGAACCACTTGGTGGTGCGCAGTCCAATAGAGAAGAAACTTTCCAAACTGTCAGGGATCGAATTGCTACGCATTTTGAGGAATTAAAAAAGTTATCCGCAGAAGATTTGGTGGATCAACGGATGAATAAATATTTTGATATGGGTGTCTACAAAGGCTAAATCCTTTGTTCATAAACCTTTTAAAAAACTGAAGTTTTTTGCGCTTCAGTTTTTTTGTGTTATCAACATCTTTTTGTAACTTATAAACAAGTAAATTGTTGATGAATGGTTTATAACCAATATCGTACACCTCTTTAGAATTACATAATTTTGTAGGAATGGAGAACACAAAACCGATCATAGGTCATAAAATCGATAAAGGGACTATTATAAATTTAGAAAAAGGGAAACTTCCTCCTCAAGCTCTTGATTTAGAGGTAGCTATATTGGGTGCCATGATGATAGATAAACGCGGAGTGGATGAGGTCATAGATATCCTACATGCCAAAGCGTTTTATAAAGAAGCGCATAAATTGATATTCGAAGCTATATTTACGCTTTTTGAAAATTCCGAACCCATTGACTTATTAACGGTTTCTAATCAATTGAAGAAGGATGGAAATTTAGAAGCAATAGGTGGGGATTTTTATCTTATTGGACTTACCAATAAAGTGGCCTCTTCTGCGCATATCGAATTTCATTCTCGTGTGGTTCTGCAAAAATTTATACAACGTTCCTTAATTGAGTTGTCCAATCAGATAATTGAAGAAGCATATGATGAAACTGCTGATGTGTTTGATTTGCTAGATTCTGCAGAAACCAAGTTGTATGAGGTAACGCAAGGGAATTTAAAACGATCGGCCGAATCTGCCCAAAGTTTGGTGATGCAGGCCAAGAAAAATATCGAAGAAATATCTAAGAAGGAGGGGCTTAGTGGTATTCCAACAGGTTTTACCAAGCTAGATGCGCTTACCTCGGGTTGGCAACCTTCCGATTTAATTATTGTGGCGGCGCGTCCTGGTATGGGTAAAACCGCTTTAACCCTTACCATGGCTAGAAATATAGCCGTAGAATCGCGTATTCCATGTGCGTTTTTCTCTTTGGAAATGTCCTCTGTTCAGTTGATTACTCGTCTAATATCTTCTGAAACAGGTCTTTCTTCCGAAAAATTGCGTACCGGAAAATTAGAAGATCACGAATGGAAACAGCTTAATGTAAAGGTGAAAGACCTGGAAAAAGCACCCTTGTTTATAGATGATACCCCATCTTTATCCATATTTGATTTGCGAGCCAAGGCACGTCGTTTGGCTTCCCAGCACGGAATCCGTATCATTATGATAGATTATTTACAATTAATGACTGCAGGTTCGACTCAAAAAGGTGGCGGAAATCGTGAGCAAGAAATTTCCATGATTTCTCGAAACCTAAAAGCGTTAGCAAAAGAGCTAAATGTACCTGTTATTGCCTTGTCTCAGTTGTCTCGTGCGGTGGAGACTCGTGGTGGCACCAAGCGTCCATTGCTTTCAGATTTGCGAGAATCTGGTGCTATTGAGCAGGATGCGGATATTGTATCATTTATATATAGACCAGAATATTACAAAATTGAAGAATGGGATGATGATGAACGTTCTCCAACTGCCGGACAAGGGGAATTTATCGTTGCAAAGCACCGTAATGGAGGTTTGGAAAATATTCGTTTGAAGTTTATCGGACATTTAGGTAAGTTTGACAACCTAGACGAATACGATGTGCCTACCGAGTTTCATTCCAAAATGAATGAAGGCGACGAAAACCCCTTTAGTCAGGATAAGCCATTGCCCGGAACCGATCAGGCTTTTGGAAGTAGTATGAATGACGACGATATGCCTTTCTAAATTTTTGTTAAACCTATTTTGTTGGAGGCTTGTTTGTGCAAGAAAAATACTATCTTTATGAAGATGAAAAAACAAGTATTTTTATTTGCTCTTATGGTTGTTTTGGTTTTACCACTAAAGGCAGCCTATATCCTGATTCCAATGGATGCAGAAAGCCAAAAAAACCATTTGAAGGCTTATGGTATTACCTATTGGGTGTTGGCCAACAATCAAAAAGTAAATTGGTTATTAAATTATAGAGGCGGATCTTTTTTGCTTCCTTATGCCGAAATTATCAAGAAAGAATGTCAGATTAGGGGGGTGAGTTTTGAGATTTTACCAGACAACAAAACAACAGAAATTTTGGAACAGATAGCTAGTCCGTCTCAAAATCAAGATGCTGTTGTACTGGAAAAAGCACCAAAGATAGCAGTATATTCCCCCAAGGGAAACCAGCCGTGGGATGATGCCGTTACCTTGGCGCTAAGCTTTGCAGAAATTCCATATGAAACGGTTTATGATAGGGAAGTATTGGAAGACAAACTGCTTTTATACGATTGGTTGCATTTGCATCATGAAGATTTTACTGGGCAATATGGTAAATTTTATGGTGCTTTTCGTGCTGCTTCTTGGTATGTGGAGAACAAATTGCAGGCAGAGGCTCTGGCAAAGGAACTTGGTTATTCCAAAGTTTCGGAACAAAAACGTGCGGTGGCTATAAAAATAAGGGACTATGTCATTGGAGGGGGGTTTATGTTTGCCATGTGTAGTGCTACCGATAGCTTTGATATTGCCTTGGCAGCAGAGCAAGTAGATATTTGCGAAGCCATGTTTGATGGAGATCCCTCAACACCAAATTACCAATCCAAACTCGACTTTCGAAATACATTCGCCTTTACCAATTTTACCTTGGAACGTAGGCCAGATTTTTATGAGTTTTCCAATATTGATACCACCAATCCAAGACGTGGACATATTCCAATGAGCCTCGATTATTTTACGCTTATGGACTTTTCGGCCAAATGGGATCCAATTCCTACCATGCTGTGTCAAAACCATACAGCCATTGTAAAAGGTTTTATGGGGCAAACTACAGCCTATGCCCGACAATATATTAAAGCCAATGTATTGGTGCTTGGTGAGAATAAACGCAATAGTGAAGCGCGATATATACACGGAATAAAAGGCAAAGGCTTTTTTACCTTCTATGGCGGTCACGATCCGGAGGATTATCAGCATAGGGTGGGAGATCCCAAGACAGAATTGGAGTTACATCCCAATTCCCCCGGGTATCGTTTGATTTTGAATAATGTTTTATTTCCGGCAGCCAAAAAGAAAAAACAGAAAACATGATTTCTTGGAGCAAAACCATCGTCTTGCCACCAAAACCACAGGGGTTCCATTTGGTGACAGAGGAGATCGTCAGTCAATTGCCAGAATTGAAACGTATGCAGACGGGAATATGCCTGGTTTTTTTGAAGCATACCTCTGCTAGCTTGTCAATAAATGAAAATGCGGACCCTTCTGTAAGAGCAGATTTAAGAGCATTTATTCAAAAAATGGTTCCAGAGAACGAAGCGTATTTTACCCATGTTTATGAAGGAGCAGACGATATGCCTGCGCATATCAAAAGTGCTTTATTGGGGTGTAGTGTACAGCTGCCGGTGAGAAATGGTGCTTTGGCAATGGGTACATGGCAGGGATTGTATTTGGGAGAACACCGATACAATGCAGGATCTAGGACACTTAGTATCACGCTTATCGGAGATGTGGATACCAACCGTATTTAGATCACTTGTAGTTATTTTCTAACAGATTGGAAAGTACGTTTTCTACTCCAAAATGATCGTTGTCTTTAGTTTGGTATTTTGCTATTTCTTTAATTTTGGGATGCGCATTGCCCATGGCGTAGCTATAGTTTGCCGCTTGTAGCATTTCCAGATCGTTGAGGTAGTCTCCAAAAGCCATAGTGTTTTCTGGGTCAATATCTAATTCTTGTTGGATTTCTTTCAAAGCAGTTCCTTTATTGGCCAAAGGGTGTGCAATGTCTACCCAATGTGGTCCTGATATTTTTACCAACAAATCTTTTTGGACCTCCTTTACAAATGGATAGATGCCTTGCTCAGCGTTTTTTGGATGGTAGATGGCAATTTTGACAATATTGCCATCGATTTCTTGTTGATCGTCTATCCAATGAATTTGGTGATAATAATTTTCAAAAACTTCGGCAAGACTGGCTTGGTTTTTTTGATGGATATAGGCGCTGTGTTGGGTGCAATAGATAGGGGTGGCTAGGGGAATTTTTGAAATTAATTGGGTGGCTCGGGAAATTTGTTCTTGGGGGAAAACAGTTTCTTTTATGGCTTTATTTGGTTTTTGAATGATTGCCCCATTTTCTGCAATGATGTATATATGATCGATTATTGGTCGAAGGTCGTTGCACATGCTGTAATATGGTCTTCCACTAGCAGCAACAAATTGAATGCCCTCTTGTTGAAGTTTCCAAAATTGCTCAAAAAATCGCTCGCTGATTTGGTGATTGCTATTCAAAAGTGTACCGTCCAAATCGGAAACAATAAGCTTGATGTCTTTATAGGAAGTTTTCATAGAGCGAAAGTACGATTTTAGAAAAGATGTTGGATTATGTGGCGATGAAATTTCTTGTACAATCATATATCAACAAAAAAAAACCGCCTTTTTAAAGGCGGTTTTCATTATAGCGAAAAAGATTATTCGATTTATTTTACTTTGTCAACAATTGCTTTAAAAGCATCAGGGTGGTTCATTGCCAAATCTGCTAGAACCTTACGGTTTAACTCGATATTGTTGGCTTTGACTTTTCCCATAAATTGCGAATAAGACATACCGTGTAAACGGGCTCCGGCATTGATACGGGTGATCCATAGTGCACGGAACGTTCTTTTTTTATTGCGACGATCGCGATATGCATAAAGCATCGCTTTTTCTACCGCATTTTTTGCTACTGTCCAAACGTTTTTTCTACGTCCAAAGTAACCTTTTGCTTGCTTCATCACCTTTTTTCTTCTGGCTCTTGAAGCTACTGAATTTACTGATCTTGGCATAATTTTAATTTTTTTGTAGTGGGCGACTATTTAGTACTTGCTCAAATTGAATTGGCCCAGCTCCATGGTTTATAAATTGTTTTAACCTAAAGAATAATTACTTTAAACGCAATTGTTCTTTAATGCTGTTGACATCATGGTCGTGTACCAAGGTACTATGTGTCAAAGCGAGCTTACGCTTTTTAGATTTTTTTGTCAAAATATGACTCTTAAAGGCGTGTTTTCTCTTGATTTTTCCAGTCCCAGTAAGCTTAAAACGCTTTTTAGCACTGGATTTTGTTTTCATCTTTGGCATGCTGTTTCTTCTTTAACAATTCGCTATAATATCTTTATTTCTTTTTTGGAGCGATAAACATGATCATACGTTTTCCTTCCAATTTTGGCATTTGCTCTACTTTACCGTATTCTTCTAAATCTTGTGCCAATCGCAACAAAAGAATTTGCCCTTGGTCTTTATAGATGATCGATCTGCCTTTAAAAAACACAAATGCCTTTAACTTGGCGCCATCTTTTAAAAACTTAACAGCGTGTTTCTTTTTAAATTCATAGTCATGATCATCGGTCTGTGGACCAAAACGAATCTCTTTTACCACAACCTTGGTAGCTTTTGCTTTCAAGGCCTTCTCTCTTTTCTTTTGTTCGAATAAGAACTTTTTATAGTCCATGATCTTACAAACTGGCGGATCTGCATTTGGAGAAATTTGTACCAAATCCAATTCCTGTTCGTTGGCCAGTCTTAAGGCTTCTCGAGTAGAATAGATTCCTACTTCAACATTGTCACCAACCAAACGCACCTTGGGCGCTCTTATCTTCTCATTGATCTGGTGTAGATCTTTTTTTTCTCTTCTTGGTTGTGGTCTGTTTCTTCTTCTAATTGCTATGACTTTAAATTTTTAATTAAACGTATTTATGATTTAAATTCTGCTAAAGTGTTTGCAATTTCCTCTTTTATTTGTGTTGCAAATGCTTCAACAGTTACGGTTCCTTGATCTCCTTCACTGTGTTTCCTTATAGAAATAGTCTCATTGGCGGCTTCTTGCTCTCCCACTATAATCATATATGGGATCTTTTGCATTTCGGCTTCCCGGATTTTTTTACCAATGGTCTCATTTCTATGATCCACGAGGGCGCGAATTTCGTGATTTTCTAATAAATTTAAAACTTTTTGTGCATATTTTTCATATTTCTCACTGAGAGATAGTATGATAACTTGTTCTGGAATGAGCCAAAGTGGGAAATTTCCGCCTGTGTGTTCCAGTAATAAAGCTATAAATCGCTCCATACTTCCAAATGGGGCGCGATGAATCATTATGGGTCTATGTGATTCGTTGTCACTGCCTTTGTATAATAAGTCAAATCGCTCGGGAAGGTTGTAGTCTACCTGTATGGTGCCCAATTGCCAGTTGCGCCCCAAGGCATCTTTTATCATAAAATCTAATTTTGGACCATAGAAAGCTGCTTCTCCTTCTTCAATCACATAATCTAGACCTTTGGCTTCTGCGGCAGCTATAATTGCTTTTTCAGCCTTTTCCCAATTTTTAGCACTTCCAATGTACTTGTCTGGGTTGCTTGTGTCTCTTACAGATACCTGCGCTTTAAAATCATTGAACCCTAAAGAGTTTAAAACGTATAGGGTTAAATCTATAACTTCTTTGAATTCCTGATCTAATTGATCTGGCATACAAAATATATGTGCATCATCTTGAGTAAAACCACGTACTCTAGTTAGTCCATGCAATTCTCCGCTCTGTTCGTATCGGTATACGGTTCCAAATTCGGCATAGCGTTTAGGAAGATCTTTATAAGACCAAGGTTTGCTTTTGTATATCTCACAATGATGCGGACAATTCATGGGCTTTAATAAAAATTCTTCCCCTTCGTTTGGCGTATGAATTGGTTGAAAGCTATCTTCACCGTATTTGGCATAATGCCCAGAGGTGACATATAGTTCCTTTTGACCAATATGCGGACTTATCACCATCTCGTAGCCTGCTTTCTTTTGTGCTTTCTTTAAGAAATTTTCCAAACGCTCACGCAAGGCGGCTCCTTTTGGTAGCCACAAAGGAAGCCCCTGACCAACTCTTTGAGAGAAAGTGAAAAGCTCTAACTCCTTTCCGAGTTTTCGATGGTCTCGTTTTTTAGCTTCTTCCAATAGCGCCAAATAAGCTTTTAGGTCTTTTTGCTTAGGGAAAGAAACCCCGTAGACGCGGGTAAGTTGTGGCTTGTTTTCGTCCCCACGCCAATATGCACCAGCAATACTCATTATTTTTACAGCTTTTACAATCCCTGTGTTTGGGATATGTCCTCCACGGCACAAATCAGTAAAGGTGCTATGATCACAAAAGCTAATGGTGCCGTCTTCTAGATTTTCAATAAGTTCTACTTTAAACTCATTTCCTTGGTTTTTGTAAAATGCAAGGGCATCTGCTTTAGAAACGGCGCGCATTTTAAATTCATGCTTGCCACGGGCAATCTCTAACATTTTTTGCTCAATTTTAGAGAAATCCTTGTCCGAAACATGTTGGTCTCCAAAATCTACATCATAATAAAAGCCATTTTCAATCGCTGGTCCAATAGTGAGTTTTACCCCAGGGTACAATTCTTCTAAAGCTTGCGCCATTATATGAGAGCTAGAGTGCCAAAAAGCCTTTTTTCCTTCTTGGTCGTTCCAAGTGAACAAAACCAAATTACCATCTGAGGTCAATGGCGTGCTTGTTTCAACAGTGGTGTCATTGAATTTTGCAGAAATTACATTTCTGGCCAAGCCTTCACTGATGCTTTTGGCTACGTCCATTGGAGTGCTGTTCGCAGCAAACTCCTTTACCGATCCATCTGGGAGGGTGATTTTAATCATGTTCTATTTTATATTATAATCGCTGCAAATATAAGTTGTGTTTCGCAGGCAAACAATAGCGATGGTAAATAAATAACGTGAGTTCGATATAAATTATCTTCACAGAAGCCTTATAAATATTGAGATTTGGATTAAAAAGGCGCAGCTTAAATCACAATACCATTTCTAGCTCAAAATTACCCCAATAAATAGCCCTTTTTTCCTTTCTATTTCAATAAATCCCGAATTACGCATTAGAAAATCTATTACGTATGGAAATTGCTTCAAAAACAAGAGGCTGCGCTGCTTTTTGCTTTCCCCATAACGGTGCTATGTTGAGAGCAATAAAGCACTTGTTTTTATTGCACTTACCACCCTCATAACGAAGATCTAATGCGTAATTTGGGATAAAAAGAAACCCTAGTTAATGCTATGCTAAAAATTTTCAACCTAACAAAGATTATGCTTCAAATTTTTGTCTCGAACTTTGTCTTTTTATTTTTAAAATCTACTATGGTACCCGCACGAATCCTTTCGTGTGGTGGCATTTTATATTCATTTAGTTATAAAGAAAAAAATCTTCTATTTCTTTTAAGGGCATTTCAAACTAGATATGGTATAATTCAAGGCTTTTTGGGACAAAGATTGCTGTTTGTAAGGCTTTCTATAGATTTGTTTTGTCTTTCCTTATGTGTCGTTGTGATCTTTTCGAGCTATAAATAGCCCTTCAAAGCCACGCCTAGCCTGAGAAAATCAAAATAAACTGTGAAGATAATTTATATAGGACTCACGTTAAATACCTTATATAACGTAGTGTTCTATTTTAATAATTGCTTCTTATGCAAAGTTATCGCCCCACTGGCCCACCTCCTTAGAACTTCTTGTCTAGCGGTCACCTTCATTGTTGCGG